>JAAWJJ010000075.1 GCA_022796875.1 Eubacterium sp. | reverse complement strand
GGACATGTTTTTCTTCCTGGACAGCCTTTCTGGTTTTTCTAACAGCGGCGTCAAGCACGTTCGATGAGGGTATGCCCTGCGAAACTCGGGACTGCCATATAAAAGCGCCGAAATCCGGAATTATTTGTTATGGCAGTCCCTCAGACAGTCGCCTGGCATACCCATTCGTGCTTTTCCTGCCGCTGATAAGAAAAACACACAAAAGACTTCCAATGGAAGAAAACAAAAGTCCCGCCGCCGGTGCTCATTCTCCTGACGGAAAACCGAGTTTGAATCGGGGGAATCAAATCACATCCGCCCATCCCGGAGTTAGGGATACTAAAAATTCTGGAACTGCTTTCCCGGTTCTGGCAGTACAGACGGAAATCCATGTTAAAAAAGTTCTGATAATATTTTTTATACCGCCAACTTTTAGAAATTATGAAGAAAGCCGTTCAATAAAGAAACGGCCAAACTGCCAGCGGCTTTCCCCACTCCGTGAAAAGCAACAAATGAGAAACACAAATGTGTTTCCCATTATACTAATTTCCTTTGGACGGAGCGGCAACCAGGCTGTTCATTGTAATCTTATTCATCCGTTTGACAAATTCCACATGTTCGTAATAATCCTTTAATACCACCCGGATATTATCGATCCCGATTTCCGTACCGGCATTAACTTTTGACAGAACCAGGACTTTCGCTCCTGCGGACTCTTCTATAATCTTTTCGAGATTGGCCAGTTTCGCTTTCTCTGCTGCCAGCTTCGCCGTATCACGGATTCTTATTTTCAATAACTGCATCCGCCTCGGGTCGTCTTTGGAAAGTTCTTTCTTCGCATCGGCCAGTTTGTCAAAGTTTTCGATTCCCTGCTCGATCCGTTTGATATTTCCCTGAAGCTCTCTGACCTGTCTTTTCACAGCTTCTGCCTGTCGCAGTACGTCCGGCTGCGCGCCGACATGAATCATCGTCTGATTTTCTGCGTTATTCCCGATTTCCTTTGCATCGACCCCGCGTACCGCAACGATCTTTCCACCGGTAATCATCCCGTGTTTTCCGGTCAGGATTACTTTTTCCCTGCAGTATACTTCCGAATTTATAATCGCATCCGCATGGATATCGCCCCCGGCTTCCACATTTGCAAATTCTATATATTTTGCACTGATGCTTCCTTTTGCAATTATCTTTGCGTTTTCGGCGCCTTTGACGCCGTTTCTGACAATGATATCTTTCCCGGACTCCACATGCGCCGATTCTATCGTTCCGTCTACCGTGATAGATTCGACCGCTTTAATCGTTGTTCCGGTACAAACGTTTCCGTGTATAATAACGGCTCCGGGGAAATTGATATTGCCAACTTTCATATCCGCGTTTCCGAATACTTCGTAAACCGGATTAATGACAATATGATCTCCCTCCTGCTCGATCTTTCCGTCCAGCGTCGCAATATATGTCGTATTATCCGCGCTTCTTTCAAATCCGCGCCCTTTCAACGGAGGAAGATCTTTTACTTTTGACGGCGTGCTGGCCACTCCTTTTACCGTGTATCCGGTCTGTCCCTGAACGGCCGGATGATATTCTACGATCGCCTGGCCCCGCACTACGGTTTCTATCAGGTTGATTCCCCAGTAGTCCACCGTACCGTCTTCTTTTTCTACCGGTTTCCGATTCGGTTTTTTATTAAAATTATAGACAAAATAGCCGTCTTTCCCCTCTTTCATGGGTCTGCCCCTTGCTACGCAAACCCTTTCCATGTATTTCTTCCCTGTAATCATCGCTGCAATTACCCTGTCGTCTACTCCATATACTACGGAATATGTGGCAAGGTAATCTCTCAGTTCTTTTACTGTATAATCCGGTTCCCCTTCTTCTACAGGATACAGCAATAAAAATGCATTCATATGGTCTTCTGTAATTGTAATGTCAGGCGGGGACTTGCGTTGTATCATCTGCTCACCTCCAGCGTCAAAACGGCTGTTTTCACTTCTATACTACCATCTTTTACTGTCTGCCGCAATCATTTTTTCTCCATAGACGCACTCCGCGGCTGCACGCCTGTTTTTCCCTGCGGCAGAAAAATAAGTTCAGCCGCAGAGCTCTCTCAAATATCTTTCTCTGCCAGTTCCCCCGTCCGGTACGCATGAAGAAGCCGTTCCAGTCCTTCAATACTGTCCTTTAATTCTTTCCCGACATCCGTATCCGCCACACGTTTCCTCCTGACGACTTTTTGTACGAGTATAGTATCCGAATGAATATCGAGTTCATCCATAACTGCTTTTTCCACGGACTCGAACGGTTCATGCGCCGCCAGGACAAGGCCGTAGGAATTATAGATCAGAGTATAGCCTGCAATACCGGTTTTCGCCTGATATGCTTTTGAAAAACCGCCGTCGATGATCAGCAGTTTCCCGTTGCATTTAATCGGCGACTCCCCTTTCTTCTGTTCCACCGGAATATGCCCGTTTACAATATGGGCATCTTCGCCGGACAACCCGAACTCTTTCATGATATTATTAACAACTTCTTCATTTTCCACCAACTTATAATATGGATTTTTCGGTTCTTTATGCGTTGCTTTGTCCGCAATAAAATACCGCTCAAACGTCGTCATTTTAGCCTTTCCGAAAACAGGCGAGTTTTTGTTTTCCCATGTAAACCACATCAGGTCCCTGCCCCGCTGCTTTTCCACCGGATCCAGGGAATAATAGGCCTTGCGGGCGTAGCTTTCCAAAATATCATACAACGCTTTTCCGCTGTATTCCTTTCCGTATATGTTGACTTTTTTAAAGGTTCCGTTTTCATTCAACGGCACGCAGCCGTGATAAAGCAGGTTTCCGTTATACACTTTGTACAGGCCGCCTTTCCGGTAAAGGAAACGGACGTGCTTCTGTAATTTTTCACAGTTTAAGAAACATGCCTGTAAATGATCCACCACATCCTGTTCTTCTTTTGTCAGCTTATACGGGTCTTTCGGGTCGAGCGTCGGGAAATAAGTGTCTTTTAACTTATATTCTTTTCCTTCTACGATTACCGTGCCTTTTTCCAGATTCATCGTATGCATAATCAGGCGTTCCGACATATCGAAATCCGGATGCTGCTTCATTTTCTGTCCTTCCAGTTTAAACTGGATGACCGCGATTGCTTTATGCATCTTTTTATCCAGTTCCGCATCACGGATATCGTATTCGTCTTCTCTGTAATCCAGTTTAAAACAAGCGCACGGGTCGTCCGCATACTGATTCATAGCCAGCCTTACCAACGGTATCATATTGATCCCGTATCCGTCTTCCAGTATATTCAGATTTCCGTATTTTGCCGAAATCCGCAGCAGGTTTGCCATACAGCAGGTTTCTCCCGCGGCCGCCCCCATCCAGAGCACATCGTGGTTTCCCCACTGGATGTCTACGGAATGATGGGCAATCAAAGTATCCAGTATGTCATGAGGGCGCGGCCCCCTGTCAAAAATATCTCCGACTACATGCAAATGATCCACTACAAACCGGCGGATCAGATTGCAGAGCGCAATTACGAGGTCGTGCGCCCGGCCCGTAGAGATTACGGAATGGATGATCTCATTGTAATATGCTTCCTGATCCGACAAATCCCTGCCGCTTAGCAGTTCTTCGATGACATATGCAAAATCCGACGGCAGCGACTTCCTCACTTTGGAACGTGTGTATTTGGAAGAGGCTCCTTTGCACACCAAAATCAGGCGATATAAAATCACTTTGTACCAGTCTTCCACATTTTCTTCTTTTTTAAGTATTTCATCCAGTTTCAGTTCCGGATAATAAATAAGAGTGGCCAGAGAACGTTTTTCTACTGCGCCGAGCGAACTTCCAAATTCCTCTTCGATCTTACGCCGGATAGCTCCGGAACCGTTTTTTAAAACATGCCGAAACTGATCGTATTCCCCATGCAGATCCGTAATAAAATGTTCCGTTGATTTCGGCAGGTTTAAGATCGCCTGTAAATTAATGATCTCGGTAGACGCTGCCGCAACGGTCGGATATTGTTTTGCCAGTGTTCTCAAATACTTTATTTCTGATACTTCGTATGTATCGCTCATCTGCTCTTCCCCCTGCTGGTTTGCGGATGTTCCCGCTTTACTGATTTTTAATCACGTCACTCATATCATACATCCCTGCCGGCTTTCCTGCAAGGAATTTCGCTGCCTGGATCGCCCCTTTCGCAAAAATTGCTTTGGAATACGCCGTATGTTTCAAAGTAATCACTTCATCCGTGCCCGCGAAGATCACTTCATGCTCCCCTACGATCGTACCGCCGCGGACGGACTGGATGCCGATCTCGTTTTTGTCCCGTTTTTTGCGCTGTGTAAAACGGTCGTACTGATATTCGTAAGAATGGTCCAGCGTTTCATTGATCGCATCCGCCAGGGCGAGCGCCGTCCCGCTCGGCGCGTCGACTTTCTGGTTATGATGTTTTTCGACAATTTCCATATCAAATCCGGCCGGTGCAAATACGGCTGCCGCTTTATGAAGCAGTTCCATAAGCGTATTGATGCCCAGCGACATATTTGCCGATTTTAAAACCGCCACTTTCCCGGAAGCCTCTTTTAGTTTCTGCTCCTGCGCTTCATCCAGTCCCGTCGTACAGACAATGACCGGAATCTGTTTTGCCACGCTGTATTCAATCAGCGCATCCAACGCCGCAGCGGCCGCAAAATCAATAATCACGTCTGCTTCGACGTTACATGTCCCGATTTCGGAAAAAACCGGATAATCATTTTTTATATGGTCAGAAACATCTATTCCCGCTACAATTTCAATTTCTTTCTCTTCTTTGCATAACGATGTAATGACCTGTCCCATTTTGCCGTTACATCCGTGCATAATCGCTCTTGTCATTTTTTCCTCCTATAGTCCTCTTATAACAATTTAAGCCAGAGCCGGCCAAACCAGCCCCAGCCTGTTTTAAACCGGTCCCGGCCTGCTTTAAGCCAGTTCCAGCCCGAATTTTTTCAATTCTTCTTTCAACGCCGGTTCGTGCACTTTTTCCATCTCTGTCAGTGGAGAGCGTAAAGATCCGACATTCAGTCCCATCAGATTCATGGCGGCTTTTACCGGAATCGGATTCACCTCGCAGAATAGCTGTTTGATCAACGGATAGGCTTCGATCTGCATTTTGGCCGCTTTTTTCGTATCTCCGTTTAAATAACTCATAACCATATCATGCACATAGCGCGGCGCGACATTCGACAATACGGAAATAACGCCGATACCTCCGACCGAAAGCAGAGGTACTACCTGATCGTCGTTCCCGGAATACATTTCCAGCTTCCCGTCCGTCAGGCACATCGTATGTACGGACTGCTCAATATTTCCCGCAGCGTCTTTCATCCCCACGATATTTTCTTTCGCCTGGAACAATGCCGCGGCCGTTTCCGGCAAAATATTACAGCCGGTCCTGGACGGCACGTTATACATGATAATCGGTACTTTTACCGCGTCTGCAATTTGGGAATAATGCGCAATCAGGCCGTTCTGCGTGGCCTTGTTATAATACGGGGTAACGACAAGTATCCCGTCTGCCCCGGAGTTTTGCGCATCCTTTGAAAGTTCCACGGCTGTCTGCGTACAGTTGGAACCTGTACCTGCTACCACCGGTATTCTTTTTTTTGTCATGCGGACCGCAGCGCCTACTACTTCCACATGCTCTTCTATACTCAGTGTAGAACCCTCTCCCGTCGTTCCGGCGATCACGATACAGTCGGTTCCTCCTGCAATCTGCATTTCAATGATCTCTTCCAGTTTTTCATAATTTACTTCCAGATTTTCTTTCATCGGTGTAACGATCGCCACACCTGCGCCCTTAAATAATGCCATAATTTCCTCCTTGCCTTTTCCAGCATTTTCCTGTGTCCCTTTGAAAATCCAAAGGATTTTCCGTAAAAGAAAAAGCCGACACGTAAACGGTCGGCCTTTAATCCAAAAAGAATGATAGCTCCCCATCCGTATAAGATGACAGTGATATGGCTATTTACCATACCCCCAAGAACCGGCTTTCAGTTTTCCGTTTCTTTCGGCACTCTCCCCTTTCGCAGACTTTCTCCTGTGCCTGACACATCCAGTCTGTTACTGATAAATCGTGCGACCTCTATCCAAAAATATATTTTTACTATAGCATTGCGCTTTCGCTTTGTCAACTATTCCGTTGTAATATGATATACTTTAGAAGCGCGTTTGCGGATCTCCTCTTCTAACTGCTTTCCGGTTAATATCAGTTCCATTTCCTCCGGTTTCGCCCGGAAAAACTCATCTAATTCCTCTTTTTCTATCATCCGGTTATGAACGACATCCAGAAATTCATCCAGAATCAACAGATCACATTCTCTTGTTGTCATGACTTTCCTTGCAAAATTTATCGCGTTTTTTGTATTCATAAGTTCTTCTTCTTTTTCGACGTCCGACAAGGAAGAATAATCTCCTTCGGCTCTCTGGAAATGAAAGAACTTCACTTCCGGTTCCAGCCTTTCCAGAAAATCCGCGTATTGTATATTTTTTGCTTTAAAGAATTGAATAATGTAAACGGACTGTCCCTGGCCGCCCATCTCAACCGCCTTTCCAAATGCCGCGTTTGTCTTACTTTCGCCATAATAAACAGTAAGATTTTCAACCTTCATTTTGCTTTCCTCCAATGTATACCAGTGTATTCCCATGTATTACAATTTACTACAACGAAAATTAAATCTCTGATATATTCGCGCAGGATAATTGTTACAGATACAAGGAAAAAACGACGGCGTAGCGGTGGCTACGGCTAGTTTTTCTGACACAGTAGCTGGACAATCAGACAAGCGAAGATGTCAGTTATTTAATATTCGTTGTAGTATTTATATGCTTACCAAAATACCACAAAATATCCCGAAATGCAAACTCACTCTAAAAATTCGATCTTGCTGACGGACACTTCATAAGCAATACGTTTAACAGTTTCCTGCATATCCAGTTTTTTCACATATTCCCTGCTCTGGATCCTGCCCAGTATCTGCACATGCGCTCCCACTTCAAATCCGGAGGCAAAACGGGCGTTTCTGCCCCAGCAGATACACGGAATGTAGTCTGATTTCCCATAAGAGCGGTTGACTGCAATCAAAAGATCAGCAATTTCCCTGCCCAACGGCGTCTTACGGTAGATCGGCTCTTTACATATGTATCCATCCAGAAAGATCTGATTGCTTTTCTCTACCATATCATCCGGAGCCAAAAATTCTAGTTCTCTTACAAAAACAGACAGCACCAGCCTGTTTTTCTTTTCTTCATGCCTGTTATAAGAGCGGAACTGGCCTGCTGCCTGCAAAAATTCTCCGGTGCAGTCCTCTGTAACGTCAATGAGCCTTTCCGATACCATCAATGGAATAATATCCGTAGAATTGCTTAAACGGCTAACCGATAAGTCCACCATATAAAACCCTTCCCCGAATACCTCATGTGAGTATTGAAACTCTGACACAATTTCTCCTGCCACTATTACCTGATTGTTCTCAAACATTTTATCTACCATGAATCCTGCTCCCTTCCTCTTTTACCCTTTACGGGTAAATGTCCTTTCTTAAATATATTTTTGTTTAACGGTGTATATTATCCTATTCTCCTGCTGTCGGAAATAGAACTTTACTTTGCCCAGCTATTGTATAATTTTACCAATGTCGAAATAAATCACCTTTTGTAAAGAACACCTTAAAACATTTTTTTCGTTTTTTTGCATACTTTTGTTACTCATCAATGAAATCCAGGCATAAAAAGTGTTTTTGCCACATCAACTTCCCCGCCTCCTCAAACGAGGTCGTTGTCAGTGCATAATAATGGCTGGCAGAGCCAGAAATGATTTCTAATCCAAAAAGGAAGCAGCGAAATCTCCTGCTTCCCAACCATACAGTTTTTTCTTTATGATGTGAATTGACGAAAAAACAAGTAAAGGAAACTGCCATCCCCTTTCCTTTCATCCGGCAGCCGTTTTTGTATGTTCTCCATCTTCTTTTTTCTGTTTTAAAAGCATACTGTTAAAACCGCCAATCGTATCACCCTCCAATCCTCCCATGGAACCGCTTTGTCCAAAACAAAAACCAGTTCTGTAAATCCCTTTTTCATATGCGCTACCTGCCTTTCTTTTGATAAACACATATTACAAAATTTCATCACAGAACCGGTCTCTTCCGAAAGGACATTTTATTTCGAAAGCGTCCCCTCGCCATAATCATCCAAAACAATATTTTCGTTTTTATAAACGGCAGAATCTTTTATCCCTTTCTCGTCAATCAGACGAAGCAGCATGACGGAAAAGGTTTCCTTTTTCTGCTCCAATATTTTTTCAATATCCGGGCTACGGCAGGACAGCGGTATATTCCCGGTCCGCTGCGCCTCGGCACCGGCTGCAGCAGCTGCATAAGAAATCTTATTTCCTCCCGGAAACCGGGAAGTTATGTAAGAATCCTGTTCTTTCCGTATGCTCTTTAACCATCTGTACAACATTTTATGTTTTCCGATCATACGTACCCCCGTTATATTTGCAAATAACTGCCACCGGTTACCGCTTTAGAAAAAACGGTATTTCCAAACATCGGAACCCGTAAGTTCCATCAATTCCAGTAAGTGCTCGAACTACTGACAATTTCCGTTTTCCCGTCTTTCCTCTCCGAATAGATTCTGGTAGTTCCCCACCACTGCGCGCTGGTGTCGCCTTCCCTGACATCATAGGAATACGACGCCTCTACATCCAGTTCAGGATATCTCTCCACAAGTTCCTCAAATATCCTGACAATCTCTTCCCCGCCCTCCTGCAGCTTTGTCGTATATACTGTTCCCGTACGCTTCCACTCAAACTCTTTATCCAGAAATTCCTGCAAAAAACAGGCTTTTATATTTTCAAAAATAACTGATGCGTTTTTATCATGAATCCTGATTATAATATCCATTATTTCTCCTGTTTCCCGCCGCTTCATTCCGGGAAAATCTCTTTTAAAAAACGGATGCATGCTGCCGCCTGTAAGTATCATTATCTTTCCGGCTTAATTCATTCCTGATCCGCAATAATTTCTGTTCCAGTTCTTTCACTTTCTTTTCATCTCCGGAAGCCGACTTGATCTGCTGTTCCAGTTGTTTTTCCTGTTCCTTTAACTTTTCAATCTCCTGGTCCACCTTACCGGTATCGGCAGTGCATTTTTCCATATCATTTTTCGGTACGTCCGTCCCGTTTGCACTTTCTGATTTTTTTGGTGCGTCAAAAATCACTTTGGGATTCCCGTTTTCATCCTGCCCCAACCGATACAGGCCGCTGTGCCTGATGCCGGATTTTTCACTACTGATATACTCATCCTGCAGCACTTCTCTTGTTTTTTCCGTTTCTCTCGTTTCTTTCGTTTCTTTTGTTTCCCTTGTTTCTTTTATTTCCCTTGTTTCTTTCATTTCTTTTGCCTTTTCCGGCTCCTGCTGCAACCTTTCCGGATAGTTTGTTTTGTAATTGCCGCAACTGTGATTAATTTCCATTGACATTTTGTTGTTCCTCCAATCTTTTTATTATCGAGAGCCCGCTCTCAACATTTTCTTCGTCAATGCAACATAACAAATCAACTTATTTGTTGCGGAATGTTTTCTTCTTGCAGTGGAATGACAAGACGCACGCTTAATACAAAAGAACTTTCCTGTGCTTTCACGCTCACCGAGCCATGATATTTTTGGGCGGCCGCCCTGATTTTAACGTTCCACTGATTATTAATATTTTCAAGCCCATGCCAGGAATATCCGATCGCTAAAGCAGCGGCAGAGATTCACTCATATTTTACCTTCAGCTTGTTCTGAATTTAATTTTTTCTTTCTCTATTTTACCATAACGTTGTTTAATGCACTATTCATTTTTGAGCTATTTGAAAGAAAATTTTTTCTGCTCATGTAAAAAGGTGTTTTACTTCCGACATCAGTGTTTTAAAATCTTCCACTTTTTGCGGTTTAACCTGATACATGCATATTTCCGTAAACGGCATATTTTTCCCCTTTCAAATGTTGACATGCCACTTTCTTTATTTCCTGTTTTATAATAAGCTTTCCCACTCCGTTTCTTTGAAGCCTGTAAACACTTTATCTTCACTAACAATAACAGGACGTTTTACAAGCATTCCATTCGTAGCAAGAAGCTTTAACTGTTCCTCTTCGCTCATGAGCGGAAGTTTATCCTTTAACTGCATTTCTTTATAAAGCATACCGCTGGTGTTAAAAAACTTCTTTAATGAAAGCCCGCTCTTCCTGTGCCATTCTTTTAATTCATCATAAGAGGGATTCTCTTCTGCAATTTGGCGTTCTATGTATTCTAAATTATGTTCATCCAGCCATTTTCTGGCTTTCTGGCATGTGGAACATTTTGGATAAGCTATAAATAACATTTTTTCCTCCTTTTCAGGTACAATAACCTTTCTTTTTCTGTGTATTTTTGAATAAATTCGGTTATGGCGTCCGTATCTCCCTTTTTAAAAGATAAACCGGATTCTTGCGTCCTGCGGTAATATTTTTTTCAAATATCTTTCTTCTGAATACCACTCTTTCCATCAAGCCTGATACTCTGTCAAAAAGACAGGAAACAATTCCCATAACTCTTCTAAACTTATAGACTCTTAAATTGTTTGCAGATACTTTTCCAGCAGCTTCGGCTGTATTAACGGATACGTCCAATTTTCAGGCAATTCATCCATAAGCACCACTTTCTCCATCTCACTGTGAAGTTCCCCTGAAAATTCCTGTATCTCAGCAAAACACAGCAGGCCAAAAGTTTCCTCGCCGGTATCATTTACCCTGTTCTTTCCTGTAACGGAATAAACACATATCGGCCTGATATCAAATTTTACTGCGCCGGTTTCCTCCTGTAATTCTCTTTCAGCTGTTTCAAAAATACTTTCTCTCTCTTCCCTATGTCCCCCCGGCACTTCATATGTATCTCTTTCTTTATGTTTGCAGAATACCCATTTTCCATTACTTTGTGAAATGATTACTGCAAACTTCAGTAATTTATCATCAACCGTATCATAAAATTTTACTTCCAACGTATCACCTCTTTCATTGTAAACAGAATCACCAGTACCAGTAAACAGACGGAATAATCACCATCCTAATCTGCAGCTCATTTCATGCCATTCTTCGCCGCCCCAGATTGAATCTGCAATTCCACGATCCATAAAACCAAATTTCTTATACATTTTTACTTTTGAGGGAAGACAGGTAAGGATAACCTCGTGCCTGCATTTTTCCCGCTCTCTTCGCAGATATTGATATACAAGCTCTCTGCCGAGTCCCTGTTTTCTATATTCCGGTAATACATCCAAGCCAAGCAGCATTATATTTTTTCCTTCCGGGTTATGTAAGCCGGCATCGGTAAAGAACCCGTCCCTGAAACGATATTCATCTGTTGCAATCCCATTTAAAAATCCTGCTATCTTTCCTGTTCTCTTATCCACTGCCACCAAAAATAAATCTTGTGCTGCCGCAACCCGCTCTATCATATTCTGCTCTGAACATGCTTCGTTAGGCGGAAAACAGATCTGTTCAATAGCTGCTGTCTGTTCTGCTTCCGTTTGTTCTATATTTCTAAATTCAAACTTTTCTAAAATATCCTTATCGGCTATATTGTATTCAGTAAGCAGATTTTTCGCCGCTTCTTTACCTTCTTCCGATAAATATACACATTTACTTTTCCTCGGCTGTAACAATAATTTTTTCTGTTCCAACTCATTTAAAATCTCAAAATCATAGCCTTTCCAACTATTTTCCAAATACCGGCAATACTCATTATTATCCTGAAATCTTGTAAGGTAAATAAGCATCAACGATAATTCTTCTATTGCCTGTTTTCTTGATTTTTTCTCCATATCCATCTCCTCTTGTTGTGATAAAGTAATGTTGTATTTGAAAATAACATATCCGACCGTGTGACATCAAGAAAGCAAGCATAATCGTCCTCTGATAAAAAGAAGTGTGTTGCCTTTACAAAACTTTCCCATACTTTTAATAATTGTTCTACCAACGGTGCGGTTCTGTCCTTTACCTCCATAATTTTCAAATTATCGCCCTCCATAGTTCCCAATAGTTCTTCCACTCCTTCCCGCTTGACACATTCCGCTGCCACACACGTTCCTCCGAAAGGATGTCTATCCGTTTTCACACAGCCGCCACAATCATTTTTCTTATTACACTCGCCACAGCAATCAAGTCCACAAATTGATAACATGAATTTACCTCCTCAAATTCCGAATTGTCTGATTCAACAGTAACTTTACTTTCTGTCTGGTTTTCTTTTAATTCTCAACAGTTTAATGAAGTCATGAAACAAAGAGGTATCCACCGGCTCAAACATGATCCATTTCCCATCACGGTAAGTTTCGGCTTTGTCATATATTTCCTGAACTTCCTCCCCGTAGTTTTCTCTATCTGTTTCAAATTTTAACCGTTCGTTTTTCCCTAAGATAATCATAAAACCCACACAGTTTTCTCTTGCATATAATGCACACAGTGTTTTACCGCCCCGACGATATTTATATTCATATTTCCATGCTTTGCCGCCTTTATCCCACGAACAATCCATGTCATAGTTTTCATTAATTAAAGCACATAACTTATTCCATACATCATATAATGATTTTCCAACTAAAACCATCATTTCTTCTTCGTTAGGTATCACATCAAGCATATGAAGCCCTCCTATTTAGCTCCTGATTTCTTAGCCAAATTTCTTTTTTCAAGTATACACAAAAATACAAGTTCTTTCAATTCCACGAAGAGCTTTTGCTTAAGTTTTAGCGGCATTCCCAAATACCGCAGAAACAACAGTTCATTTTCTTTATATTCCCTAAGCCGCACAAACAGGTTATACCCATCCCTGTAATAATCGCCTGTCAGTTCCTTTTCATACCCTTTTTCCGCGATTCCCGGTATCCTGCGCTCCAGGACCAGAATTTTTCAATAATCCATGCGGCGAGCCCGACAGGGGAATCCGTCTGTTCAAATGTAACCATATCACATTTTGTTTTCTGAACCAGGTGATAGGCCCTTTCCCAAAAATCAAATTCCTCCAGACGCCGACAAGCTTCCATATCCTCCTCGCTCAATTCATCAATCACAGGAATCGGGAGCATTGCATAATTCAGGTGGATTGCCGCAACCCTGTCCGGGAAATTGCTGCCAAGCCGTGCTGCAATCATTACACCCCAGTCGCCTCCCTGCACACCATATCCGGAATACTGAAGTTCTTTTGTCATCAATATATCAAGAGCCCTGGCAATACGGTCAGCGCCCCCCCGGAACACAGGGTTTTCCGCTCCATCCAAAATCAGGCAAATCAGGAATAATAACATCCAGCGCATCTTTCGGATTACCGCCATGGCTTCCGGGATCGGTCAGCAGCTCAATTGTATCAAAAAATTCAAATGCAGAACCTGGCCATCCATGTAGCAGCAACACTGGAAATGGGTGTCTTCCCTTGCCAAGAATATGCCAGAAATGAATATCCACTCCATCAATATTGCTGAAAAAATGCGGATAAACCTTGAGGCGTCCCTCCCATTTTCTCCAGTCATAGTCTTCTTTCCAATACCTGCAAAGTTCTTCCAGATAATCATAATCCGCCCCATATTCCCATGCTGCGCCCTCAATACGGGATGACCAGCGAATATTTCACAGCCGACGTTTCAGATCCCCCAGCACTTCATTGCTTACATGAATTTTA
Organism: Eubacterium sp.; assembly: GCA_022796875.1. GTDB lineage: Bacteria > Bacillota > Clostridia > Lachnospirales > Lachnospiraceae > JAAWJJ01. The sequence continues at coordinate 186 of JAAWJJ010000075.1, read as the reverse complement.
TATTTTTTTATCCCCACTGTTTTTCTCCTCTCCTACAAGTAATCCTATTTCCTATTATCACCAGGACCGTTTCTGATACCAGTAAAAGGGGCTGTTGCAAAAGTAGATGAATCATCTACTGGAGCAACGGCTTCTTTTTTCTATCTAAAAATAAAAAGCAGGCTCCGAAGAACCTGCCATCCATGG
>JAAWJJ010000074.1 GCA_022796875.1 Eubacterium sp. | reverse complement strand
ATGGATGGCAGGTTCTTCGGAACCTGCTTTTTATTTTTAGATAGAAAAAAGAAGCCGTTGCTCCAGTAGATGATTCATCTACTTTTGCAACAGCCCCTTATTTTTTCATATTATGCAAAAAGAAATAAAAAGCTCCCAGCGTCTTTCCTGCGGCCATTACCAAAATCAGCGTATTCAATCCGGTACGAAGTTTCAGCCGATGGAACAGTACAGGAAACACATGCAGGATTTCCGCCAGCGCGATAGAAATACACCCGACATAAATTCCGGCGCCCAGTCCATACAACCATAAAAACCAGTCGCCAACCGGAAAACGCCAGTTTAAAAAAACAGAAAACAGATTTCCCCAGATTCCGCCGAGTATAATCGCATTTTCATAGCTGATAATATGTTTTCCTGTTTTTGACTTATCCGCAATCCGGGGGACGATACCAAGCGTCACAAAAAAGGCAAACACTCCGGCAGATGCTGTCGTACCCGCCCCCAAACCTATAATAGCCAATAAAATATATTTTCCAATCATAATTCGCCGCTTCCCCTGTTATCTGTTACCTGTTTTCTGCTTCTTTATTTTTGCTTTTTGTGTTTCTACTTTTCGTTTTTCTGCTTTTTTGTCCCTGTTACTTTACTTCCACGCTGCTGCCTTCACGGCTGCTGTTTTCAATAAACGCGGTATCGGAATCCGTTTCATATTTTCGCATTTCCACCTGTACCGGCGTAGGGTCGTTTGCATTTCTCTTTCTGCCCGCATGGTTATAAAACACCAGGATTCCGACCGATAACCCAACGGAGTACATTATCTGCAAAATAAGGCTGCCGTTTTCTTCCCCTCCTGTCACCTGTCTGGCCAGTTTGTCAAACAGATCATTTACGCCGACATCGTTATTAAATGCCATAATAGAAAATGCCGCTCCGAAAAAGATCACCACACACAGAATGATTGTTTTTAACCAGGATGCCGCTGCGGATTCCTCCATTGGTTTATATACCATTACAAAATCAATTTCTCCGATATTATCAATCTGTAAATCCGGACATTGCTCATGGATCAGTTTCAAAACCTGCAAAACAGACATGACCTGCTTCTGGTGCTTCTTCTTATTTTTATCTTCCGAAAAAGAATAGATCTTCATCAATTTGATCTTCCGAAGAATAATCTGGTCCGTACATTCCATTTTTGCAACGTCGCCCAGCGTAACAACCCTGTCTTTCACCACCACGTTCTGCGGTATTTTCAAATATAAAGTTTCCTGTTTGCTCATATTTCCCTCACACATACCATACGGCTTTTTCTGTTCTTTTTCATTCCCAATTCAGCTTTGCCTGCGTCTTATATCAACGTTCCGGCTTCATAGCTTTCCTGCTCCATAATATGGTTTTCATAATATACAATACTGATTGCCGTTATTCCTGTTACTGCTATAATCAAAATCATTCGATACACAAATTTTCCCATGATTCCCCCTCTTTCGTATAAAAATTCTATATATTTTAATTGTACGAATATTTTATCCGTTTTTTATTTTTTTATGTGATTTTTTTATGTGATTTTTTATATGTTTTTTATATGATTTTTTTATGTGCTTTTTATTTGTTTTTTATCAAATTTATTTTTAAGGCTGAAAAATTTGTCTGTAACGTTGAACCGCCCGCTTTCCGGTACTCTTACTCCCTGCCTTGTGCAGGAAAATGAGATTTTCTTAGCACCCTGTATGGAGCCAGCAATTCCGGGACAGGGATGTCCCGGAAAGCCCGAGTTTGCCCGGATGGCAAATCGAGGGCTGTTGCGTACGCAGCAATATTTTTAAACAGGGTGATTAGAAAATCCATTTGACGAAACAGGCAGCAGATAAGAGTACCGGAAAGTGGGCGGCCCAATTCCCACACACAAATCTTTGGTTCTTTAAAAATAAATCCTTGATAAAAAACAAAAAAACGCCAGCGGCCCTCCTACCTCTGACGTTCCCCGACATGCATATAAGTAAATGTCCCAAAATAAATCACCGCGGCCACGATCACGATCATCGGCCCGGTCGCCACATTTGTAAAATAAGAAAACATAAGCCCGGCCACTCCAGAAAACATAGAGAAAATCACTGCCAGCAAATGATATTCGCGCATATTTTCCGAAATATTCCGGCTCGCTGCCGCAGGCAGAATCAACAGTGCATTAATAATCAATATCCCCACCCATTTAATAGACAGCATCACGGTCAGCGCAGTAAACACTGCAAACAGATTTTCCAGCAGTTTGACACGAAATCCGAAACTCTTCGCCAGCGTCCGATGAACCGTAATTGCATTCAGCCGGTTAAATCCGACGCACCAGAATACCAGCAGCGCAGCAAATATAAAGACTAAATACAGAATTTCCTTTTTTGTAATACTTAAAATATCACCCACAAGCAGGCTGGAATATTTCGAAAAATTTCCGCCTTTCGAAAGTATTGCCAGGCCGACGGCAATACTTAACGATGAAAACACCGAAATGACCGTATCTGCCGATGCCGTTCCCTTTTCTAAAATTTTATTTAAAGCAAGCGCGAAAACGACGGCAAACAGAATCATGGCGAGAGAAGAATCCGCCATTCCGAAAATAACGCCGACAGCAATACCGGTCAGCGCTGAATGGCCAAGCGCATCCGAGAAAAACGCCATTTTCCGGCTGACAATCATCGTCCCCAATATTCCAAATAGCGGAGTGATAATCACGACGGCAATCAGAGCCAGTTTCATAAAATCATACTGAAATACGGAAAATATTTCCTCCATCATCGCTTTTCCCTCCTGCTGTCCTGTTTCACGTTTTTCTTTTTGTAGCTGGCGTCATACGGCGTTTCTTTCTCCTTATGCCCGGTTTCCCGCGGCAGTTCTTCTGCCGGCTGCCAGAAAGGCATTGCAAACTCTTTTTTAAATTCCTCGCTTTCAAATACTTCCTGCGCGCTTCCCTGGCACAATATTTTTTTATCCAGTAATACCACATGATCGGCATAATGCCTGACATATTCCAAATCGTGCGAAATTAAAATAACCGCCAGGTCAAAATGCTTTTTTAAATATCCGATATTTTTATAAAACAATTCCATACCGTTTTGGTCAATTCCGGCCTCCGGCTCATCCAGTAACAGCAGATCCGGCCCGTTCATAACTGCCAGTGACAATAAAACCCTCTGCATCTGTCCACCGGACAGATTGCATACCTGTTTATCGATCAGCTCCTCGGCTTCAAATACTCCCAACAGTTCTTTCACCTGACGGTACAGCTTCCTGCTCTTTACAAGAAAGGCCGGAACCTTACCATGATAACTGGCAAACAAGTCGTATACACTGAGCGGAGTATATTTTTCTATATTGATTTTCTGAGGGACATAGCCGATTGTTAAGTTATGGATTTTTTCATCTCTTAAATTCCGAAATTCAATTTCACCGGAATGTGGAATATCATCTAACAACGCCTTTACCAACGTAGATTTTCCGGCTCCGTTTTTCCCGATGATCGCTGTCAGCGTCCCGCAGTGGATATGCAGATTGACATCCTCTAATACTGTTTGTTCGCCGAATACCACTGTGATATGATGCATTTTAATGCAGTGCAGTCCACATGGCTCCACAATTTTGCGCATTGCCGTTCCTCCCGCTTCTTTAAAGGCCGTATGCTTCTCTTATGATCCGCAGATTTTCCCGCATAGCGTCAAGATAGCTGTCCGCTTCATATTCTCCGCGTACCAATGTGTCCAGATAAACGACTTTTGTATCCGTTTCCGACTCTACGGAATCTCCCATGCTCTTTCCGTATAACTCCTCTGCCAGAATGACCGGAATCCGATTTTTTTCTATTTCACGGATAACATCCGCCACTTCGCCTGCGCTGATCTGGCGTTCCTCGTCCAAATCCATTACATATGCCGTTTCCAGTCCCAGTTCTTCCGCCAGATAACTGTACGCCTCATGAAACAGAATGACCTTTCCGCCGCCGATGCTTCTTTTTAGTTCCTCTGCCTCTTCTTTCAATTTCTCCAGTTTTTTTGTATAAGCGGCAGAATTTTGCCTGTAATCATTCCCATGCGTTTCATCCGCATCCATAAGTCCCTGTGTAATCCCGGCAATCTGCTGCTCGTAACGCCCGATACTCATCCATACATGGGCGTTGTCCCCGTCCGTTTCTATGCCGTCGCACGCCTGAACTATGCGCAAGTCAGGATAGGCCGCCGCTACATCGCTTAAAAAACTTTCTATCCCGCCGCCGTTTACGATAAACACGTCGGCTTTTGACAACAGCTTCATATCCTCCGGAGTCAATTGATAATCATGCAGGCATCCTGTTTTCGGTTCGCTTAAATTCTGCAGCGTCACGCCGTCGGCTTCCCCTATAATATTCCGGGCAGCAATATACATTGGATAAAACGACGTTACCACTGTAAATTCCTGCCCTTCTTCTCTGCCTGTTTCCATATGCAGATACAGACCCGTCGCTCCGCTTCCGACCATCCATATACAAACAAGCATCACTATTACAAATACGTATTTTTTTTTCATTTTCTTACCATTTACTGCGTTTTATCGGTCATTACTTCCATCCTGTCCCAGATCTCCTTACGTCCCTGTTTTGTTTCTGCCGAAAACGGAATCAGTGAGGTCTGGTCTCCCAGATTAAGGTCATAACAAATCTCTTCTAAGCGTTTTGTCAGCTGGCTTCGTTTGATCTTATCTGATTTTGTAGCAACAATGATCGGCTCAAACCCATGATAAACGATCCAATCGTACATCATCTTATCATTTGCAGACGGCTTATGGCGGATATCCACCAGCAGGAAAATTCTTTTTAACTGATGGGAGGTATGCAAATACTCTTCTATCATCTTCCCCCATTGCTCCTGTTCCGTTTTGGACGCTTTGGCATATCCGTACCCCGGCAGGTCCACCAGATACATCTCATCGTTAATATTATAAAAATTAATCGTCTGCGTTTTTCCTGGCTGGGATGAAGTCCTTGCCAGTGATTTCCGATTCATTAATGCATTAATCAAAGAAGATTTTCCGACATTTGATTTCCCGACAAATGCAATCTCCGGATAAATATTTTCTGGAAGTTTACTTGTATATCCACAAACCGTTTCCAATTCTACCTTTTTTATTACCATGTTATTTTCTCCTACGTCGGCACAAACGCAGTCTGGATTACCTCCTCCATTGTTTCTACAAATACAATCTGCAATCCTTTCTTGATCTCCTCAGAAATCTCTGCAATATCCGCCTTATTTTTCTTCGGCACGCATACCGTCCGGATCCCTGCGTTTTTGGCTGCCAGCAGTTTTTCTTTTAAACCGCCGATAGGCAGCACCCGGCCTCGTAATGTGATTTCACCGGTCATAGCGACGTCCGCCCGGACTTTTTTTCCGGTAATCGCGGAAAGCATGGCCGTTGCCATGGTAATTCCTGCCGACGGGCCGTCCTTTGGTACTGCTCCCTCCGGAATGTGTACATGGATATCATGCTCCGCAAAATAATCTTCCGCCACTTTGTAATCTTCGCTGATCGAACGGATGTAACTGATCCCTGCCTGTGCAGACTCTTTCATGACGTCGCCAAGCTTTCCGGTCAGTTTGAGTTCACCTTTTCCTGGCATAACATTGACTTCTATTTCCAGCGTATCGCCGCCTACGCTGGTCCAGGCCAACCCGCGTACGATACCGACTTCATCTTTTTTATTTACAAGCAGGAAATCATATTTTTCTTTCCCCAGATATTTTTCCAGATTCTTCTCCGTTACCTGCACCGATTTCTTCTTGTCTTCATAAATGACACGGGCAGTTTTACGGCAAATCTCTCCTAATTTCCGTTCCAGATTACGTACCCCTGCTTCCCGCGTATAGTAGCGAATCACTCTTGCCAGCGCTTTGTCGCTGATTTTCAGCTGTTCTTTTTTCAGTCCGTTTTTTTCCAGCTGCTTTGGCAGCAGATGTTCTTTTGCAATGTGGAACTTTTCATTTTCGGTATAAGAGCTGAGTTCAACCAGTTCCATACGGTCCAAAAGCGGACGTGGAATACTGTTCACGGAGTTTGCCGTCGCCAGGAACAATACTTCCGATAAATCTACCGCCAGTTCCACATAATGATCTCGAAACCGGCTGTTCTGTTCGGAATCCAGTACTTCCAGCAGTGCGGAAGACGTATCCCCTTTATAATCGCTGCTGACTTTGTCGATCTCATCCAACAACATGAGAGGATTTCGCACTCCGGCGGATTTTAACCCATCAATGATACGTCCCGGCATAGCGCCGACATAAGTCTTCCTATGCCCCCGTATTTCCGCTTCGTCACGCAAGCCTCCCAGGCATACGCGCACGTATTTCTTCTCGAGCGCACGGGCAATCGACCTGGCAATACTGGTTTTTCCGGTACCCGGAGGGCCGATCAGACAGATGATCGGACTCTGACCTTTTTGTGTCAGATTACGGACCGCCAGAAATTCCAACATTCGTTCCTTTACTTTTTCCATTCCGTAATGGTCTTCATCCAATATTCTCCGGGCATTTTTCAAATCCCGGTTATCCTCGGACTCTTTTTCCCACGGAAGTTCCAGCAGCGTTTCAATATATGTTCTGCTGACGGTGCTTTCTGACGAACTGCCTCCGATATTTTTTAACCGTCGGATTTCCTTTTTGATCTTTTCTTTCACTTCTTCCGGTGCCTGCAGTTTTTCGAGCGCTTCGAGATACTGGTCAGCGTCCGAAAGAAAATCTTCCTCTCCAAGCTCCTCCCGGATGACTTTCATCTGCTCCCGTAAAATATAATCTTTCTGGTTTTTATCCACGCGGCCTTTGACTTTTTGCTGATAATCCTGCTTAATCCGGATCACTTCGACCGCGTCATACAAAATCTGTAATATCGTTTCAAAACATTCGCGCCTTGTTTCGGCATCCAGTATTTTCTGCTTCAGCCTGTAGTAAACAGGCAGACTGTTGGACACCTGGACCATCAATCTGTCCAGATCTTCAATTTCAAGCATCTGTTTCGGCAAATCTGCCGCCAGCTTTCCGCTCACGGTGCAATATTTCATAAACGCTTCCTGAATTGCGCTTACCATGGCGTCTTCTTCCTGCTTCGGTATGTCGTCTTCCATATCGAAGATTTCCGCTTCCGCTTCCAGATATTCTTCGTTATCCACGAAACCGCACAGTTTCGCCTTATGAATCCCTTCTACGAGAACACGTACGATACTGTTCTGTAATTTAATAATCTGTTTAATTTCGGCAATGACTCCCGTTCCGTACAGACTGTCAGGCGTCGGATTTTCCTCCTCCAGATCTTTCTGGGTTACGAGAAAAACACCTTTCTGCTCCACCATCGCCTGTTCAATCGCCTTTATTGATTTTTCCCTGCTGACGTCAAAGTGGACGATCATTTCCGGCAGGATAACCATACCCCTGAGCGCCACTGTCGGCATCTGAATCTTTTCGCCACTCAACTTACTCGCCCCTTATACTCTAATCGCTCCCCATTGCGGACAACAAAAGGTTCTGCGTTTCCCGCTATTACATCTTTTGTAATAATACATTTTGTAATATCGTCTTCGGACGGAATATGATACATCAGATCCAAAGTCGCGCTCTCCATAATGGAACGCAGTCCGCGCGCTCCGGTTTTTCGTGAAAGCGCTTTATCTGCAATTGCTTCCAGGGCGCTTTCTTCAAATTCTAACTGCACACCGTCCAGATCAAACAGCGTCTGGTACTGTTTCAGCAGTGAATTTTTCGGTTCTTTTAAAATACGGATCAACGCTTTTTTATTCAGGGAATCCAACGATACCGTCACCGGCACACGTCCGATAAACTCCGGTATCAATCCGAATTTCACAAAATCCTGCGGCAGTGCTTCTTTAAAGACTTCGCCCAGGTCCATTTCCTCTTTTGCTTTTACAAACGCGTTGAAGCCAATGGATTTCTGATCCATCCTGCTTTCAATAATCTTCTCTAACCCGTCGAACGCTCCTCCGCAGATAAACAGAATATTTGTCGTGTCAATCTGGATAAACTCCTGCTGCGGGTGCTTTCTGCCCCCCTGAGGCGGTACGGACGCGACCGTGCCTTCCAGCATTTTTAACAACGCCTGCTGTACGCCCTCTCCCGACACATCTCTGGTTATTGATACGTTTTCGGATTTTTTGGTGATTTTATCAATTTCGTCAATATAAATAATTCCTGTCTGCGCGCGTTCAATATCATAATCCGCGGCCTGGATCAGTTTTAACAGAATATTCTCCACATCCTCGCCGACATATCCCGCTTCCGTCAGTGTCGTCGCATCTGCGATCGCAAACGGCACTCCGAGAATCTTTGCAAGTGTCTGCGCGAGCAGGGTTTTTCCGGAACCGGTCGGACCAAGCATCAAAATATTACTTTTCTGCAGTTCGACGTCCACTTCTTTTCCGGATAAAATTCTTTTATAATGGTTATAAACAGCCACGGAAAGTACTTTCTTTGCCTGCTCCTGTCCGATTACATAATCGTCGAGGAAATCCTTTAATTCTTCCGGCTTTAACAGGTTGATCTCCTGTATTTCCTGAACGTCTTCTTCCTCAAATTCTTCGTCAATAATTTCCGTACAAATCTCAATACACTCATCACAAATATATACTTCATTCGGTCCCGAAATCAGCTTTCTTACCTGATTTTGCGTCTTTCCACAAAAAGAACATCTGATATCGTTCCCGCTATTTCTACCTGCCATATTCCTCTCCTATACCTGTGGCATTCTATACTTTCCACCCGCAGACCAAAACGATGCTCCTGCTGTCTTATCTGCTCGTGATCACACTGTCGATCAAACCGTATTCCATGGCTTCGTTTGCGCTCATGAAATAATCTCTTTCCGTATCGGCCGCGATTACATCATATGGTTTGCCGGTATTTTCCGCCAAAATTTCATTTAATTTCTTTTTTGTTTTTAATATATTCTCGGCAGCGATCTGAATTTCCGTCGCCTGCCCTTTTGCTCCGCCGGACGGCTGATGGATCATAATCTCTGCGTTCGGAAGCGCCATACGCTTCCCTTTTGCTCCGCCTGCCAGCAAAAAGGCTCCCATGCTGGCCGCCAGGCCGATGCACATCGTAGATACGTCGCACTTAATATAATGCATCGTATCATAAATCGCCATCCCCGCCGTTACCACTCCGCCCGGAGAATTGATATACAACTGAATATCTTTGGACGGATCTTCCGCCTCTAAAAATAAAAGCTGCGCCACAACGAGGCTGGCCGTTGTTTCATTAACCTCTTCTCCAAGGAAGATAATCCTTTCTTTTAATAATCTGGAATAAATATCATAGGAACGTTCTCCTCTGCTGGTCTGCTCGACTACGTAAGGTACTAAACTCATAAATTTTCCTCCGTTTCATTACCATAGCAAAGGGTGCTGCAAGATGCTTGCAACACCACATGTTATTCACCTGCTCTTCACTTTCCGGCGCTTTTTAGGCGTCTTTCTTAAGCTTCTGCGTTCTTCTTAAGCTTCCGCTGCTTTTTCAGACTCTGCTTCTTTCTCTTTCTTTGCTTTCGGTTTTGCTTTTGCACGTTCTTTTACACTTGCCATAATTAAATCTACTGCTTTACGGATCTTAATATCGTCTTTGATGGAAGCAATCTCTTCCGCCTGAAGCAGTCCCTTTATTTTTTCCACTTCCATCTGATACATTGCCGCCATATCGGCAATCTCTTTCTCTACTTCCTCTTCTTCGGCTTCCAGATTTTCCGTTTCCGCAATCTTCTGTAACACCAGAGTATTCTGGATATTTTTCAGTGCATCCGGCCTCATCTGTTCCTGAAGCTTCTCCATCGTCATACCGCTGAACTGCAGATACTGTTCTACACTAAGACCTGACTGGGCGATCCTCTGTCCGAACTCGTCAATCATTCTCTGTACCTGCGTCATGACCATCGCTTCCGGAATATCCATTTTGGATTTATCCACGATCTTAGCTACCGCCTCGTCTTCTTTATCTCTCTTTGCAGCGGCTTCCTTACGATCTGTCAGCCGTTTGCTGACGCTTTCTTTATATTCTGCAAACGTATCAAACTCAGAAACATCCTGAGCAAACTCATCGTCTAACTCCGGCAGTTCTTTTGCTTTAATCTCATGAATCTTTACCTTAAACACTGCCGGTTTTCCGGCAAGGTCATCCGCATGGTATTCCTCCGGAAATGTTACGTTAACATCCAGTTCCTCTCCGGCATTTTTACCGATCAACTGATCTTCAAACGTATCAATGAAAGAATGGGAACCGATCACCAGAGAATGATTTTCAGCTTTTCCACCTTCAAAAGCTTCTCCGTCCATATACCCGTCATAATCTATTATAACCGTATCGCCATCCTGGACCGGGCGTCCTTCCACTGCCACTGTCCTGGCGTTTCTTTCTCTTTCACTTTCAATTTCTTTTTCTACTTCTTCTTCCGTTACGCTACAATCAATTTTTGTAACCGTGACACCGATATATTTTCCTAATTCCACATCAGGTTTTAACGCAACCTCGGCAGTAAAAATGAACTCTTTTCCCTTTTCCATCTGTACAACGTCAATGGTTGGCATAGATACAATATCCAGTCCGCTTTCCGCAGCCGCTTTCCCATAACTGTCCGGCAGCAACTGATTCGCTGCATCTTCATAAAAGATTCCTGCCCCATACATTTTTTCAACAACGCTGCGCGGAACTTTTCCTTTTCGGAAGCCCTGTATACTGATACTGTTTTTCTGCTTCATATATACACGCTGAAGCGCTTTTTCAAACTCTTCTGCCGGGACTCCAATCGTAAGCTTCGCCATATTGTGCTCTAAATTCTCAACCTGTACACTCATTGTATATTCCTCCTTATGCACTGCAATCACAAGGCATTATAGCATAGCGGCTATAAAAATACCAGTCTTTTTTTGAAAAACACCGCAGAAATTGCAGATAAATTACAAATCCGGAGGCGAATACGGGTACCATTACAGAAAAGAGCAGGAAAAACGGCTGGTAACGCCTTTCTTCCTGCTCTCTTCTTACATATTTCAGACAGCCTGCGCCGTCCTTTCCTTACACAACAGTTTGTTTACTGTCCGGACATCTGCTGCTCCTGTTTCATGATCATTTTCTTAACCATTTCGCCGCCGATGCTACCGGCTTCTTTTGACGTCAGGTCACCGTTGTAACCGTCTTTTAACTGTACTCCAAGTTCGCTTGCTGTTTCTTCTTTGAAACGTTTCATAGCTTCTTTTGCCTGTGGAACTGCCATTCTGTTCGTTCCAGAGTTGTTTGAAGATGTGCTCATTTCTTTTCCTCCATTTGTTTCTTTTTAAATATTTTCCTTATGGATAATCAATTCTTCATGATTTATCCTGCTGTTATTATTTGCAAAGAGCAAATGGATATACTGGTAATTTCTAGAAAATAATTTCTTTTTTCATTTTTTCCGCCGCTTCGCCGTCCATCAGGTAACGTAAAATTTCAAAAGAAAACTGCAGCGCTTTTCCCATTCCCGGCGCGGTAATGATATTACCGTCTGTCACGACTTCATTTTCCACATATTCCGCATCGCGCAAGTGTTCTTCAAATCCCGGATAGACGCTTGCTTTTCTGCCTTTTAAAAGTCCCGCTTCTCCAAGGACGCCCGGCGCCGCGCAGATCGCTGCAACCAGTTTTCCGGCTTCTGCAAATTCCTTTATCACGCGGTTCACGCCTTCATGCTCCATCAGATATGTCGTTCCCGGCATTCCGCCCGGTAAAATCACAGCGTCATACTGCGAAACATCCATATTATCAAAAACCTCATCCGCATACAGTTTAATATTGTGGCTTCCGCATACGATTTTACCGCCGCTGACCGCTACGGTAGTAATTCCGATCCCTGCGCGCCTTAACACATCGACGACTGTCAGCCCCTCAATCTCTTCAAAACCGTCCGCTAAAAAAATTACCGCATTTGCCATATTTCCCCTCCATCTGTTTGAAATGTATCCTATTGTTGTTATTATTGTTATTGTATTGATGCTTTATTATGGTTTTAGTATAATGGATTTTAAATAGAAAGGAAAGAATAACTTTTATGGAAATCGAAAGAAAATTTCTGATTCGGCGCCTGCCGGAAAATTATACTTCCTGCCCGTTTCGCCAAATCGAACAGGGATACTTAAACATGGATCCGGTCGTCCGGATCCGCCGTGACAGCGATCAGTATTACCTGACTTACAAATCGTCAGGTTTTTTAACCCGCGAAGAATATAACTTTCCAATAAATAAAGAAAGCTATCTGCATATGCGTGACAAAACAGACGGCTTTTTGATTACGAAAAAAAGATATCTAATCCCGTATCAATCCTATATGATCGAACTTGATATTTTTGAAAACCACCATGCTCCGCTCATCCTTGCCGAAGTAGAATTTCCGACTGAACAGGAAGCCCTCGCGTTTGAGCCTCCTGCATGGTTCGGCAGGGATGTGACAACCTGTCCGGAGTATACGAACAGCTATTTAAGCCGGCATCCTATATGCTGATGCCGGCTTTCCGGCTTTTTTCGTTCTTACTGTTCCGGTACTGTTTACAGTAGCGTATTTTTTATTGCTGCTCGCCCATTTCAGAGTTTTCTAGCTGACATTGCGAGTGAACTGTGCTATAAATTTTTCCTTGCTACCCGGAAAAATCTGTGCTACCATCTTCTCAAAGCATATTTTCTAAATATCAGGCACAATCTATGTGCTCTAAATTTAATCACTTAGAAAGTTTGCAACGTCAACTTTCTGTCCTTTCAGAAAATCCATGCTTTACTTTCAACAATTAACAAAAAGCAGGAGGATTTGAAAAGGAACCCTCCTGTTGCAAAAAGGAGGAAACTGAATGAACCATGCTGTAAGAAATTACAAAGACACTGTGTTCCGTATGCTTTTTAAGGAAAAAGAAGCGCTTTTAAGTCTGTACAATGCCCTGAACCATTCGCAGCACAGGAATAGCGAAGAGTTGGAAATTACCACATTGGAAAATGCCATTTTTGCAAATATGAAAAATGATATTTCCTTTGTTTTTGATTTTTATCTGTCGCTGTATGAACACCAGTCCACCTGGAATCCGAACATGCCGCTGCGTAACTTGCTCTACATTTCCAAATTGTTGGAAAATATGACAAAAGATCAGGATCTGTACAGTTCTAAGCTTGTTGAAATTCCAACTCCACGGTTTGTCGTATTTTATAATGGGGCAGATAAACATAACGGGACAGGTCATCAGCCGGACCGGAAAATTCTCTGGCTTTCCAATGCCTTTAAACAAAAAATCGAGCAGCCGGAACTGGAACTGTATGTCACCATGTATAACATTAATTTAGGGCATAATAAAGAATTACTGGAAACCTGCCAGACATTAAACGAATATGCTCAATATGTCCACAAAATCCGTCAATATTTGAAAACTATGCGTTTAAACGAAGCGGTAAAAAAAGCGGTAGACGAATGTATTCATGATGGAATCCTGTGGGATTTTTTAAGAAAAAACAAAGCGGAGGTCATTGGTATGAGTATTTTTGAGTATAATGAAGAACTACATATCAAAAATGAGCGGAAGATCGCGAAAGAAGAGGGGTTTCAGCAAGGAAAGCAGGAGGGCATTTCCCTGGGGCAACAGGAACAATTGATTTCTCTGATTTGTAAAAAATTAGAAAAAAACAAATCCATTGAAACTATTGCTGACGAACTGGAAACTACTGTTAACGATATCCAAAAAATCTATGATATGGCCTGCAAATATGCGCCTGCATATGATGCTGGTCTGGTTCTCGAAGAATTCCTGAAAAGCAATAAATAACAAAGCATAGCATTTTTTAAAGGAGGCTGAGGGTGTCGCAAAATCATCAAATGAGATGGTTGAGCGATACTCTTGCTCTATATATAGAAAAATCTGGAAAGAATCCCTTGATTTGTGGATCTTTTC
>JAAWJJ010000073.1 GCA_022796875.1 Eubacterium sp. | reverse complement strand
AATGCGGAAGATGGGACTTGAACCCACACGACATTGCTGCCACAAGATCCTTAGTCTTGCTCGTCTGCCAGTTCCGACACTTCCGCATGCGTATCATAACGACTTTTATACAATAACAAATTTGTCGGCAAATGTCAAGTGCTATTTTAAAATTTTCCGCCGCCTCCACCATGCCTCATACCGGAAGACGATATATGAGTACGCGAACCTCCGGCCTGGTTTTCTTTCGGTTTTTCCCTGCGGTCAACATGGCGATACAAAAACAGATCGTTCCTTTTTGTCACCTGCATGCTGCCGTTTTTCACATAGCGATCCGCCGCTGGCTGGCTGTGTACGCTTTTTAACCTGCTTTTCATAACTCCGGTTACAATTAATGCCACAATAAAACCGATTACCAAAGCTATTACAAGATTTCTAACTGCCGGAAACGGCTCTTTCGGAAGATTCCCGACATCATACGGCCGATCTGTCTTTGCCTGTGTAAGAAAGCTGTCGCACTGCTCTGCAAACACAGTAAACGCAGCGGCATAATTTCCTTCGCTTAAATCACCCAGAAATTTTTCAGACATATATTCCAGTCCGGCGTCTGTAACCGCCGTGATTCCGTAACCGGTTGTCGATATGTACCAATCTCTTTCTTCCATGCTGATTAAAAACAGGATTCCGTCTTTTCCACTCCCGAATCCATAACCGTTTTCATCATAAAAATCATCCGCATACACCATCGGGGATGCTCCTTCCAGAGAATCGACCGTAACCACTACAAGATCCACCTGCTGCCTTTCGCTGATCTCGTCTAATTGGCTTAACAACGCCGATTCCTCGCTGTCCGAAAGCAGATCGGCCTCATCTACAAGCCTCGGAAGATTTCCTGCGGCAAATACGGGAACCGCCGTAAAGATACAGAAAAGCATTACCAAAAATATGGAAAAATATCTTTTTTTTATCATCAGTACTTCCTCCTTTACAACAGCCAGAGCAAATATGAAATAATAAATATGGCCACGCCTGCCGCACCGGTCAGGCCAAACAGCCATCTGACGTATGCGCCTGCATCCAGCGGCAGGTTTCCTGCCAGTTTTCCTGTCTGTCCGTTCATGGCAAAAATATAGTTCTTTCCTTTCCACGTAGTGTTTAAAATCCAGACGGGAAACAGGGCGTATTTTACCGAACTGTTTTGCAGCCGCACACTGCCCGCTTCCGGCACAACCGTTGTATATCCTGTCACGGTTGACGCAAATGCGGCTTCGGTACTTTTTCTGATTCTTGCGTTAGCCCGTTCCATACTTTTTCCGGCGTCCACGTCATATTTATCCGCCAGATAACCGGCCAGGTACGCGGTCTGGAAATCCACCGCTTCCGAAAAATCGAAAGGCTCGACAGATTCCATTAAATCATCCGGCATTTTTGTAGAACCATCCACCGGAACCCGTTCAAATCCTATCATTCCGCCTCTGCTCACTGCAAAAAATCTGGTTTCTGTATAATTATACCTGCTGTCGCTCCATGCCCGGACACGGGTTGCCCTATAGCGGATGTCCGCATTGGCCTCTGCGTTAAACAACCAGAACGGAACGTATATCCCTTTCACTTCATCAATATGGTTTTGATCCTGAAACACTTTTGGAAGCAGGCGTTTTCCGTGGTAGTGCCGATTCAGCGCCTCTTTGGCGGCCTTTTTGTCCAGTTTAAACGGAATGACATAATCCGGCTTCAACGATCCTGAAAGCTGGCCCATCATAACGACCGGATTTCCGCAAAACGGGCAGGACGCAGCCGCCGTATTTTCATCCCCTACGATCTCTCCTCCGCAGGACTGGCATAGATACGTACGCAGTCTGTCCGTTTCCCCGGCCTGCCACTCCGTCCCGGCGGCAGATTCCCACCTCATGTCGTCTTCCTGCTCGTTTTTCAACTCACTGTCATAACCTGCCAGCGCGTCTACTTCAAATTCCGTATCACAATAAGGACATTTCATTTTCTGCGCCGTACTGTCAAAAACGATAGCGCCGCCGCAGCAAGGACACTTATATTCCTGTATTGCCGCCATATAAATTCTCCTTTGCCTTTTTCGCTTATTTCCCTGTTTCTCTTTTCCTGCTTATTTTTTCCGTTTTTCTTTTCCCGTTTATCCTCTTCCAGGAAACGGGGTTCCGCAATTCTGGCAGAACTTTCCGTTATTTACCGTACCGCAGGCACAGATCCATCCGTTCCTGCTCTCCGGTTTTGGTGATCCACATTCCGGACAGAACTTTCCTGTAGAAGTGGTGCCGCACGAGCAGATCCATGCTCCCGCCTGCGACGCCATATCTGCAGATGGCTGCTGCATTTGCGCTGGCTGCTGCATTTGTGCCGGCTGCTGCATTTGTGCCGGCTGCTGCCCCATGGAAAACAGGTTCTGTGCATTTGCACCCCCTGCGTTCATCGCCATGCCCATACCCATAAATCCGTTCATGGCGCCGGAAGAATTAGACGAGGCGTTTCTCATGGCGTCAGCCTGCGCGCTCACCAAAGCTGCTCCGGCCATATTCGGATTCTGTAATACAGCCGTTTTCTGCAAATTCTTTATCATCTCTGCATCTTCTTCCGGCAAAGTAACAGATCCCAGGGCAATACTTACCACTTCCAGTCCCCGCAGCCTGCCCCATTTCTCCGAAAGAGCAATATTCATTGCTTCTTCCAGTTCCGTATTGTGCGAAACGATCTGGTTCGGACGCATTTCCAGTTCGGACAGCCTGCCGAACGCTGGCTGCAGTGCGCTGATAAATTCTGTTTTGAGCTGGCTGTCCAGTTCTTCACGCGTATACTCCTGTTCTACATTTCCGCATACATTGGTATAGAATAACAGCGGATCTGCAATTCTGTAAGAATAAACGCCGGAACAACGGACAGAAACGTCCACATCCAGTCCGATCCTGGAATCCACTACACGGAAAGGAATCGGGTTCGGCGTTCCGAATTTATTGTCCGTCAGTTCTTTAGTATTAATATAATATATTCTCTGATCTATGCCGGTATCTCCTCCAAACGTAAAACGCCGGCAGACCGTACGGAATGTTTCTTCAATGCCCTCTCTGAGATTTCCTGCAAAAAAACTTGGTTCCGTAGAAGCGTCATACGTAAATTCCCCGGGTTGCGCGCACACTTCCACTATTTCTCCCTGCTCCACAATAATCATACACTGCCCGTCGGCTACCGCAATCATGCTGCCGCTGGAAATAATATTCTCATTTCCTTTCTTATTGGAAGAACGGGAAGAGCCGCGTTTTTGGCCTTTTGTAACCAGCACATCTTTTTCCATGGCTTCACAGTAGAAAAACTCTTTCCACTGATCCGCAAAAGTTCCTCTCACCGCTCCTGCCGCCGCTTTTATCAGTCCCATAATAAAACCCCTTTCTCAATTCTTTTTGTATATTTCGGACACTTCCTCCATACCGGACTTCGCAGTCTTTCCGGTAAAAAAAATCCCGTAGCAAAAAATTTTCCGATCCCCTTCTGTCCGCAGTTCTTCTGCATATTTCTTCTCTCTGATCTGCACAATCGCTTTTTCCGCATCCTTTT
The DNA here is from genome assembly GCA_022796875.1 of Eubacterium sp. Classification (GTDB taxonomy): domain Bacteria; phylum Bacillota; class Clostridia; order Lachnospirales; family Lachnospiraceae; genus JAAWJJ01. Next base: position 10,537 of record JAAWJJ010000073.1, on the reverse strand, counting down.
CCAAATCATCAATGCTTTGAGAAACCTTTACTTCTATAATATAAGCATTTCCTCTCAGGCTCGGGTTTTTTATCATCAGATCGGAACGTCCGTTGCCCGCCTCCCGATTAGACTTCACCAGATATTTATCGCTCTTGCTTAATATTCCGGCCAGAAAGCCATGTACAAAATTCTCGGCGTTATCAAAAAAACTGATCGTCGCTATAAGCTGCTCATTGATAACATCGCTCATTTTTTGCGCGTTACCGTCTTCTATCGCCTGATACAAATCATGGAAATCATGCTTTTTCATACGGCTCCCGAACCATCTCAATACGCTGTTTTTATAAATGGACTTCACTTCCACATTCGGAATACGGACCTTTAAGTAAATGACATCATCCTCTAACCGTTCGGAAACTTTTGTCAGATACCCGGTGAAATACAAAAAGTTCCATAAATTATCCCCGTTTTCTTCCATATCCCCATAAGTAATTTCTTCATGGACAGGAATTTCCATCGCGCCCCCGGCCACCAGATTTTCAATCTGCGCCTTTGTATCCCTGTCGGCACGGGAAATCATGTCGCGGATAATATCATTGGAACTGGTATTCGCCCAATAAGACCTCGAAAATGCGTTCAGATCGGCATTCAGGTCAAATAAAAATTTCAATACGCTCCACGGATTATATACTCCGGTATCGCCAAACAAATAGCCGTCATACCAGCTTTTCATATCCTCATACCGCGCTTCGCACCCGTAATACTCCATAATCTGCCGGACTTCTCCGGAGGTAAACCCGAAATGTTCGCTGTAATTTTTATCCAGGATTGATATCATATTCAAATGATTTAACCCGGTAAAAATACTCTCTTTTGATATCCGCAGACAGCCTGTAAGCACGCAAAATTCCAAATCGTCATTTGTCTTTAATCCGGATTCAAACAGAGAACGGATAAAATTTATCATTTCATCATAAAACCCCTGGAACCATGCGTTCTCCAACGGCACGTCATACTCGTCAATCAATATGAGCGATTTTTTCCCGGATGCCAGGTAAACGCACCTGCGCAAACAGTTCTCTGTTTTCCTTATTTTTCCGTTCGTCCATCGTATCTTCAAAAAAACAGCGCAGCATGCTTAAATTCAGCGTTTTCCCAAAACGCCTGGGACGGGTAAACAAATTTACTTCTCCTTTTAAATCCAGAAGTGCTTTAATAAAAAGTGTTTTATCAACATAGTAGTAATTTTTCACTATTAACTCTTTAAAAAGGTCTACTCCAATTGGAAGCGCTTTTTTCATGTTTTTCTTCCTCGTCTTTCTTTCGATACCGCGTTCCCCCGCTATGCTGCCGGAGTTTCCGAATTATTCCTCCACCGAAGACAGATTCGCAAACTTCGGCCAATACTTAAAAACTGCCTTTCCCAGCATCTCGTCTTTCGGTACGTAAGAATACTGTGCCGCCTCCTGTTCATTGGAAGCTACGCCGTTATTGATCGCCTCTTCCGACCAGTAGCGTGCGTCAAGGGAAATATTCCGGTTATCTCCAAGCATCAGGTAACACCCCTCCGGCACTTCAAACCGGTAACCGTCATTTCCGACGATCCAGTCTTCTTTGAGATAGTTTTCCACCAGCGGCGTTTCAGAACCGTCAATATAAATATGCGCATCCCGGATTTCCACGGTTTCTCCCGGAAGTCCGATAACACGTTTTATATATTTCTGGCTTTTGTCTACCGGATAATTAAAAATTACAATGTCATAACGCTTTGGAGGATTTTTAATATAAGACAGGCGAAATCCTATCATCCGATCGCCTACCTGAATCGTATCCTCCATGGAAGTAGAGGGAACGACTGCATTTACTATTACAAACTGCTTAAGCAGCACGACTGCCACCACTACAATCACAATGAGCCGAATCCAACTGAAAATTTCTTTCCGTATCTCCTCCGGATTCATTTTTTCCTGTTTCGCCCTGTGTCTTGTATTATTTTTGTTTTCCATCTATTTACACCTGCCTACTGTTTTATTTCTTTTTTTCATATTAATTCCGCTTATGTAAGCCGTTATATCGGTTCCTGTATATTCGCCGCTTTAATAGCTTCTGATTCTGTCGTTTTCTTCATCATTGGTCTTCTCGATATTTTTTATGATAATATAGTACCCTGCGCCGTGATCCGGAACCACCTGAACGCGTTCGCCTGTTTTATGTCCCAGAATCGCTTTTCCCAACGGTGATTCAATGCTCACAAGCCCTTTCAGGGAATTTCCGCGAATCGAAGTTACAATACGGTAGGTTTCTTCCTCCCCGTCTTCTTCAAACGCAACCGTAACCGTATTATTTAGCCCGACTTCGTCCTCATTCGACTGATCGGATACGATTACCGCCGTCTTTAACATTCTTTCCAAATACCTGATGCGGCTCTCATTTTTGTTTTTATCTTTCTTTGCCGCATAATATTCGAAATTTTCGCTTAAATCTCCCTGTGCACGCGCTTCTTTCACAGCCTCAATCGCTTCCTTACGTACGATCAGTTTCCGGTGCTCGATTTCCTTTTCTATTTTTTCTACATCACTCTGTGTCAGTTTTTCCCTCATCTTTATTCCCTGCTTCTTCCTTTTTTGTTTCCTTACTGATTCACTATAGCATAAACTACCAAAAAAGCGCAACTTTATTTCGTCTGCAGATACTTTCAAAAAAACGATACAATACTATGAGTATTCAGGTAACACACCCATGTATTGTATCGTTTTCCATTTAACATTTTTCAGTTATCAATTTTTATAATTTTTCAATTTATCCTTTTCTAGTTTTTCTTTTTATAGTTCTACCATTTAGCTGGTTTCTCAACATGTGCCGGTTTTTTGTATCCCAGTGTTTCATATACAAACGCCGGAATATCGTTCGGATCTTTATAAACGGCAAAACCGCAGCTCTGGCGTCCAAATTCATACCCCGGCACGTTTCTTTCTTCCGGAAGCGGATTATTTACCATAACCGGCCAGCCGATCTGTTCAATCGACAGGATTTCCTGCTGCGGTGCATGTACACAGTAAACCGGGAAATTGTCGATATTCCATGTCTGCGGGCATGCTTTGCATCTTGCACAGCTCTGCGGCGCGTCATAAACGCCCTGATCTACCAGAAACTGTCCGGAACCGCACGGACGCATCCATACGACTACTTTTTCATCATCTTCCATGATTTCCAACGGTTCTCCGTGCGTTTCCAGTCCGCCGATCTGCTCTAAAACCGCTTCTTTAAACGTTCCGTTGACCGTAACGTCGATCATATGCTGCCAGTAATGCGGCGTTACGGAAGACATTGTTTTCCAAAGGGCTTCCGGGCCTGCATTTTCATAAACATAACCCATGATTTTTGCTTCCCATTCGCATCTCTTGTCATGGGAATGACGGAACAGAAAATACTCTCTTTCCATAAATTTGTCCAACGCATCGTAATCGTTTCCGTCAATTAAGTCCATCCCTTTTTTACGTCTTTCTTCCGTGATTTTCATTGGTGCAATCTGCTCTTCCGTCCAGCCGCGGTATCTCCAGACTTCATACAGAGCGTCGCCGCCCAGATGATTGTAAATATAATCGGTAAAAGCTTTATCCCAGTCCACACGGAGTTCAAAAGCATAGATATAATCGTCCACCATTTTGTCCCAAAGCTTTTTCGCAGTTTCCTTATCACCGGATTTGAAAGCATCGCGGATCCGCGTGGAAGACGGAATGATCATTTCCTGAAGTTCTTCATCTGTAAATAAACGTGACATAGTAAGTACCTCCTTTTGTTTGAAAAATTATTAATTTTTATATCTTATTATTTTACTCGGCCTCCGCTTTTGCCGCTGTTCCTGCTGCTTTTGCCGCTGCGATGGCTTCGTCGTCCACATATACGGCATGCGGATGGAATACTCCGTTATTCAATTCGCTTACGATCCTGTTGTAATTGCTCTGGTTCAGCCGGTAGAACAACATAACGACAAGAATAATTGCGGAAAATATTAACGGCAGCCATAAATATACTCCTGAAATAACGTTCATCGCCGATGTAGACTGGACTTCCTTTGCCCCGTCATATCCGGCCATTCCGAGAATGATCGGGCACAGGCCGGAGCCTAACAGCACGCCGACTTTATTTCCAAGTCCCTGCGAAGAATACGTCGTTCCGGGCGCCCGGTGCCCCGTTCTCCAATAACCGTATTCTACGGCGTCCCCTACCAGGGAATGAATTAACGCTGCCAGCAGCCCCATGCCAAAACTCCTTACTACTGCGGAAACCATCAGAAGCGGCAGGCTCAGCGGTGCGGCAATCCCGATAACAGAACCGATCACGGAAATGACCATGCCTGCCCGGATAATTAACAGCGTGTCTACTTTCCGGCACAGCCATACTACGAACAAGGCAGTCGCGGCCATCGTAATCATCTGCGCATTATTGATCATTGTCGTATACATCGTATTATTCAGCGCGTATGTCGAATAATATGGCAAAAACGTAGCAAAACAGGTTACAAACGCATTGTAAAGCCCGATAATGATAATACAGAACCACCAGTATTTGTTCCGCAGTACCGACGGAATATCGTGCCTGCTCTTTTCCGGCGTCACTACATCTTTGACACGCTCTTTGATGTTAAAAATGCAGAGCAGGTTGATCGCGATCCCGACTACTGCAAAAATAGCCATTGATTTGATCCAGGCCGACTGGTTCCCGCCAAATACCGTTACCAGGTTTAACGCAATCGTGACTCCGACCGCACCTGCAAGCGGACTGCCGACCATTCTTAAGGAAGAAAGCTGTGAACGCTGTACTTTATCTCTGGAAATCAGCGTAGAAAGCGTTCCCCACGGAATATTTTCAAACGTATAGCAGATTGACGTCGCCAGGTTATACGTGATAATAATGTAAATCCACTGATGCGTAGCCGCCCATCCTGCCGGCACGCAGTAAATCAAAAACATGGAAAAAGCGTAAGGCACGGTCATAATCAGACACCAGAACCTCGCTTTTCCGAACTTTGATTTCGTCCTGTCGACCAGGCTTCCGATCACCAGATCCGTCAAAGCGTCGCAGCACCTGGAAACAATAACGATAATCCCTACCGTTGTCGCGCTCAAATGCATTACGTCCGTATAAAAGAATACGGAATATGTAAGAACCAAATAATAAAAAACCGACTGGCTTCCAAATTCCCCAAAGAAATAAAAGAATTTCTCTTTTAATGTTACTTTCCCAAATTCGGAAAGCGTCGAGATTGTTTTTTCTTTTGCTGGCATATTCTATCCCTCCCACGATATAATATCCATTCAACGTTTTAAATTTGCCTTGCAACCGCATTGGCGTCGCGGATTCCAAACATCAGGTTGGAAGCCGATAATGCATCGCCGATCCGCCAGACTTTTTTTGGTACGTTTTCATAAATTTCTTTGTAAAGGCTGTCGTTCGGAGCCAGGCCCAGCGACAGGATTACCGCATCGGCTGCAATCGTTTTTTCTTCTCCCTTACAGTTGACGACGACTTTACCGTCTTCGATCCTGCTTAGCATGGAACCCATCTGCAATTTGATTCCATGATAATCAATCAGGTCGCAGATCATCAGTTTGTTTCCGATCGGCTGAGGTTCCAGGCCCCCGCTCATCAATTCGTCGAAGCCTTCCACAATCGTAATGTCCTTAACAGCTTCTTCCTGTTTCAGATATAAGGCTGCCTCACATCCTACCAGTCCGCCGCCGATTATTACGACTTTGCTTTCTTTCGGGATTTTCTGCTCGCCGGTCAGCACTTTTACGGGATTGTAAACATTGCCGTTGTCCACGCCCGGAATCGGCGGTATTTTCGAAACATTGCCGGTTGCGATAACAATTTCGTCGCAATCTGATTGTTTCATATCTTCCAGTGTGATCTCGCAGTTATATTTGACGGTCACATCCGCCTTTTTTATCTCTCTGTCATACCACGCAAGCAGCCTTCGCGCCGCGATCTTTTCTTCCGGCACGGACGCGGAAATAAACGTTCCGCCTAACTTATCGCTCTTTTCGTAAATGGTAACTTCGTGTCCTCTCCGGGCGGCGATTCTCGCGCACTCCATACCGGCGACTCCGCCCCCGATAATCGCCACTTTTTTGGCTACTTTCGCCGGAACGATCTCGTCCATATCTTTTTCCCTCATAATATTTGCATTTACTGCGCATCCCATCGGAAGCCCTGCGAATATATGCCCGACGCATGCGATATTGCATCCGATACACGGACGGATTTCTTCCTCGATTCCTAAGCGGGCTTTATTGGCCCATTCCGGATCTGCAAGCAGGGCGCGCCCCAATGCTACCGCCGTTACTTTTCCGTCTTTTACCGCGTCGTTCGCCATCTCCGGCGTTACAATCTTACCCGGACAGAATACCGGAACATTCACCGATTTGGTAAGTTCCGCTACGTCATCCAGCCAAAGTCCCTCTTTCTGGTACATCGGCGGATACAGCCAGTAGAAAGAATCATAGGTGCCGTTTCCGATATAGATCGCGTCATATCCGGCTTCTTCTAACTTTTGGGCGACATAAATGCTCTCCTGTACCGTACGGCCATATTCTTTACAATTTTCTCCGTCCAAAGCGGACTGCCCCTCCGCTTTGATATGCTGTCTGATGCCCAGCCTGCAGCTTACCGGAAAAATTTTTCCGCACACTTCCTTGATCCCTTTTACAATCTCCGCCATAATCTTAACTCCGCCGTCCAAACCTGCATATTCATCCGTACGGTGGTTAAAACAAGGCTGCAAAAACTGATCCAGCAGGTATCCGCCGTAACAGTTAATGTCAATCCCGTCACAGCCTGTCTGTTTACAGACAGCCGCCGCTGAAACCGACGCGTCAATGATACTCCGGATCTCTTTTTTAGTCAGCGCCCTGTGCTGAATTGAGGGATCCCACCGGTTGGAACTGTCATCCGCCGCAATTCCCTCTCCCGGAATCCACTCCGGAAAATCCACACGGCCGCCGCCATAGCCAAACTGAATAAACAATTTACAACCATAAGAATGTACTCGGTCCGCCAGCTTTTTGTGCCGGGATACAAAAGTTGCCGGAGTTCGGAACGGATTGTTCATAATCACACCGTTATCAAACTGAAAATCCGGCTGGTTGGCGCCGGAAATAATCAGCCCTACACCGCCTTTTGCCCTTGCTTCGAAGTAATCGACCACCTCGTCCGTAATTACATCATTTTCGTCTTTCCAGCCGATATTGTGCATTCCGCTCATGACAATCCTGTTTTTGATCTCAAGCCTGCCAATCTGAAACGGCTGAAATAACTCCGGATATTTTAAAGCCATTACCCTCTCCTCCTTCATTGTTTCCATATTTCACTTTCTTATATCTGTTACTATTATTTTAAAAGTTTGGGAGAAATTTTTGAATTTATATGTACTAACAAACGTACATATATTGACATTCCACGACAAGAATTTTCTTTTAGACATTTCCTTTTGTTTGTCAATTGCGTTTCATTGATCACTGCAAAACGACTTTTAGGATAATTACGAAAATACCGGGATAAAAAATATTATCAGAACGTTACGTTTGCCGACGGATTTCCAGGCTATGCTGTCGGAGAGGGAAACATTGGAAGAATTTTTATAGCAGCCCTTATCTCCGGGAAAATGGGCGAAATGGATTCCCCCGAGTTCACTGTCTGAGGTTTTCCCCGAGTTTTGGGGACGCACCTGGGCGGGACATGTTTTTCTTCCTGGACAGCCTTTCTGGTTTTCTTACCAGCGGTAGGAAAACCAGAAAGACTTCCAATGGAAGAAAGAACATTGTTCCGCCGCCGGTGCTCGTATGCTTGACGGAAAACCGAGTTTGAATCGGGGGAATCAGATCACATCCGCCCATCCCGGAGTTAGGGGTACTAAAAATTCTGGAACTGGTTTCCCGGCTTCGACAACATAGCCGGAAATCCACATCAAAAAAGTGCAGATAATATTTTTTATATCAGCATTTTCAGAATCACCCTAAAAGCCGTTTTACAGTGATCAATGAAATGCAAAACACCACAGGCTCAACATCATTGCCTGCGGTGTTTCACTTAACAGCCACTCTACATTCACGTTTAATACTTTTGCTATTATTTTCAGTTCGTAATCGGATACAAACCGTGTCCCGATTTCTATACGGCTGATGCTGTCCCGTTCCAGCATCACCCTTTCTACCTGTAAACGCGCCGCCAGATCGCTTTGCGATAACCGCTGTATCACTCTTGCTTCCCTGATTCTATCCCCGCTTATATTTTTTTGCCGTGATAGGAATAAATTTTATCGCGTTCTCTTCCTTTTTATGTTAAAGTTCAGCACTATTCTTGACTTTAACACATTATACCGTTAAAATTGTGTTAAAAGTCAGCATTTCCATATATTTTCAGGATTAAAAAACCTGTTTTTTAAAAAAAAAAGGTACATAATATATTAACAAAATAGATATAGCTTATTTTAAAAAAATTGTTATAATACTATCAAACTTTCTTATATCTAACTTACTGCAGTACGGAGGATAAAATGGCTATTAAAATCAATAAAATGTTTGCCGATACACTGTTAGACCTGTTAGAAAAAAAGAAACTGGAAAAAATCACAATTACCGACCTGACATCTGCAACCGGCGCCAGCCGCCAGACTTTTTATAACCACTTCAAAGACAAAAACGATTTAATACAGTGGATTTATTCGAATTATATCTTAACCAACTTTCAACATCCGACCGCTACCGATAATCACTTAAACTACAGCGCCTATCTGATTGACTACTATAACCGTATTTTAAAGTACAAAAAGTTTATGTCGCAGGCAATCCGCCTGAATTGCCAAAACGATTTAAAATCTTTTATGGAAGCGTATATGGTCATCTGGGAGAGAGAATGGTTTAAAAGCCTGTATATTGAAAAATACGGCTCGAATCCCCCGGAAAATTTTTATTTTATCATCGAATATCACAGTACCGGCTGCGTCAGAATGATCTGCAAATGGATTGAAAACAATTACACGTTAAAACCGGAAGAAATTGCCAACCATATTATCAACCTCAGGACATCCATATTGAAATACTGGGATATCGAAGAGGTCGCCTATAATTTTTATAATATGGATATTGACGAACTTGGTATTCTGAATGAATAAACGTATGATGGTTCCCAACCGGCGGATTCCAATCTGAGAATCCTGTGGCAAACAGGAATGACAATCCGGCGGAAATGTCCTTTTCTGGAATGGCCAGCAGAATTGTAAATGGAATCTTTCCCCCTGAATCTTTACAATAAAATTAAGAAATTATTTTTTTGAAAAGCGAAAGGGGGATTATCTGATGAAGATAAAAGCAGCTCTATGTGAAACACAGCAAAACCCGCCGAAATTTTCCATCCAGGAAGTCGATATCGTGGAACCTCGGCAAAATGAAGTACGCGTAAAAATCGTCAGCGCGGGCATTTGCCATACCGATATTGCTTACGCTACCGACGAATGGGGCATACCAATCCCGCTTCCTATGGTAATGGGACATGAGGGCGCGGGTATTGTGGAAAGCGTCGGCCCGGGCGTTACCAAAGTAAAACCAGGCGACCATGTCGTGATTTCCATCCCGTCCTGCGGAGGATGCGAAGCCTGCAGCAGCGGCAAAGAATGGTTCTGTTCCAAAACCGCGGACCTGACCCTTCTGGCAGGCGGTTTTGACTTCTTTGACACGACGCCGTTAAGCAGAAACGGAGATCCGGTTCACATTCTGTTTCAGCAGTCGTCTTTTGCGGAATATACCGTAACCAACCAGCGCGGCGTCATTAAAATCCCGAATGACATGGATCTGAAAGTTGCGGGACCGCTCGGGTGCGGACTTCACACCGGAGCCGGTTCCGTTTACAGCGTATTAAAACCGGGCGTCAGCGAATGGGTTCTCGTTACCGGTGCCGGCGCCGTCGGGTTATCCGCCGTATGGATGGCGAAAGCCATGGGCGCCAAAGTATGTCTGGCCGATATTTCCGACGAACGTCTGGCACTTGCAAAAGAAACGGGCGCGGACGCCGTTGTCAATACGAAAAAGTTATCACAGGAAGAAATGACGAAAGCCATGATGGAAGCCATGGGCGGCGCAGGCGCGCATCATCTTGTAGAAGCCTGCGGCGTCACACCCGTCATCAAAGCGGCCATGCTTGCCGTAAGGGCCGGCGGAAAGATCTGCCAGGCAGCGGTTGGCGGAAAGATGGAACTGGACAGTTGGTTTTTCGGTGAAGTGGACAGCAAGGAAATCACGTTTACGCGTATGGGAAACGTATCCAGCGGTACGATCATCCCGATTCTCTGCGACCTTTACAAAGCGGGAAAATTCCCAATCGACAAAACGTTCCGCTACTATCCGTTTGAACAAATACAGGAAGCGATTGACGACCAGATGGCCGGAAAAGTGGTAAAACCGGTATTATTATTTGATTAAAAAAACGAGGGTGTCGCAAAATCATCAAATGAGATGGTTGAGCGATACTCTTGCTCTATATATAGAAAAATCTGGAA
>JAAWJJ010000013.1 GCA_022796875.1 Eubacterium sp. | reverse complement strand
ATTATATATAGGAAATTTTAATCTGTCAAGCAAAAATTTACCGTAAAAGCGGCTGCATTACGCCTGGTAAATTGCAGTTCCGTCGGCCTATTATCCGCATAAGCCTATGCAAATCGCCCGGCCTGGGTTATAATAGGACCATTAAATATCCATTATCCGGAGGCACAGGCCATGCATATATATTATCTTCCCATAACATCTGATTTTACTCCCGCGGATACCGCCCTGATCCCGTTCGTTTCTGACAGGCGGCAGGCTCAGATCGCGCGCTATCCTCAGGATAAAAGTAAAAAACTCTCGCTTTACGCCGCTTTGCTGGCGCAGATGATTCTTTCGCAAATGACCGGTATCGCCGTATCACAATTGCGTTTCTCCGTAACGCAAAATAAAAAACCTGTTTTTTTAAACGACACTTCCATTCTGTTTAATCTCTCACATACCGACGGCGGAATCTTATGCGGGTTTTCATTGACAAGTCCTGTCGGTGTAGATATTGAGGCCATTCGCAAACCACATCCGGGAGTGATAAGAAAAACTTTTCATCCGGCAGAACAAAACTATTGGAATACGCAAAATACGGATATCGCTTTTGTCGAAATATGGACACGCAAAGAAGCGTACACAAAAATGCTCGGTACCGGTATTGCCTGCGAACTGACAAAAATCAATACTCTTTCCGACGAACTGTCCGCCGACCTGAAAACCTGGCGGGAGGATTCCTTTATCTGCTCCGCCTGCGGCGATTTGTCGGAATTTCAGAAAACCGAAATTACAGCAATGGATATCCGGCAATTTTACAGTTCCCTGCAATAACCTCAAAAATCATACAAAAACCCTGCCGCTTTACCATATTTCTTTGCAAAACGACAGAGTTAAAATTTTTACCTCATCGGCATATATCCGTGATAATTCTTCAAGTTGTTTGACATTGTAAAATCAGCAACGCATACGCTGCAGATATTGTGATACGGTTTGAAGAACGGGAACTGTTCCTGCTGCGCCCATGCCGGTTTATTCATATTCTTTGTCGCTTCTACCGCAACTTTAAACCAAGCGGACTGATTTTCAAACCAGATTTCAACCGCACGGTGCATCACGCAGTTATTGATATCACGTTTTACTTTGCTCGTCAGGATTCTGGTTACTTCCGGCGCTTCATTGAAAATCGGGAGCATTTCTTCATAAAACCATTTTTCTCCCTCTTCTTCCGAACACCCTTCCGGGTATCCGATTACAAAATTCCAGCGGTAATTCGCACCGTCTTCAATTGTGCGTCCTTTTCCTTTGATGTCTTCTTCCCACCACATCGGCAGGAAAGCAAAGATAAACGGATGTCCGCCTTCCATGTCCGTTTTTCTGGCTTCGTTTCCGATATCGCCTTCCGCATCCTGCGGCCCCTGTCCGTTTTTCATCGCTTCCAGAGCCGCTTCCGGCATATTGCCCTGCCATACCAGTACTTCCGGCGGGAAAGTTTCCGCAATCGCTTTGATGCCAAGGCGCGGGTCAAGGTCGCTGACCAGCCAATGATGCTCTGTCAACTGCATTTTCGCATAGCCGAACCGCTCTCCTTCCGGCGGCATCGGAAACGACGGGTAAAATGCATATTTCGTTACATAAGGCTCAAACTGGGAAATACTGTCCGGGACATGCGTTTTGTAAAGCCATCTTTGCAGTTTCGGCCGATAATCCTCTTTTGCTACGTCCACATAAATCAGGCTGCGCATTGGTTCAAATTTAAAATCTGCCATTTTTTCTCCTCCTTGAATTCCCTGAATAAAAAATTCATTGCTATTACCTATTTTAACACACAGTTACAAATTTGTAATCCGATTTTCCGGCCGCGCGCATGACATTCTGGAATACCGTATGACAAGCCGAACGGACTGCCGCCCAAATGCAACAGTCCGTCTTTCTTTTTCTTTATCTTTTTATAATTCTTATACTTATTTATACTTCCACCGGATCCATTTCCGGAAAATCCGCGAGTTCCGCAGATTCCGCAAGCTCTGCAGATTTCGTAAATTCATCTGGTTCTGTATACTCTGCAGATTCTGTAAACTCTGCCGCTTCACCGGATTCTTCCCATTGTGTTTCTGTCGGTTCTTCCGCGGATTCCTCTCCCGATACATTTTCCGCAAATTCCTCTTCTTCGAAAACCATATCGTCAAAATCCAGTTCGTCCATACCGTCCAGCATGTTGGCGTCAGAGTTCAGGCGGATATTCTGGTATCTCTTCATACCAGTACCGGCCGGGATCAGTTTTCCTAAAATAACGTTTTCTTTTAAGCCGATCAGCGGATCTATCTTTCCTTTGATCGCCGCTTCCGTCAGTACTTTTGTCGTTTCCTGGAACGATGCTGCCGACAGGAAAGAATTTGTGGCAAGGGATGCTTTCGTAATACCAAGTAATACCTGTTTGCCCTCTGCCGGTTCTCTGCCGTCTTCCAGAAGCTGTTCATTTTTATCTTCGTATTCCAGTATATCTACCAAAGTGCCCGGCAGAAAATCGGAATCGCCGTTATTTTCAATTCTGATGCGTTTTAACATCTGCCGCACGATAACCTCGATATGCTTATCGTTGATATCAACACCCTGCAGACGGTAAACCCGCTGTACTTCCTGAAGCATATAATCCTGTACTGCGCGCACGCCTTTGATCTTTAAAATGTCATGCGGATTGACGGAACCTTCCGTCAGTTCGTCGCCGGCTTCCAGCTTATCTCCGTCCGCAATCTTAATACGGGAACCGTACGGAATCAAATACGCTTTTGATTCGCCGGTTTCATCGTTTGTCACAATGATCTCACGTTTCTTTTTCGTGTCTTTAATCGTTGCGATTCCAGCAAACTCCGTAATAATCGCCAAACCTTTCGGCTTTCTTGCTTCAAACAATTCCTCGACACGCGGAAGACCCTGCGTTATGTCGTCGCCGGCAACGCCGCCCGTATGGAACGTTCTCATCGTAAGCTGCGTACCCGGTTCGCCGATCGACTGCGCCGCAATAATACCTACGGCCTCGCCCACCTGTACGGCCTGGCCGGTCGCCATATTGGCGCCGTAACATTTCGCACAGATCCCCTGATGGGAACGGCAGGTAAGGATTGTACGGATCTTGATCTCTTCCAGCGGTTCTCCGTTTTCGTCTACGCAGCGTGCAATTACTTCATCCGCACGCCGCGGAGTGATCATATGATTTGCTTTTACTATGACGTTTCCGTCTTTATCTACAATATCCTCACAGGAGAATCTTCCTGTAATTCTGTCTTTCAGGCTTTCGATTTCTTCTTTGCCGTCTACGAACGCTTTTACATACATACCAGATATCTCGTCTTTGCCTTCGCAGCAATCGATATCCCGTACGATCAGCTCCTGGGAAACGTCGACCAGACGCCTCGTCAGGTATCCGGAGTCTGCGGTACGGAGCGCGGTATCGGAAAGACCTTTTCTGGCTCCGTGCGCAGACATGAAATATTCCAGTACGTCCAACCCCTCACGGAAATTGGATTTGATCGGCAGCTCGATCGTACGGCCGGTCGTATCTGCCATCAAACCTCGCATGCCCGCAAGCTGCTTAATCTGCTTATCGGAACCACGGGCCCCGGAGTCCGCCATCATATAAATATTGTTATATTTGTCCAGGCCATCCAACAATTCTTTTGTCAGTACTTCGTCCGTTTCTTTCCACGTATCCACGACTTCTTTATAACGCTCTTCTTCCGTGATCAGGCCGCGCTTATAGTTCTTTGTGATCATGTCAACCGTTTTCTGCGCGTTTTCCATCAGTTCTGGTTTTTTCGCCGGTACGGTCATGTCGGATACGGAAACGGTCATTGCCGCGCGGGTAGAATATTTATATCCCATGGCTTTAATTAAGTCCAGCGTTTCGGCTGTCTTTGTCGCGCCATGTACGTTGATAACTTTTTCCAGAATCTGTTTTAAGCCTTTCTTCCCTACGTGGAAATCAATTTCCAGCTTCAGGTAATCTTCCGGGTTTTCCCGCTTCACAAACCCGAGATCCTGCGGAATGATCTCGTTAAAAATCAGACGGCCTAACGTCGTAGCGATAATGCCGGTTACTTCCGTTCCGTCCGGCGTTGTTATTTTTCTGCGTACCCGAATCGTCTGGTGGAGTGTAATCGCGCCGTTTTCATACGCCAGCAGCGCCGTATTGGTTCCAGTAAAATAGTGCCCCATAATATCCGCAACACGGCAGACTACCCTGCGATTCCGCTGCGGGTCAATACATACTTTTATTATCGTTTCCGTTTCGTAAACAGGGCCTTCCTGCAAAGCAACCGTTCCATTTTTGATATCCTCTTCGGATGCCGCGTCATAAGCGGCTTTTTTCGCCTGCTGATACTGTTCGAAAGCAGCTTTTACTTCTTCTTCACTGTCAAATTCCGCAACTACTTTTTCCACGGTTTCCGGATCATCGCTGAAATCTGCTTCCCGGTGCATCGTCAAATAATAAATACCCAAAACCATATCCTGGGAAGGCACCGCTACCGGACCTCCGTCGGACGGTTTCAACAGGTTATTCGGAGATAACAGCATAAACCGACATTCAGACTGCGCTTCTACGGACAACGGCAGATGGACCGCCATCTGGTCGCCGTCGAAGTCAGCGTTGTACGCCGTACATACGAGCGGATGCAGTTTGATCGCTTTCCCCTCTACAAGAATCGGCTCAAACGCCTGGATACCCAATCTGTGCAGAGTTGGCGCACGGTTTAACATAACCGGATGTTCTTTGATAACCTCTTCCAGCACATCCCATACTTCCGGCTGCAGTCTTTCCACCATTTTCTTGGCGCTCTTAATATTGTGCGCCGTGCCGTTTGCCACCAGTTCTTTCATAACAAACGGTTTAAACAGCTCAATGGCCATTTCTTTCGGCAGGCCGCACTGATAGATCTTCAGTTCCGGTCCGACTACGATTACGGAACGTCCGGAATAATCTACACGTTTTCCCAACAGGTTCTGACGGAAACGCCCGCCTTTCCCTTTTAACATATCGGACAGAGATTTTAACGCACGGTTTCCAGGCCCCGTTACTGGCCTTCCTCTTCTTCCGTTATCAATCAGTGCGTCAACCGCTTCCTGCAGCATTCTCTTTTCGTTCCGCACAATAATATCCGGCGCTCCCAGTTCGAGCAGCCTTCTCAAACGGTTATTCCGATTGATGATACGGCGATACAGATCGTTCAAATCAGAAGTGGCAAAACGTCCGCCGTCCAACTGCACCATCGGGCGCAGATCCGGCGGTATAACCGGAATAACCGTCATAATCATCCATTCCGGCTTGTTTCCGGATTCACGGAAAGCTTCCACAACTTCCAGACGCTTAATAATACGCGCTCTTTTCTGTCCTGTCGCATCTTTTAAGCCTGCTTTTAATTCTGCGGCATCTTTCTCCAGATCAATCGCCTGCAGTAATTCCTGAATGGACTCCGCTCCCATGCCTACACGGAAGCCGTTTCCAAATTTATCTCTCGCCTCCTGATATTCGGCTTCGGACAATACCTGCTTTGCCATCAGATCTGTATCGCCCTTATCCAGCACAATATAAGAAGCAAAATACAATACTTTTTCCAGTGTCCTTGGAGACAGATCAAGGATCAGACCCATTCTGGACGGAATCCCTTTGAAATACCAGATATGGGAAACCGGGGCTGCCAGTTCAATATGCCCCATACGTTCCCGACGGACGTTCGTTTTTGTGATCTCTACGCCACATCTGTCGCATACAACGCCTTTATAACGGATTTTTTTATATTTTCCGCAATGACATTCCCAGTCTTTGCTCGGTCCAAAAATCTTTTCACAGAAAAGCCCGTCTTTTTCAGGCTTCAATGTTCTGTAATTGATCGTTTCCGGTTTTTTCACTTCGCCGCGCGACCATTCCCTGATCTTTTCCGGCGACGCCAGCCCGATTTTAATCGCGTCGAATGAAATCGGCTGGTAAGTTTCGTTATTCGTGATTTCCGGCATTTTGACACCCCCCTCTGTTATTCTCTGTCCAGATCAACATCCTCAAAAACTGCTGCAAAATCAATTTCTTCCTCGTCCGGTTCTTCGTCGTCTATGCTTACCAGTTCCTCATTATTATCGTCAAATTCCTGCTTTGAGAATCCCATCGCCCCAAACGATTCATTGCTTTCAAACGCAAAGTCTTTATCTCCGGAAATAATCGAATTCAAATCGGTATCTCCATATTCGCTGGTTTCCATGATCTCCACTTCCGTCTGGTCATCTTTCAATACTTTGACGTCCAGCCCCAGCGACTGCAGTTCTTTCAATAATACTTTAAACGATTCCGGAATTCCGGATTCCGGAATATTATCTCCTTTTATGATCGCCTCATAAGTTTTTACACGGCCGATAACGTCGTCCGATTTTACGGTCAGGATCTCCTGTAACGTATATGCCGCGCCGTATGCCTCCAGCGCCCATACTTCCATCTCACCGAAACGCTGGCCGCCGAACTGGGCTTTTCCGCCTAAAGGCTGCTGCGTTACCAGAGAATAAGGGCCTGTGGAACGGGCATGGATCTTATCATCTACCAGATGATGCAGTTTCAGGTAATGCATATGCCCAATCGTAACAGGACTGTCAAAACATTCGCCGGTCCTGCCGTCGCGCAGCCTGACTTTTCCGTCGTGTGAGATCGGGACGCCTTTCCATACTTCCCTGTGGTCCCTGTTGTCATACAGATACTGTAAAACTTCCGGACGCAGGCTTTCTTTATGCTTTGCTTCAAATTCTTCCCATTCCAGGTTTACATAATCATTCGCAAGGTCAAGGGTATCCATAATATCCCTTTCCTTTGCGCCGTCAAATACAGGCGTCGTCACATTAAAGCCGAGCGCTTTGGCAGCCAGGCTCAAATGGATTTCCAGCACCTGCCCGATATTCATACGGGAAGGCACGCCCAATGGGTTCAACACGATATCCAGCGGACGTCCGTTCGGCAAAAACGGCATATCTTCCACCGGCAGCACGCGGGAAACAACACCTTTGTTTCCATGACGGCCTGCCATCTTGTCGCCGACGGAAATCTTTCTTTTCTGCGCGATATAAATACGGACCGCCTGGTTTACGCCCGGAGACAGTTCATCGCCGTTTTCTCTTGTAAATACTTTTGCATCCACCACGATACCGTATTCGCCGTGCGGTACTTTCAGGGAAGTATCGCGCACTTCACGCGCTTTCTCACCAAAAATGGCGCGCAGAAGCCGTTCTTCCGCCGTCAGTTCCGTTTCGCCTTTCGGAGTTACTTTACCGACCAGAATATCGCCGGCGCGCACTTCTGCCCCAATGCGGATAATTCCGCGCTCATCCAGATCTTTCAGCGCGTCGTCGCCGACGCCCGGAACGTCGCGCGTAATCTCTTCCGGTCCTAATTTCGTATCCCGTGCTTCCGTTTCATATTCTTCTATATGGATAGACGTATACACATCGTCCTGTACCAGCCGTTCACTTAACAGCACGGCGTCCTCGTAGTTATATCCTTCCCATGTCATGAAGCCGATCAGCGGATTTTTACCTAACGCTATCTCGCCGTTTGAAGTGGACGCTCCGTCGACAATAGCTTCGCCGGCTTCCACGCGGTCCCCTTTTGATACGATCGGTTTCTGGTTATAGCAGTTTGACTGGTTGCTTCTTGCAAACTTCGTCAGTTTATACACATCTCTCGTGCCGTCGTCGTTTTTGATAATGATCTGGCTCGATTCAGAGCGTTCCACAACGCCTGCTTTTTTGGCCACTACGCATACGCCGGAATCCACGGCCGCTTTTGCTTCCATACCGGTACCGACTACCGGCGCTTCCGTTGTCAACAACGGCACGGCCTGACGCTGCATGTTGGATCCCATCAGAGCGCGGTTGGCGTCGTCATTTTCCAGGAACGGAATCAGTGCCGTCGCTACGGAAAACACCATTTTCGGAGATACGTCCATATAGTCAAACATGGATTTTTCGTATTCCTGTGTTTCTTCCCTGTATCGGCCGGACACAGAATTTCGCACGAAATATCCTTCCGCATCCAACGCCTCGTTCGCCTGCGCCACATGATAATTATCCTCTTCGTCCGCCGTCATATATACTACTTCTTCGGTAACGCGCGGATTTTTCGGATCAGATTTGTCAATCTTCCGATACGGAGCTTCCACAAAACCATACTCGTTAATCCGTGCATAGCATGCCAGTGAGTTGATCAGTCCGATATTCGGACCTTCCGGCGTTTCTATCGGACACATTCTTCCGTAATGAGAATAATGCACGTCACGAACCTCGAATCCGGCTCTGTCACGCGACAAACCGCCTGGTCCCAGTGCGGAAAGGCGGCGCTTATGCGTCAGCTCGCCCAACGGATTGTTCTGATCCATAAACTGTGACAACTGGGAAGAACCGAAAAATTCTTTTACGGCCGCCGTAACCGGTTTGATATTAATCAGGCTCTGTGGGGAAATCCCTTCCAGATCCTGCGTTGTCATTCTTTCGCGGACGACTCTTTCCAGCCTGGACAGGCCGATACGGTACTGGTTCTGCAAAAGTTCGCCAACCGCGCGGATCCGGCGGTTGCCCAAATGGTCGATATCATCGTCGTTGCCCATTCCGTATTCCAGGTTCATATTATAATTGATCGTCGCCAGCACATCTTCTTTTGTAATATGCTTTGGAATCAGATCCGGAATATTTCTGCGGATCGCATCAATCAGCTCCGCTTTGTCTTTTCCGTCATATTCCTCCAGCAACTGTTTTAGCACCGGATAATATACAAGTTCCGTCACGCCGATGCTTCTCGGGTCTTCGATATCCACGAAATTGCGGATATCCACCATCATGCTGGAAAGCACCTTTACATTGCGTTCTTCTGCCTGCACGCAAATGTATGGCGTCGCCGCATTCTGGATCGTATCGCACAGTTCCCTCGTTAATACCGTACCTTTTTCAATCACTTCCCCGGTATCCGGCAAAACGACGTCTTCGCTTAAAACCTGTCCATTGACACGGTTTCTTAACATCAGTTTTTTATTAAATTTATACCTGCCAACTTTGGCGAGGTCATAACGTCTTGGGTCAAAAAACATCGCTGTGATCAGGCTTTCCGCGCTTTCTACGGAAAGCGGCTCGCCGGGACGGATCTTTTTATACAATTCCAACAGGCCTTCCTGATAATTGGTGGCAGTGTCTTTGCCAAAACTTGCGATTATCTTTGGTTCTTCCCCAAATAAATCAACAATTTCCTGATTCGTGCCAATACCCAGCGCACGGATCAGGACAGTGATCGGCACTTTCCTTGTACGGTCTACACGTACATAAAAAACGTCATTGGAGTCTGTTTCGTATTCTAACCATGCGCCACGATTCGGTATTACCGTACAGGAAAATAGTCTTTTCCCTACTTTATCATGTGTAATGGCATAGTAAATTCCTGGAGAACGCACTAACTGGCTGACGATAACTCGTTCTGCCCCGTTAATTACAAACGTTCCTGTTTCTGTCATAAGCGGGAGGTCGCCCATAAAAATTTCATGTTCATTTATCTCATCAATTTCTTTATTATACAGCCTTACCCGGACTTTCAACGGCGCAGCATATGTCGCGTCCCGTTCTTTACATTCCGCAATCGTATATTTTACATCATCCTCGCATAATGTAAAATCAACGAAATCCAGGCTCAGATGTCCGCTATAATCAGAAATCGGGGAGATATCAGCAAACACTTCACGAAGTCCTTCTTTCAAAAACCAGCGATAAGAGTCTTTCTGGACCTCAATGAGATTTGGCATTTCCAAAACTTCTTTTTGCCGCGAATAGCTCATGCGTACACTTTTTCCAGCTTTCACAGGACGTATTCTATCTTTCTCCATTGACGTTTCACCTCTCGTTTTCTATTTTTTGCCTTTTCTTCCTGTTTTTGGGCAAAAAAAGGCCACTGCACCACAATAATGCAAACTATACTATAACACAACCTTTTCTTGGAAGTCAACACCTTTTTCGCCGTGTTCCGCTTTCTTTTTGTATGTTCCGCTGCGCCGGCTCTTTCAAAATACAGGATAAAAAAATATTATCTGTATTTTATTATCGTGGATTTCCGGGTTATGCTGTCAGAGCCGGGAAACCGGTTCCAGAATTTTTAGTATCCCTAACTCTGGGATGGGCGGATGTGATTTGATTCCCCCGATTCAAACTCGGTTTTCCGTCAAGCGTATGAACATCGGCGGCGGAACATGGTTTTCCTTATGTCTTGCCTCGGATAAAAAGTTCTTTTATATATTTGCCCTGGCAGATTGCACAAAATATTTTGTCTTGCCTGTTTCGTCAAATGGATTTTCTAACCGTCCTGATTTATTTATTACAATTCACGCAATCACCCTTGATTCGCCGTCCGGACTCAGCAAGGGTTTTTCGGGACATCCCTGTCCCGAAATTGCTGTCTTTGTGCAGGACGATAAGAAAATCTCATTTTCCTGCACAAAGGCAACTCCTAAATTTTTTGTGCAATCTTACAGGTTGATTCTATAATGAAACTTTTTATCCGGGGCAGGACAGGAAAAACATGTCCCGCCAAGGTGCGTCCAAAACTTTGAGGAAAACCTCAGACAGTGAACTCGGGGGAATCCATTTCGCCCATTTTCCCGGAGATAAGGGATACTTGAAAATTCTTCCAATGTTTCCCTCTCCGACAGCACAACCCGGAAATCTGTCGGCAAACGAAACGTTCTGATAATATTTTCTTATCCTGTATTTTGGAAGTTCCGACATAGCGGAGCATACAAAAGAGATCGGAGCAGCGCCTCAGCGGTACCAGGTGCCCCCTATCCCGTTATGCTTCCACACATCATTTTCTTCCGTATATCCTGCTACCGCCAGAAACTGATACGTACTGGAAGTTTTCAGCGCGTCATATATATACCGCAAAGGAATCCGGCTGCGGTTGTTATTCGGATCTCCCGGTTCTGCCAG
This sequence comes from Eubacterium sp., assembly GCA_022796875.1. GTDB lineage: Bacteria > Bacillota > Clostridia > Lachnospirales > Lachnospiraceae > JAAWJJ01. The sequence goes on along the minus strand of JAAWJJ010000013.1, from coordinate 53,849 downwards.
AAACACCGTATCGTCCTCGTCATCATACAGCCATATATTTACATAGTGGCCGTGGGTATCTTTCCAAAACGTATCGTCCTCGTCACTTGACACCAGCGCAACCATACTTTTCGCGTCCGCCATCATCTCCTGAAACGCTTCATATGTGTCGGTTTTGTACTCCAGTTCGCAGTCTATCCCTGCCGCCCGCAGTCCGTATTTCAAATCTCCCCAGCCGATTGCCCCGACTTTGCGGGTAGGCTGATACCCGGTATGTTCCATTGCAAAATAACACATCTCCAGCGGAGAACATTCATAAGGGGACAGGGTACTGTAAATGTTAGCCATGCAGCATGCGCCGCATCCAAACCCTGCGAAACTGTTTCCATTTATTATTTCCAGCGCCCAGTCGCCGGCGCCCGATTGTTTTCTTTCGTACGATCTCGGTCCCTGCAAAAATGCATATACCTCTTCTTCTTTCGGAACTGACTCTTCCTCTTTCTGCTTTTCCATTTCCAAAAGCATGTCCTTTTCCAGATAAAAGGCCATATATTCATGATCTGCAAAAACCGGCGCCAACGTCCTGCTTTCCATATGCTTCATCTGCCATTCGGCGGCCAGAGGCAGCAGGATTAACAGCGCCGCTAATATCAGTATTTGAATTATTTTTTTCCGGTTTTCTTCCGTCCAGATTTTTTCCGGTTTTATTTTATTCATTCTATCCTCAACTTAATTTTAACTATATTACAAAAACGGCATAACACATCAGTTGTGCATGCCGCATTGTAATACAAGGTTTTTTATTTAAGTGTAACTTTAGCGCCTTCTGCTTCCAGTTTTGCTTTGATGTCTTCTGCTTCCGCTTTTTCAGCAGCTTCTTTCACTACTTTAGGAGCGCCGTCAACTACTTCTTTCGCTTCTTTCAGGCCAAGTCCTGTGATTTCACGAACTACTTTAATGACTTTAACTTTGTTTGGTCCAACTTCTGTCAGTTCAACATCAAAGTCTGTCTTTTCTTCGCCTGCCGCTGCATCTCCGCCTGCTGCTGCAACTACAACGCCTGCTGCTGCGGATACGCCAAATTCTTCTTCACATGCTTTAACCAGTTCGTTTAATTCCAAAACGCTTAATTCTTTAATTGCTTCTATCATTTCAGCTGTTGTTAATTTTGCCATTGTATTTTTCTCCTTTTCATTTTTATTTTATATTGTTTGTTTCTAAGCTTCTTCTGCCGGAGCTTCTGCTGCTTCCGCAGGCGCCGCTTCTACCGCCGCATCAGCCGCACCGCCTTTTTCTGCGATCTGGCTGATCACACGTGCAAAGTTTGCAACAGGCGACTGAATACTTCCCAGGAACTTGGAAAGCAATTCTTCCCTTGACGGAATCGCAGAAATCTGTTTGATGCCTTCCGTGTCGTAATATGTTCCTTCTACCACGCCTGCCTTTAATTCCAAAGCCGGCGCTGTTTTTGCAAATTTAGCCAGAATACGTGCCGGCGCTGTTGCATCCGTCATGGAAACGGCGATTGCATTCGGGCCTTCCAACATTTCTGTCAGCGGCTCAAATTCCGTTCCTTTGAACGCAAAATTCATTAATGTGTTCTTATATACTTTATAAGTAACACCAGCTTCTCTCATTTCTTTTCTTAACTGTGTATCTTCTGCAACGGTTAACCCACGGTAATCTACGATTACAACGGACTGCGCGCCTTTGACACAATCAGAAATTTCCTGTACGATCGGCTGTTTTAATTCTACTTTTGCCACACTCTTTTCCTCCTTGTTTTATTTTATCGCGATTGCTGTTCTATACAACAAGAAACCTCCCTGCCGAAGCAGAGAGGTAGAAATTCATTTCAAAACATCACTGTGTTTTACAGAATCCCTCGGCAGGCTCATCCGATTACGCCTTGCGGCACCTGCTGTCTTCGGCAATTGCGTTGCTATTATAGCACTGTATTTATTGGATGTCAATCATAAAATGCGGTATCCTAATGATTCTATGCGTACTTCACGGTGCTGACTTTGACACCAGGACCCATAGACGGAGCAAGCGTAATACTCCTTAAATACTGGCCTTTCAATGCGCTCGGCCTTGCTTTCACAATTGCATCCATCAGTGTCTGGAAGTTGTCCGCTAACTGTTCCTCTGTAAAGGAAGCTTTTCCAATTGGCACATGGATAATATTTGTTTTATCTAATCTATACTCAATCTTACCTGCTTTGATGTCCGCAATCGCTTTCGTTACGTCCATAGTAACCGTACCTGCTTTCGGGTTTGGCATCAAACCTTTCGGTCCAAGTACACGGCCCAGACGGCCAACAACGCCCATCATATCCGGAGTAGCAACCACAACGTCAAAATCCAGCCATCCGTCGTTCTGGATCTTCGGTATCAGTTCTTCTCCGCCTACAAAGTCCGCGCCTGCAGCCTGTGCTTCGTCCAGTTTTGCCCCTTTGGCAAAAACAAGCACACGAACTGTTTTACCTGTGCCGTGCGGCAGTACAACGGCTCCGCGGATCTGCTGTTCTGCATGACGTCCATCACAACCTGTTCTGATATGAGCTTCGATCGTTTCGTCAAATTTAGCAATTGCTACTTCTTTCACTAATTTGACTGCATCGGCTGCCTCGTACTGTACTGTTCTGTCAACTTTTTTAGCAGCCTCAATATATTTCTTTCCTCTTTTCATGAATCAATACCTCCTGTGGTAATATCGGGAGCACCCCTCCCACTAAGTTCTAACTGAATTATTCTTCTACTGTTACGCCCATGCTTCTTGCTGTTCCTGCAATCATGCTCATAGCTGCTTCAAGGGAACCCGCATTCAAATCAGGCATTTTTGTTTCTGCGATTTCTTTTACTTTTTCTTTTGAAATCGTGGCAACTTTTGTTTTGTTCGGTTCTGCAGAACCGGATTTAATGTTGCACGCTTTCTTAATCAGTACCGGTGCAGGCGGAGTTTTCGTTACGAAACTGAAACTTCTGTCTGCGTATACCGTAATCACTACCGGAATAATCAGGTCGCCTTTATCCGCAGTTCTTGCATTAAACTGTTTTGTAAATTCTACGATATTTACACCGTGCTGGCCGAGTGCCGGGCCAACTGGCGGCGCCGGCGTTGCTTTTCCGGCCGGGATCTGTAATTTAATATATCCTTCTACTTTCTTTGCCATTTGGAAAATTCCTCCTTATCTTACTTACCTTTTCATGCTTTTCCTATAAAGCTTTCTTTACTTCTGCGAAACTTATTTCTACCGGCGTTTCGCGGCCAAACATTTCCACATTGATTGTTACAATCTGTTTGCCCTGGTTGACGGACTGTACAACACCGGCCGTATCTTTCCATACGCCTCCGGTCACCACAACCTCATCTCCCTCTTCGAAATCAACGATAACGCTTCCGGCGTTGATTCCCAACGGTTTCATCTCTGCCTCTGTCAACGGCACCGGTTTTGACCCCGGGCCCACAAACCCGGTTACTCCTCTGGTATTTCTGACTACATACCACGTATCGTCATTCATAACCATATTGATCAGGACATATCCCGGAAACATTTTCTTCTGCGTCTGTTTCCTTGCACCATTTTTCAATTCAACAACATCCTGCATCGGAACCCTTACTTCCAATATCTGTTCTTCCAAATGCCTGTTTTCAATTGTCTTTTCAATGTTCGCCTTGACCTTGTTCTCATACCCTGAATAGGTATGAACGACATACCAGTTTGCTTCTGCCATATTTCATGACCTCCATTTAAACGCCAATACCGGTTAAAAAATCTACTCCGTACTGAATGACCGTATCCAGTATCGCAATAATAAAACCTACAATCACTGAAACAATGACGACTGCTACCGTCTGTTTTCCAAGTGTCTTTTTGTTGAGCCATGCAATCTTGCCAAATTCATTTTTCAGGCCGTCGACCCAGCTCTCTTTCTGAGCTTTTGTGTTTTCTGTTTCGCCCATTTCGTCACTCCTTTACTAACAGCCGGAAACTATTTCGTTTCTTTATGCATGGTATGCTTTCTGCAAAACCTGCAATATTTTTTTGTTTCCATTCTGTCCGGATGAGTTTTTTTGTCCTTGGTCATGTTGTAATTACGCTGCTTACATTCTGTACATGCCAATGTGATTTTTGTACGCACAACTTCCACCTCCACTTAAATTCTTGTTTTGCGGTCATTTTAAGTCAAAAAAAAAGACCTACTTCCATAGCTAGAACACTATAGCACAAACCGCAAGTCCTGTCAAGTTATTTGCGCGCGGCAAAAAAATATTATGACAATTCAGCCCTCTCCGTCATTCTGTGCTCATTCATGCAAGCATGATTCGCCCATAATTTTGGCGATGGCTGAATTGTTATAAAATATTCCGCTTCCTGTTAAATATCAATCCGCATTGTCCGATATAAGTAATGGGTATTTATCTTATTTTATTCCCGATTTATATTATTAAACACAGGAAAAAGGAAAAGGAGTTACAAATGAAACCGTTAAAACCAGTTGCTATATTGCTGTTGACACTGTCGCTTATTTTTACGTCTGTTCCGCCACAGGCCGTTTTCGCGAATACCGGTAACCCGCCCGGTTCCCCAACTGGAAATACGGTTTTAACCCCGGATTCCACCAATAATACAGACCATGCCAATCGTACAATACTGACACCGGATGAAACCGCTTCCCTGTCTGCCGTCGGCGCAGAAGAAGAACCTGCTCCGGATCTGGAATTACCTTCAAAGGCAACCGCATATGTCAAAGTTCCGTACCAGCTGACCGCAACGCCGGAACCGACCGCCAAAGTCACATGGACAACCGGCAATTCCAAAATAGCCACGGTAGAAAACGGTACCGTAACCGGAAAAAAAACCGGCACGGTAACGATCACGGCTTCTGCAAACGGTATCACGAAAAAATGTAAAGTAACGGTAAAAAAACCGTCCGTTTCATTAAATATAAAACAAACCTCATTATATAAAGGAAGCACTCTTATCATTCACGCATCGGTCCGGCCGGAATACGCCGCCGTGAAATGGAAATCCTCCAAACCGGGCGTGGCTTCCGTAGATAAAGACGGAATTGTTACTGCAAAAAAGACCGGTAAGACAACAATTACCGCTACTGTCGGCAATGCCAAAGCAAGCTGCACGATTACCGTGCAGGACAGCTCCTGCAAACTAAATATTACAAATCGGACGATTATGGCCGGTACAGACGTTTCTCTGTATATCAAAAACGCTCCGACAGGAATTTATCCGTTTTTTACCAATACTACCGGCAGCTCCTGCGTCAGCCTGCACAGGAAAGGAAACACCTGCACGATCAAGGGCCTGAAAAAGGGAACGGCAAAAATATCCGTCAGTTTTTCTACTTTTAAGGACGGCCGTTATATTTCCTGGAGCAATACCTGTACGATCAAAGTCGTTGACACCGGCATTTCCGACCAGCAGTTTTCGCTGGCAAAAGGAACTTCCAAAACATTGTCCGTCAAAAAGGACGGACAGAAGCTTTCGGTAAAAAACACACGCTGGAAATCATCCGCGCCAAAAATCGCTTCCGTAAACAATTCCGGAACGGTTACTGCAAAAAAAATCGGTACGGCCACTATTTCAGCCGAAGTTACATTTGCGGACGGGCAAACCGCTACATATAAATGTACGGCAAAAGTATCCGACCCTGCGTTCAAAACACGCACCGTCGTTTCCGCCGTCGGCGTAAGGAAAAAACTTTCTGTAAAAAATACAAATTCCTACAGCCGGATAAAATGGGGCAGTTCCAGAAAATCCGTGGTTTCCGTCGATTCGGACGGCACGATCAAAGGACGCAAAAAAGGGACTGCAACAATTAAGGCCGTCGCAGACGGCAAAACCATACGCTGTAAAGTATATGTTTCCAACCCGAAATTAAAAACCCGCCATGCGATGATTTCTTCGGGAGGACGTAAAACCATTTCCGTTAAAGGACTGGCAAAGAAAAGTAAGGTAACATATAAAAGCTCCAATTCGGCGATTGCCAGCGTAAGTAAGAAAGGTGTTATCCGCGGCAAAACTCACGGGAAAGCTACAATTACCGTCAATGCCGACGGAAAAAAATTCTCTTATGTTGTAGAAGTGGTACCCGCCGAGGCAATCAATGCAACCCGTGTCGGCAAGGCAATTATGTACAGTTCCAGTTACAGCCAGGCCCGCAGGATGACTGCCGGTTATTATGACTGCAGTTCCCTTGTGTTCCGGGCATACGGCTGCAACACATCCCTGCTTGGCGGAACACCGTCCTGGGCTCCGACCGCAGCCAGTATGGCGCTGCATCTGGAACGGACCGGAAAAGCGATTTCTTACGGCTACATCGACGTATCGCATCTGCAGCCCGGTGACCTGATTTTTTACGGCAATTCCGGAAACGGACGGTACAAAGGCATTTATCATGTTTCCATGTATTACGGCAAAGGATTGCGGCTGGAAAAACCGTTTCGCGCCTATTATAATACCGGTAATATTGTGATGATCGCACGTCCGATCCTCTGATTCCGGCATTTTATTACAAAAATTAACAATTTACGAATGACAAATTAACAAATTTCTATTATAATTTATTTATACTTGTTTTATTTGTTTTGAGTTTCATTAATTATAAGCCGTTAATATTGATTTATATAAAAACAATTTTACATTTATGACTATTCCGGAAAGGAGGTAACTTTAATGTCTGCAATTTCAACTTTTTACAGCGATTATTTAAACACATACGGACCGCCGCCTGTATCCCGTTATGATTCCCATAAACGCAGCGAGTTACGTATGGTGTGGAATAATATTGTAAAGTTAAATAAGGAATCACCTCTTTATAAAATAAAAAGCGGCAGGAACGATATGCAGAAATTTGTACTCGACTTAAAAGAAAGCGCCCGTGGAATTAAAAATGTGGTCGCTTCTTTAAGCACGAACGACGAAGGACTGGAGGACGCGTTTGAAAAAAAGGTTGCCTATTCCTCACAGAAAGACCTTATTTCAGCGAGTTATATCGGCGAAAATGCAAACCGTTCTTCTACCGACAGTTTTAAAGTTATCGTAAACCAGCTTGCAAAGCCGCAAATAAATATGGGAAACTACCTCCCGGCTGACATCAGCGATCTTCCATCCGGATCCTTTACTTTTGACCTCTCTACGCCTGCAAATGCGTACGAGTTTCAGTTCAGTATTAATCCGGGCGATACCAACAGGAAAATTCAGACAAAACTGGCTTCTTTGATTCAAAATGCCAACATCGGATTAAACGCCGAAGTGAAAGAGGACGGCGAAAATACTTCTCTGCAAATCACCTCTGCACAGACCGGGTTAACGCCGGGAGAAGAAGAAATCTTCCGTATTTCCGCGCGGCCGGGAACTCCATCCGCCGATGTATTGGATACTCTGGGAATTGATTCCGTCACGCAAAATGCGCAGAATTCTTCTTTCCTGTTAAACGGACAGGAAAGGACTTCCTATTCCAACACGTTTACGATTAACCGGGAATTTGAGATTACGTTAAACGGTGTCAGTCCGCCGGGAGAGGAAACTACGGTAGGATTTAAAACAAATGTAGACGCCATTACGGACAATATCCAGACTCTTGTGGATTCTTATAATTCCGTTATACAACTTGCCGACAATTACAGTAACAGCGTGCAGAAGAGCCAGTATTTACGGCAGGATATGGCCGGCAGCGCACGCGCCTACCAAAACGAACTGGAATCCATTGGCCTACAAGTCAATGAGAACGGTTCCATCCGTATGGATAAAGCGCTGCTGACAGATGCGATCGCGGCACCGAACGCCAAAGATGAGCTTTTCACTATTTTGAACAACTTTAAGGATTCTTTAAACCAGAAAGCTACCGAGGCTTCCCTGAATCCAATGAAATATGTCAACAAAGTAATTGTCGTTTACAAAAATCCGGGGCGTAATTTTGCTACGCCTTACATCAGCTCCATTTATTCAGGAATGATGCTGGATCTGTATTATTAAGCTAATTTATGAGAAATTTAAGATTTATTTAAATTTAAAGTCCATTTAAACAATCAGAAAGTATATTAAAAGCATTCCACGGATTAATTTAACCTGTGAAATGCTTTTTTCATGACGGGTAGAAGCACATTGGATAACACACCTATAACCAATCCCGTTAGCGCCCCGGATATAAGCAATACCGGAGCATAATAAATCAGGTTTAAATTTTCGACAACCGCCATTGCAATTAGAAGCTGGCCAATATTATGGGCAATCCCACCTGCAACACTGACGCTGAACAACGACATTCCGAATCTGCAATACATAAGGAGCATCACGGCCAGGCTCAGCACGCCGCCTGCCAGCGAATAACCGATCGACATCAAATTACCAAACAAAAAGCCTGCCAGCAAAATACGTATTACGGAAATCGCATAGGCTTTTTTCCCTCCAAGCAGAACAAATGCAATCACAATCGCCAGATTTGCCAGTCCCAGTTTAATCCCCGGAATCCCGAAATTAATCGGTACCAAAGATTCCACATAGCTGAATACCAACGCCAGCGCCGTAATCATTGCGCCCCAGGCCACCGTCACGGCCGGTGATGTTTTCTTATCGTTTTTGCGGCTGCTTTGCATGTTCAGAAATTCCAGATCCCTCATCTTTTCCTCATTTCTTATTCTTTTTCTTTCTTTTTATTGTCACAGCTTCATAATTATCAGGTACAACGCATACAGTAAAGCTATTTTCATTATAACATATAAATGCTCGTTGCTTTTCACTTTTTACTCATTCCGGTATGTACGTCTTGCTTCAGACAAATATCCTGAAAATTCCGTACCTAAAAGCATTTCCTTTCCCATAGTATTCCAGTTCTGATTTTCTTAATCTCCGGACGTCCTGATTTCCAATATTTCCATATCGCTTGTGATATTTGGAGTTATACCGCTTGTCGCATAAAGCTTCCCGTCATCTGTATAGAGGATCACGTCAAAGCCGTCCGCTACGGCATGGTCTTTACAATAAGCCATAGCTTTCTCCGTACCCATAACATATAATGATGTGGAAAGCGCGTCCGCCAGAGTTCCGTCTTCACTGACAATCGTTACGGAAATCAGCCCGTTGTTTGCCGGATAACCGGTAGACGGATCAATAATGTGATGATAAATAATACCGTCCTCTTCAAAATATCTCTCATAACCGCCCGATGTGATTACCGCCTCGTTTTCTATATTTAAAACAGCCAGATAACCGTTTTCATCCTCCGGATCCTGAATCGCAATCCTCCATTTTGTCCCGTCCGGTTTTACGCCGAGAGCAGATATATTGCCTCCCAGGCTGACCAGCCCGCTGGATACTCCATACTCTTTATAAATTTCCATGATCCTGTCGGAAGCGTATCCTTTCGCAATTCCGCCAAAATCAATTGCCGCCCCTTCCTTTTCCAGGACAAGTTTCTGCTTCTTGCCTCCTTCACTCCACGACAACGCATCCGAACCAACCAGCTCCAGTGCGTCCGCAAGCGCATCTTCATCCGGCACCACAAACTGTTTTGTCGTAAATCCCCATAGCTTCATAAGCGGATAAATCGTGATATCATATGCCCCATCGGTACTTTTATAAATTTCCAGAGAACGCTTCAATAACGCCAACGTATCCGGAGAAAGCACGCCGCCTCCATTTCGGTTAATCTGACTGACTTCACTTTTTCCGTTTCCGGTAGACAAAAGATCGTCCAGCCGTTCGATTTCTTTTTCCGCGGCATCGACCGCTTCCTGTCCATGTTCACCATATGCGGCAACTGTCATATAAGTATCCATGGCAAATATATCAGCAGACGCTTCTTTCCGGTCCGTTTTTGTGTTTGTATCTGTTTTTTCTTTTGTTTCTGCCGTGACGATTTGGTCAGATGTTTCTTCTTTTGTGACGAAGCCTTTTTCACACCCCGTAAAAAGCCCCAGCGCCGCTATACACAAAAATACTGTCAGCCTCTTGCTTTTTCTGCAATAATTTTTACAAAAACTTCTGTGGTATTCCCTGTTTATCCCGCTAATTTTCCAGCCGACCTCTTTACTAAATAACATGATCCATTCCCCCAAAGCTTGCAGTTAGCTCTATCTAACATGCGGTTAAAATTATGCTACTGACCTTTCGGATTGTCAAGAAGCTGTTTTTTATTTTTTCCAAAAAAGCACCTTATAGAGATTTTTTTGTCCCATAAGATGCTTTTTAAATACTATCAAAATCGTAACGCTTACTTTTCAAATCGCAACGCTTACTTTTCAAATCGTAACGCTTACTTTTCAAATACAGTAGAAAGCATTTTCTGTAATCTGCCGTTATAAGGATGGTATCTGACCAGTTTTTCTTTGCCGTTTCGCGCAATCTGCTCCCGTTCCTCCTCATGCTCCAAATAATAACTCACTTTCTTTTCCAGCTCTTCCGGGCTTTCAAAAATCACCAGATCCCGGTCCGGCTCAAAATAATCCAGAATCTCTACCTGATAATTCGTCATCAGGAATCCTCCAGACGCCAGCACGTCCCATACCCGGAGCGGGATTCCACTTTTGATGTTCGGTATGGTAAGATTTAAATTAATTTTACTCTCAACAAACACCTGCGGTAGTTTCGTCCAGTAATCTGCCGAACCGCAGGCCTCGCAAAACGGCAGACAGGACAAATTGCTGTTCGAATAAACGCTTACCCGGTGCTTCTTTGACAGCATATTCAGCAATTCTATTCTCTGCTCTGCCGCAACCTTGAATCCCAGTACAGTTGTTCCGAAAATTAAATTTAAATTCGAAAATGATTTCTCTGATTTTTCTAATGTAAAGTAAGTTTCCAGTTGCGCCATAATATCCGGCGTCAACATCTTCCCAATAATATTGCCGCCGCTAATATTCATCTGGGCTTGAATGGTTCCTTCCAGATATCCCCGAAGATATTCCGGAAGCCGATGCTCTATTTTATCATAAGTATTCCTTTCATACAAGCTTCCAACAAAAGTTATATCATGCTTATATTCATTTGCACTGCCGCCGCCCGTACTGCCGATGTCTGTACCGCTGCTTTCCGCTGCCGGAAACTGCTGCAATATCGCTTGGATTCGGTGTGCATTTGCGGTTAGCGGCAAATGCCAGATCTGTTTGACCCCCATCTGGCGGAACTCATAATAATTCGTCTTGTCAAACGTAAAAAAATAGTTGCACGGGTAAAACACCGCCTGATGATACATGCTGATCAGCGGATTATCGCATGTCCAGACTACATATTTCCGGCCTTTTTCCTGACAAACTTCGGAAATAACGGCAAAATAGTTTACGGTAAATACAAAATCATATTCCGCTTCATCCAGCTTTTCCGCCAACAGGCGCGCGAACACGGGGTCGTCGTCATAGTGTTCCAGAGGATACTTGAATACGTTGACTTCATGTCCCATTTGGCGGAACGTTTCTATAATGTCTATGTAGTTGTAGGCTTTCCAGTGGTAAATCAGTATTTTCATAAATTCACGAATTTCCTGTCATGCAAACAATAGGGCGATATCACTTCTTTTGCTTTCCCAAAGTTACTTTCTCAAAGTTATTTTATATGTATCGACTGTTTGACAGTAATTGTTTAGAAAAAGATATCCTGTTTCAAAACTCTTTATCCATGCATCCATGCCGCAAACTACACTCCGCCTAAAACCATTTTTATATCATCCGTAATGCGCCCCAATTGCTGTTCGGACAAATATGCGCGAATTTCCTGCAAAATCTCCATACTTTCTTTTACAATCTCAACAACCTCCGCTGCTCTGCCGCGTTTTTTTATTTCAATTGCCAAGAATAACAGCTCATATATCTGCTTTTGCATCCGGTTTATATATGTTTCAGATATCGTATGCCACAAATATGCAGTATCCTCTGTTACAAATTCTTTCATAGACGCAGCCAGCTCATACCCAAACGTGCCTGTATTACTTTCATCTGCCAGCGCAGCGCATACCTCTTCATAATCTTGTTTACAAAACGTTGTTCTATTTACATAATATTCTCCGTCATAAACGCATAACCCTTCTATAAGCCTGTCCATCCATTTCGTTTTCAGAGGGATTCCGGCAGGAGCCTCCAGCTTTCTGTATTGTGCATATATATGTTTCATATATTCAAAAATGCCTTCTGCATAATACTGTCTTCCGGCAAAATAAAACGTTTCTACCGTTTCTTTCTGATTCAGGAGATTTTCCAGAAATCTGCATCTTTCGGCGTAAGAAACAACCATGTCGTTCATTTCTTTATCCCGGACTTTTTCTTCAAAACAGATGCTTTTTAAAATAGCCATATTATTGTTAAATATTCTCACAGCTATGTATTTGAGTTTTTCTTTACTGTAACGCCCTTTTTCCACTAAAGTGTTTCTCACGCTCCTCCATTGCATCACATAATCTTTCCAGGTCGATGTCCCTGCGGTCTGTGAAGTATTTGCAGTCAGGGCGTACACCGCATGGTTTACTACGGCAATTTTTGACGCCTTGCAGATGGCCTCCGTCACTCCCTCATAATCCGCATAAAACGGCTCATAAAAATTAATGCCGTTCTTCCGTAACAGTTCCAGGCTAATAAAATGAAAAAAAGAATTGTAGTAAAGCGTCCCCATGATTTCAAACAGGTCGGAAATTTTATCTTCCCCTGTATACATTCTTTTTTCCGGAATGATTCCGCCGCCGATGCGGTACATATTACCGGCTAACTGGACGGATGCATGCCCGCAGAAAACCATATCCGGTTTTTCCGGCAGTGCATTTTTGATCGCCTGCAAACTCCCGGGACCCAAAAGGAAATCGTCTGCCGCCAAAAACGTCATATATTCCCCAGATGCATACTCCATACAGATACTTGCGCCTTTCGGCCAGCCAACGCCCTGATCCAGATGTATTCCTTTAACCCGGGAGTCCTGCTCCATAGCCGCCTGGATAAGCTGCCAGGTCCCGTCCGTGCTTCCGTTGTCAATGATAATCATTTCCCAGTCTTTGCAGGTTTGTATTTTTACTGATTCTATTGCGTGAGGAAGCGTGTCCTCCGTATTCCTTGCACACATAAATATACTGAATATTACGTTTTTTTCCATCTTTTTCCTGCTTTCCGTCAAAATGTTCCCGAACCGAAATATTCCTTGATCTGCTGTCTGGCGCACTGCGCCACATCGCCTCCGTCCAGGTATACGCTGGCCCACTCTATTGTTTTTTTCACGGCGTCTTCTATCGTCCAGCGGGGATGCCATTGAAACATTATTTTTATCTTTGAACAATCCAGCTTCAAAAAATTGGCTTCATGAGGGCCGCCGTCATGGAGATTTTTCCATGTCATATCTTTTCCCGTCCGTTCTTTCCATAGCCGGCAAAACAAATCGACAATCTCCCCTGTGGAACGGCAGTCGCTCTCTTCCGGCCCGATATTATAGTTTCCGCTGTACTTTTGGTCCTCGTATTGTTTTTGCGCAATCATCAGATAGGCTGCAACCGGTTCCAAAACATGTTCATACGGACGTACGGAGTAGGGATTTCTTACGATCATTTCTTTTCCGGCTTCCGCTGCACGTACGCAGTCAGGTATAATCCGGTCTTTGGCAAAATCGCCGCCGCCGATGACATTCCCTGCCCGCACCGTAGAAACCGCCGTTCCTTTTTCCTTTAGAAAAGAATTTATGTAACTGCTGGTCGCCAGCTCCGCGCATGATTTGGAATTGGAATACGGATCAAAACCATTTAACTCATCATTTTCCCGATATCCCCATTCCCATTCTTTGTTCAGATATACTTTATCCGTCGTAACATTTACAAAAGACTTTACGGAAGACGACAGCCTCACACATTCCAGCACATTCACCGTTCCCAGGACATTGGTTTCATACGTATACACCGGATTAATATAAGACTCGCGGACTAATGGCTGCGCAGCCATATGTATTACGATCTCCGGCCGGGTATCTTCAAAAGCCTGTTTTAAATGGGACAGGTCGCGCACATCCCCGTAAATGGAAGTCATTTTTTCCTGCAGGCCGCAAAGCCGAAATAAGCTAGGGTTTGTCGGCGGTTCCAATGCATACCCGACAACGTCCGCCCCGGCCATCATTAATACCTGGCACATCCAGGAGCCTTTGAAACCGGTATGGCCTGTAATGAATACTGTTTTTCCCTTAAAAAATGAAAGTTCCATTTTTTCCGCCTCCTATAATCCTGAATATTGTTCGGAAAACTCCCGGAATGTCATTAGCCCGGCATCCCGCTCTGACAAAACAGGCGCATCTGTCTGCCACTTCAGCGAAAGGTCTTCATCATTCCAACGGATTCCCGCGTCGTAACCTTTAAGGTAGCGCCCGAAACATTTATAGGACATGACCGCATCTTCCGAAAGGACTTCAAACCCGTGTGCAAATCCTGCCGGAACCCACAGCATCTTATGGTTTTCTTCCGTCAATATTACATCCAGATTCCGGCCGAACGATTCGGAACCTTTACGTAAATCCACCACAATATCATGTATTTCCCCTCTGATTGCCCGTACCAGCTTTCCCTGCGGCTGCCGCGTTTGAAAATGCAGGCCGCGGATAACCCCTTTCTTCGAATACGATTCAAAATCTTCATGAACATCTGCCGGAAGTCCCAATGACTCAAAAACATCCTTTTCATAATTCTTCAAAAAGTACCCCCGGTTATCCTCTACATAAAAAGGCGTGACCAGCTTTACCCCCTTTAACTCCAACTCCTTTATTTCAAAATCTGTATTCATGTTCTTCTCCTATCATCCAATCTTTGAGCAGCGCTATTCCCTGCTCAAACGTAACTTCAGGCTCGTAACCTAAGTTCAGCGTCTTTTCCGTATCAAATTCCTGATAAGAAAGCAGCGCCCCTTTGAACGGTATTTTCCCGAACTGAAGCTCCGATTCGCTTTTCAGGACTTCTTTCATCTGTAAAATAAAATCCTTTAACTGCTTCGGTTTACCGTTCCCTATATAATAACTGCCGTTGCATACGCCCTTTTTTCCGGCTGATATCATCTCTTTTACAGCATCCGTAATATAAATAAAATCATATAACTGCCGTCCGTGGGTCAGTTCTATCGTTTCATTCTTAAGCATCTTCCGGACTGTGGTATTTATAAACCGTGCGGACCGCTCGCCGGGCCCATATATATTGGAAATTATGACATTTATATAATCCATACGCTGGTTCGCAGCCACTGTCTTCGCCATGAAATCGGCGGTCAGTTTTGCCGTGCTGTAAATATATCCCATTCCGGGATCCGCCTCTTCGGACGGAAGGTATTGCATCGCTTCATACTCCATAATGCTCCCGGCATTGACAAATCTTTTGCAATTTAATTTCCGTGCCAGAAAAACAGCGTCACACGTACTTTGTACATTCTGAAGCTGCGCCGGAATATCCGCCCGCAGGCTGCCGGAAGTGCCGTTCCAGGCCAAATGGAAGAACAGGTCAGCCTCTTCTCCGGCAAAATCTTCCCTCTCCAAATCCGCATACTGTTCCATGGACGCCTCAACCACGCGGACTGTTCCCGTCCATTCTTCCGGAATATGCCGCCGGTTTCTGACAAGAACCGTGACATGGTCTTTCTGCCGTAGTAATTCCGCTACTAACTCCCGGCCTGCAAAACCGGTGCTTCCTGTGACGATTACATTCATTTTTTCACCCTTTACCTTCTTTTACTGCATCATGGACTGCCTGCGCCATATCGTCTATCATAGCGTCCGTCATTCCCGGGTAGACGCCTATCCAAAAAGTATCGCTCATTACCCTGTCCGTATTGGTCAGTTCCCCGACCACCCGGTACCCTTCTTTCGCTTCCCGCATCTGGTCAAAGCACGGGTGCTTGATCAGATTGCCCGCAAATAACATCCTTGTCTGAATACCGCGGCTCTCCATATACCCCACGATCCGGTTCCGGTCGATCCCTTTTTTACAGGTAATCAAAAACCCAAACCAGCTTGGCGTAGAATTTTCACATGGTTCCGGAAGTATCAGATCGTCCGACAAATCGGCTAATTGCTCATACAAGCGATGGAAATTTTTTCTTCTTTTTTCTACAAAAGACGGAAATTTATCAATCTGCGCACATCCGATAGCTGCCTGGAGGTCCGTCGCTTTCAGGTTGTAACCAAAATGGGAATATACGTATTTATGGTCGTATCCCGCCGGTAATTCTCCATATTGCCTGTCAAAACGATGCCCGCACAAATTATCCTGCCCGGACGCACAACTGCAGTCACGTCCCCAGTCGCGCAGGGAACGGATACATTTATGTAAGAGAGGATGATCCGTATAGACGGCTCCGCCTTCCCCCATTGTGATATGGTGCGGCGGATAGAAACTGGAGGTGCCGATGTCGCCGATCGTTCCGGTAAACCGTTCTTCCCCATTCAAAGTATATTTTGTACCTAACGCATCGCAATTGTCCTCGATCAGCCACAATCCGTGTTCCTCACAGAACTTCTTAACCGTTGACAAGTCAAACGGGTTTCCTAATGTGTGCGCCGCCATAACGACTTTCGTTTTATCGGAAAGCGCCGCTTCCAGTTTGGAAACGTCGATATTATATTGCGGGATAGTAATATCCACAAATACCGGAATCACCCCAAATTGAATGGCTGGGGTAATTGTGGTCGGAAACCCTGCCGCAACTGTTATCATTTCATCCCCAGGGCGTACCTGGCGCTCTTTTAAAAGCGGGGAAGTCAGGGCCATAAACGCACATAAATTTGCAGATGAACCGGAATTTACAAGCGTGCAGTATTTAACGCCTAAATACCGCGCCAGTTTTTGTTCAAACTCCGCGGTGTACCTCCCGGCCGTCAGCCAGAACTCCAACGCGCTGTCCACAAGATTGCACATTTCCCGGCTGTCATATACCCGCGACGCATATGGGATGCGGCCGCCCGCCGTATATTCTTTCCTGCGGTGAAATTTATTACAATATTCCTCCACCATGGATAAAATTTCCTCCCTGGCCTGCTGCTCTGTCTTTTTCTCAAACATATGAAATCTCCTATTCCCAAACTTTCCATGGCGCCTTTCTTTCCTGCCACAGCTTTTCCAGTTTTTCTTTGTCGCGCAGAGTATCCATACACTGCCAGAACCCGGAATGTCTGTAACACATAAGCTCCCCTTCGGCTGCCAGCTGTTCCATAGGTTCTTTTTCTAACATTATGGTATCATCGACAATGTAATCCAGAACTTCCGGTTCACAGACGATAAACCCGCCGTTGATCCAGCCGCTGTCCTCTTTCCTCTTTTCCCGGAAAGACCGTACGCCGCCGCCGTCCATAAAATCCATGACCCCAAAACGCCCTTCCGGCTGTATGCCTGTCAGCGTCATCCGTTTTCCATGCTTTTGGTGAAATTCCAGCAATTCTCTTATATTAATATTGGAAACACCGTCGCCATAAGTCACCATAAACGTTTCGTTGTTTAAATAGTCCTTTACGCGTTTTACCCGCCCTCCGGTCATAGTGTCAAGCCCGGTATCCACAACCGTCACTTCCCACGGCTCCGCGGAATTATTGTGGATTGTCATTTGCCTATTTTCACCGGTAAAATTAAAGGTAATATCGCTTTTATGTAAAAAATAATTGGAAAAATACTCCTTAATCACATACTGTTTATAACCTGCGCAGATCACAAATTCGTGAAAACCGTAATGGGAATAAAGTTTCATGATATGCCACAGGATCGGCATCCCGCCAATCTCAATCATAGGCTTCGGCCTTAAATGGCTTTCCTCAGATATCCGGGTTCCATATCCGCCTGCTAAAATAATAACTTTCATCCTTTTCTTTCAGAGGTCATTCCCTCTGCTCCTCCTATTATTTTTCGATTTTAGAATGGCCCTTATCCCATCTTCAATATTATATCCAGGCTGCCAGCCAAGCTCCGTCAGCTTCCGGTTATCCGCCCGGGAGCAAGGCAGTTCTCCATGCTGCATACTTTTTGCCCCAAACAGAAGCTTTGTCGTACTGTTTGTTACTTTTTTCGCCGTTTCTACAAATTCGCGTAAACTTGTGCCGACACCGGTTCCCACCTCTAACTGATGAAACTTCCCTTTTGCAAACTTTTGCCGTTGATTGACTACCGCCGTATATGCTTCTACCACATCATCCAAATAAATCCAGTCACGGATTTGTTTTCCCTCTGTCAGCTCTATCTGATCTGCACACTTCTGCAGATTATCCAGAACATAACTGACAAATTTTCCTTCCCCGTCATCCGGCCCGTAAATATGCTCCAGCTGAAGATTGATAAACGCAATATCCCATTTATCTAAATAATCCTTTGCAATATGCGTAAAAAGATACTTTGACTTGTGGTAGGTATCCCTGTATAAAGGCATGGAATCCCGCCACAGATAATCTATCATTTTCACGGAAAACGTATCTGTATTGATAAAATATTTACAGCCATATTTCACGGCACACTCCAGCAGTTTTAATGGAAAAAACACGTTTGTCTGATACACTTTAAAATAGTCGGCTTCGTTCCTCCCGTAATCCGTCGCACAATGGATCACAAGTTCTATCTTATGATCCTGAAAAATCCGCTCTGCCGGCTCTGTTTCCAAATCATACCAGACACACGCATTTTTCACTTTTTCTATTCGCCTGCAGTCCGACTTGTTCCGCTTAATACAGCAGACTTCCTGCCCGTCGTCAAGCAATTTTTTTAAAAGATTGCTTCCCAGAAACCCTGTTGCACCTGTCAGTAATATCATATCCGATCTTCCTCCCGAAAACATGGCTATGCGTCCCACGCTTCAATATCCATGTTCTTTTTTGCTTCAACGTCTTTCCAATACATTTCATGCAAATATGCAATAATATGAGAATGTGTGACTGCTTCCTCTTCACAGGCCAGCAGAAAAGACTCTTCTTTGCCAATGAACTCTGCAAGAAACCGGTAGGAACTTTTTATAATACTTCCCCCATAACCCTCAAGCTCAATTTTAATCAACTGATGAAGAACTTCTTTCTTCCGCCTTTCTTCCGGGGATAAACCCGAAAGCAGCGCCTCTCTGCATAAGTATTCCAGGAAAATCTCCTTTGCCAGTTCCTGCAAACGTTCTTTTCCTTCCACTGTCAGCATAAAAGGAAATTCATTTATATACTTCATATTTTCACGATATAAATAGAAACAAATATCTTCCCATGTATAATTCCTTTTTAAATCCTCAAACGCTGTATAAGCGAGCTGCAAAAGGTAATACGTTTTCTGAAACCGTTCCAAAAAGAAACTGATAAAGTCTTCTCCGTTAACCAAAAGACCTTTTTGAAGGATTTCCAATACTTCTTTGCACTGGATGATTCTGTTTTCCGGAAACATGTAACTTAAGATTCCGTTCTTTTTCTCCTGCCCCGGCTCCGTTTTGTCCCGGGCATCCCATAATAAAATTTCCGCCTTGTGAAAATCCGCATACTTACCGGCTAACATTGCAAATACCATATGTACGTATGGTTCCAGAAATCTATTTCCCCTCATAGACGCAATGAAACGAAACGCATCTATTTCATGTAATAATTTCATGTTATAAGTAATGCCGGTAATATAATTCAAATTCATGGCCGCTGTAATTGCTTCCGATCCCGATTTATGGATTATGTTTTGGGATATGCGCATATTCGGCCCGATGCCGCCGGCCACGAATAAACCGCCGTTCATGTTTGCTCTGATATAAGACAAAAATTCCTGTAAATGTTCTAAAATAATAAAATCTTCATCGCTGGCAATAACCGCATAATCACCGCCGGCCATTTCCAATACTTTAATCACATTCGTCGCATAACCCTGATTTTCACTGAATTCATGATATTTAATCCTTGCGTCATCCATTTCACTGATTTCCTGATACCCTTCCGTATCTTTTGTGGAACCGTTATTTGACACAACGACTTCGACCTCCATATCATATGGACATTGCAGGATACGCTTCACGTTGGCCAGCGCAACGCTGCCCCTGTTGTAGCTTGGGATGCAAACAGATAAAAATATATTTTTTCTTTCTTTTTGGGCGCAATGTATTCTCTTTCCATGCAGTTCTTTTATCAGCGATAAATATTTTTGGCTTTGAGAAGATATCAGTGTCTTCGGAAGATAAAACTCATTATAATATTCAAAAAAAGCGTACATTAACCGCTCATTTTTGAAAGCGACTACTTTCTGAAGATACAGCTCCTTGAACCGGGGAAGTTTCAAAAATGACGCAAATTTTGGTTCCAGTTCATTCAACACCAGATAGACGGTATCCCATTCCCTTTCTTTCCAGTCGGAAAGTACTTCGCGGATATCCCACAAATCCGTATAAAGAACACTCTGGAACTCTGTTTCTTTCCCCTGTACCGGCTCTTCCTCTAATTCAAAAATCCCCTGAAACTTTTGCTGCTCCCGGTCAAATATATAAAATTTCCTCTCAGAAACAGGAATAAAATCCAGCGAAAGATTTTCATAAGGCAATTGACTGATTTCCAGGCAATTGACGGAATAATTATTTCTAAATTCATCTTCATTCGGTAAAACAAGGCATGCATACAAATGCTCCAGAATATCTTCTTTTCGATACCCCGCCTCAAAAGCTTTTATCAAATTTTGCACAGACCGTTCATATTCTCCGGCTTCAAATAACTCCATTCCCAGATTACAATAAGCCTCGCCCAGATTATCCATTTTTCTTCTCCTTTCCATGCGTTCCGTTAACTACACGTTATACAAATCCGGCTTATACCTCTCCATATGGCTGCGGAACCACTCTATCGTTTCCGCGATGCCGTCCGCAAACGTATATTTTTGTTCCCAGTCCGTCAAAGCCTTCATTTTTGCATTTGCTCCCAAAAGGCGGTTTACTTCGCTCTTTTCCGGACGCAGCCTCTGCTCGTCGCAGATAATCCGCGCTTTTGGATTAATCTGGGAAATAATTTCTTTCGCCAGATCTCCGATCGAGATTTCCTGCTGCGTCGCAATATTGATTTCTTCTCCGACCGTTTTATCCGATTCGGCAATCGCTATAAATCCGGCCGCCGTATCCTTTACGTAATTAAAGTCGCGCGTCGGCGTCAGCGCGCCCAACTTGATTTCTTCTTTGCCTGCCAGCAGCTGGGAAATAATCGTTGGAATGACCGCTCTTGCGGACTGCCTCGGCCCGTACGTATTAAACGGGCGTACAATCGACACCGGAAGCGCAAAGCTTCGATAAAAACTTTCCGCCAGACGATCAGCCCCGATCTTTGTCGCGGAATACGGCGACTGTCCCTGGAACGGATGCTTCTCGTCGATCGGAACGTATTGCGCCGTCCCGTACACTTCCGACGTAGACGTCACCATAATGCGTTCCGTCTGCAAATCGCGCGCCGCCTGCAAAACATTTAATGTCCCTTTAATATTTGTGTCAACGTAAGAATCCGGCGAATGATAGCTGTACGGAATCGCGATCAATGCCGCAAGGTGAAACACGCCGTCTATCCCTTTCATCGCTTCCCGCACTCCGTTCGGATCCCGAACATCCCCGGCAAATACTTCAATCTGGCTCAGCTTCTCTTTCGGTAAGGTATCCAGCCATCCCCAGGTATTAAAGGAGTTGTAATAAACAAACGCTTTTACGTCATATCCGCTTTCCATTAAGCTTTCCGTCAAATGGCTTCCGATAAAGCCGTCCGCCCCGGTTACCAATACTTTTTTCATAACTCAGTCCTTTCCTGATTCAAAACCGTTTCCGCAATGAGGAAATCGAGTTGGTCATCAATATCCACGGAATGTAATTTTTCCATAATATACGCATAACAGCCGTTCTTATAAATATTTCCTCCCTGCATCAAATGCGATACCTTTAACAGGTAAACAGCGCCGTTTTCCCGGTAATAAACCGGCAGGCTCTGGCGCGGCAGGTCTGCTACGCTCTCATCTTCAAACTCCGCCATGGATAAGTTTTCCGGCAGCACGTTGCTCCAAAGCGGGGAATGTTCCATTTCGCATACGGAAGAAACCATATTGGCCTGTTTCTCTTCAAAAAAACGGAACGCGCCCGCAATGTCGTCCGCCGTCCGCAACGGGGAAGTCGGCTGGAGCACGGTTAAGGTATCGTATACTTTTCCCCGTTTTTCATACTCTGCAAGCACATATTTCACGGCATCCCAGGTAGAGGCCGAATCAGACGCCAGCTCTTCCGCCCGCAAAAACGGCACGTCCGCTCCGTATTCTTTTGCAATTTCCGCATACCGGAAAGAATCCGTAGATACATGCACCGTATCAAACTTTCCCGATTCTCTCGCCGCCTCGATCGTATATGCCATCAACGGCTTTCCCCTCAGCTCTTTTATATTTTTGTCCGGTAGTCCTTTAGATCCGCTTCTTGCCGGTATCACCGCTATATTTCTCATTGTGCCTCCTTACCCCTGGCTTTTTGACTTTAAGTTAATCTTCGCTTCCATACGACGCATTTCTTCAAACTCTCCCATATCCAGAAAAGAATCTTCGCTGATCGGATACATGCCGACTTTACGGTGATCTGCCAAAAGCCGGTCCACCAGGTTCGTCATATGGTAAAACGCTTTTTCCGGAATATCCTTTATCAATTCCGGATTTAATATGTACATTCCGGTATTGACAAAATAGGAAAGTTTCGGCTTTTCCTCCATCATTTCGATCATGCCGTTTTCACTGGAATGAACCACTCCGTAAGGCACTACGATATTTTTTAAAGCCGTCACAATCGTCAATTCATTTCCTGAAGTTAAATGATAATTATAAATATCACTATAATCAGCCTGAATCAATATGTCGCAATTTGTAACAATGAACGGCTTTGCAAATGGGTCGGAAATCAGTTTCAGGCTGCCGGCCGTTCCGAGCGGTTCGTCTTCCTCTATATAATCAATGCTATAGTCTTTTGTCAGTTCCGCAAAATAGGACTTAATCAT
The DNA here is from genome assembly GCA_022796875.1 of Eubacterium sp. Taxonomy (GTDB): domain Bacteria; phylum Bacillota; class Clostridia; order Lachnospirales; family Lachnospiraceae; genus JAAWJJ01. Next base: position 30,933 of record JAAWJJ010000013.1, on the reverse strand, counting down.
ACTTTTCCGGTAATTTACGGTAATAAGATATTTTTGAATCCCATATTCCCTGAAATTGTTAATAATACGTTCCATAATCGGAATATCTCCGATTGGAATCAGCGGTTTCGGTAAAATCTTGGTATACGGATACAGACGGGTGCCCTTTCCTCCGGCCATAATGACAACGGGAATTTCTGATAACGAATTTTTACGCGCCTCTTGCTCCACTGTCCCGTTTTCCCGAAAAACAATATCCAGGATCAATCCACTTTCATCTACAACCGGAAGCGCCGTAATCTGTTTTCTTTTCATATAATCAAAAGCCATATGTGTTTCTTTTCTACAGATCACATATGGCTTGACATTCATAAAAGAATAAATCGGAGCATTTAAATCACCTGTTTTGATCAACCATCTGCGGATATCGCCATCCGTAACAACGCCGGCCAGCTTTCTTTGCTCGTCCGTAACGAATAAAATACCTTTGGCATTTTCGTCAATCTTCCGCATAGCCTCAACGACAATATGGTTCGGTGAAATTAAATACTCCGTTAATTTTTCCGTCTTCATTTTTCAACCTCCTGTTGATACCGCATCATCCTGGATACGGCGCACCTGCCTGCTTTCGGCAAGTACGATTCTGACCGCCTCGCTGCTCCGGTTATCTAAATCAAACCGGTACGGCCTGCCTATTTATATATCGGCCATTTACGTTAAAATATTAAGGACGCCTCTCCGCCTGAACCAGAAACTGTTCGACCACACTGCCCCGGTCTGTAAATCTGAGCCAATCCACCGTAATATTTTCAAATCCTGCATCCTCCAATATACTCCGAAGTTCCTGCTCTTCAAAAAAGTGCGTAGTTCCGCGGCCTGCCAGGCTTCCTTCCGTAATATCGCAAAAAGTGTTCTTCTCCAGTTCCTTTCCGGTCCCATATCCGGTTGTCCCCGTCGTAAAGGAAACGGAAAAAAGCGTTCCGCCCGGTTTCAGCAAACTGTAAATTTCCCGGTACATCGCCGTTATATTTTCATAAGTGTTGGCATACACCACCGCATTATCGATCACGCAGTCAAAAAATTCTTTCCCGTAATCCAGTTCCAGCGCATCCCGTACCCGCACGTCCGCCTGCAGGTTTTCCTCCTCCAAACGTTTGTTTACGCGGCTGACTGCGCTTGCCGAACCGTCAAAGGCATACGTATCGAATCCTTCTCTTGCCAGATACCACGTATGGTTACCTCCGCCGCATCCAAAATCCAGAATCCTGACCTCCTGACGCTTTTTTCGATAATAATTCCTGGCCACAAAGCGGATCACATGTTCCGACGGATATTTTCCCCATTCCTGCACCGCGTGTATCTCTTCCCATGTTTCATCAAACGATTTCATTCGTTTCGCCTCTCCCCACTATAATTTCTTCTACTCTAAATCGTAATTTAATTTTGCAAAATAGTTTCATTTTTTCACTGCTTCCAGGTCATAAAACCTTTTTTTCAGGTCGATTTTTCCCTGTTCCAGAAATTCTTTTATCGTTTCCACGATTCGCTCGGAAGTATCTCCATCTCCATACGGATTTTTTGCATTCCGGGCAATTTCCTGAAATTCCGGCGTTAAAGCCTGTTCCACGGCTGCCCGGACGGACGTTTCCGCCGCTTCGCAGTCGATTACGCTCTCTGCTTTTAATCTTCCTTTCTGACGGTTTCCAATATTGATCGTCGGAATCCCAAAACACGGAGCTTCTATTATTCCGCTGGAAGAATTTCCAATCACAAAATCCGCATGTTTTAACAGGCTGAGATATCTTTGCGCACCAAGAGAAGCGTAACAATGGATATTCCCATACTTTGCGGCGCTTTCTTCAAACATCCGGTTAATGACCTGTCCCTCAAAATCGGCGTTTGCCATTGTCACAACAAAAGTAATCTCCGGATAACCGCGCAAAACGGAAATTAACTCTACGGTCTGTTTTGCTGCGCTGTCACGTTCCAGCGTCACAGGATGGAACGTCACGCCAGCCAGCTTTTCCGTAAAAGAAATACCCAAAGATTTCTCCAGTTCTCTCCGGGAAAGATAATCCGTCTTTCGAATGTTTTCCACTCCCACATCCCCGAAATTAAACACTCTCTCCGGAGCCTCGCCCAGTTGGATAATCCTTTGGCGGTACTCTTCGCATCCTGGAAAATGCAGATAACTCATTTTGGTAATACAATGACGAATCGTATCGTCTATCGCTCCTTCCGTCACTTCGCCTCCGGAAATGTGTGCGATCGGAATCCCAAAAACCATGGCGCTGCTGCAGATCGGAAGCAGTTCGTAGCGATCTCCGCACACAAGAAGCAGATCCGGTTTTTGGCGCTCAAACATTTTCCCGAAAAGGCATGCCGCCTGACCCATCGTTTTACAGATTTCCGTTTCTCCGTCTTCTTTTTGCAGAATATTGATTTTTTCCGCGATCGGAATCCCGTCTTTTTCAATTTCTTCTACCGTATAACCGTGGGCTTCTGACAGATGCGTTCCTGTCACCGTCAGGCAAAGTTCCAGTTCCTGATCCGCTAAAACACGCTGTATTGTTCGTTTTAAAGGTCCGTATTCCGCCCTTGTGGCTGTTACGACGCAAATCTTTTTCATTCTGTAATCAACTCATCTTCTTTGAAATCTTTGATCGCTTTTTTACCGATTATTTCATACCAGCGCATTGGACTGATCCCGTTTCCCGGCCGTTTAATCCGCAGGTTTTCTTCCGTAAACGTTTCTCCTGCCGCTATATCCCGTCCGGCCACAATGCTTTTTCTCGCAATATCGATATTTTTCTTCTCGGAATTGCTCGGACTCTTGCTTCCGCTCCCCAGAGCCCGCTCTATGTGACGGATTGCCAGCACCATCTGCTTCAGTTCGTCCGGTTCCAGGCTCGCTTTATGGTCCGGCCCCTCCATATTTTTATCCAGCGTAAAATGTTTCTCGATCACAACCGCACCCATAGCGACAGCGGCAATCGGCACTTCAATGCCTGTCGTATGGTCGGAATATCCGACCGGCAGGCCAAACGTTTCTGCCATCGTTTTCATGGCCCGTAAATTTACGTCTTCAAATGGCGTCGGATATTCCGTATTGCAATGCAGCAGCGTAATTCCGCCAGCCCCGTTTTTTCTTAAAATGGCAACGGTGCTTTCGATTTCTTCCATCGTACACATGCCGGTAGACAGGACAATGTCTTTTCCGGTTGCGGCAATTTTTTCCAGATACGGGAGATTGGTAATTTCTCCCGAAGGAATTTTCCAGAAAGGAATTTCGATTTCCCTCAAAAAATCAATGCTGTCCAGATCAAACGGCGTAGACAGAAACAAAATCCCTTTTTTCTTACAGTATGCCTGTATTTCCCGGAACTGGCCAAAGGAAAGCTCCAGCTTTTTTACCATCTCGTACTGGCTTCCTTCTTCTCCGGTGTTTTCTTTCTGATACTCCGCTTTTTCCGCATATTTGGAAATAATATTTTCGGTAATAAAAGTCTGAAATTTTACACAGTCAGCTCCAGACTCAACAGCTTTGTCCACAAGCCGTAACGCCAAATCAAAATTTCCGTTATGGTTATCGCCGGCCTCGGCTATAATAAACACTTTTTTCTGTTCTTCCATCCCTTAACCTTACCCCCTGTATTTAATTAAAAAAGGCTTCGTATCGTCAAACCGGCCGTCATATTGTTTCCGAAGCGATACAAGCTCATCAAAAGCCTCCGGATCAAAAACAGTTCTTCCGATACAAAAATCCAACAGGCCATTCCGGTTAAAATGCTTTTTAAAAGACAACAGGCTATCCTCAACCTCCACGCCGCCGCCCAAATGGAATTTCCGTATTCCCCGCGCCGCCGCCCAGTCCGCCGCTTCGGTCAGCAAAAGGTTCGTGGCCGCCAGCTTTCGATGCTCCGGAAGCGTTCCCGACAAATGATAGTGCATATAGTTTTCATTATAAAAAAAAATGGATGCGCTCACCGGAGTTCCCTGATAATACGCATAGAAGAAAATAATATGCTCTTTTAATTTCCGGATCAGATAGTGGAAATAGTCTTCTTTAAAATAGTAGTACTCTTTTGCTTCCTTTTTTTTCATAGTCGCTTCATAAATTTTTTGAAATTCCTGAATCCGTTCTCCCTGGTCTGTCACGATCTCAATCCCATTTTTCTTCGCTTTCCGCACCATATTCCGATTATTCGGCGTCATATTGGCAAAAATAGTTTCGGAATCTTTCGTATCAATATATACGGTTTTTTTCATATAGATTACGTCGCTGGTATCCTCCATAATTTTCTGGTTCTGCAAAAGAGGATGGAAGCGGAAAAACTGTGATACAATTTTATGTTCCCTGCACCATACGCACAATTGCTCCTGGAATTCTTTTAACCATTCTCCGGAAACACTTCCTTTGACCAAAGGCCCACCATATCCGTAAGGCGTCGACCAGTCCAGATACCGTCCCTGCTCTATATAAGGAGATAATGCAGGAAACTCAGAAATATCCTCCTGCATCACCACATAACACAATCCTTTTTCGTCATCCTGATGGCAGACAAGAAACGGCGTGCCGTCCCCATGGAGCTGCAAGGAAACCGCATACTCATTCAGATAATAAATATCCCAGTCCGGAAAGCTTTTTACCGTTTCGTTCCACCGCTCTTTTTCCTGTACTCCTATGATTTCCATTTCCTTATACGCCTCCCGTTTTTCATTCCCCATCAGGTTTTAATCTGACATTCTACGAGGGAATCCGCTGTTACGTTAAAACATCTTTCTTATTATGCGAATGATTTTTTCCATATCCTCCGGCGTATTTTTCACATCGCTCGGCAGGCACATTCCGGATTCAAAAATTCTGTCCGATACAGATGTTTCCCCCTCCGGTACGGCTTTCACAAAATCGCAGCCGGCAAAAACCGGTTGCCGGTGCATCGGATTCCAGAGCGGACGGCTTTCTATATTTTCCTCTGTCAGAGCCTCTATAATGGCATCAGGCCGCACTCTGCAATTCTCGTCTATCGTTATGCAGGACAGCCAGAAATTTGGTTCTGCAATTCCCTCTTCATAGGGATTCATATGCACCGGCAGGTCTTTGAAAGCTTCCCGATAGGTGTCATAGATATTTTTTTTCGCCTCTATATGCTCGTCTAAATGCAGCAGCTGTCCCCTGCCGATTCCCGCCGTGATATTGGACATCCGGTAATTATAGCCGATCGCCTTATGTTCATAATACAGCTTCGGCTCCCTTGCCTGTGTCGATAAATAGCGCGCATAATCAATCTTTTCTTTATTTCCGGACAACAACGCTCCGCCGCCCGAAGTCGTTATGATTTTGTTTCCGTTGAACGAATACGCAGAATACAGGCCAAAATTTCCGGTTGCTTTTCCTTTATATTTCGCTCCGAGGCTCTCTGCCGCATCCTCTATTACAGGCACGTCATATTCCCGGCAGATAGTCAGGATTTCATCTGTTTTCGCCGGAGTTCCATATAAATGTACGTAGATAACCGCTCTTGCCTGCGGATATTTTTCCAACGCTTTGCGCAGAGCCTGCGGCGACATGTTCCAGGTATCCTCTTCCGAATCAACAAATACCAGCCTGCCCCCCTCGTATGCTACCGGATTGCAGGTCGCTGCAAACGTAAACGAAGAGCAAATAACAATATCGTCTTTTTTGATCCCAAGCAGTTTTACCGCCAGATGCAGCGCCGCCGTTCCGGAACTTAACGCTAACGCAGAGCCGCAGCCTGCATATTCCGCCAGTTCCTTTTCAAAATTTTCGACATTCGGACCCAACGGTGAAATCCAGTTTTCATCAAATGCTTCCTGAATAAATTGCATTTCTTCCCCATGCATCGTTGGCGACGACATAAAAATACGCGGCTTGTCCATATCTGTTTTCTCTCCTTATTCCTGAAAAACATTTTTTCGCATAGATGTAAAAAATGTTATTAATTTTTCCCCGTTATCCGTACGAAGATACTGAAGATAGTTTTTCTTAAACTCCTCCCATACTTCTATTGGAAAATCAAACGCAACGGTTATCGCTGGATTAATAAACTCTCCCTGCTCTTTATAATATTCCAGATAATCCGGAAAAAGTTCTCTGACCGCAGACTGCATCGCCCGGATTACATCCATCGGAATCTCGTCAAACTGGCTGAATATAATGTGCAGGGTATTACCGTAAAAAGTCTGTAAGAAAGTATTCCTGATTTCTTTATAATAATCCCGGAATATTCCCTTTTCCATTAAATAAGCGATTTTATCCAATTCCACCTGCAGCCGGCAAAAATGCCGGGTATCGTTTCTGGAACGGGAATTTGAGTTTTCCAACACCCGATAGTAGAGCAATGCTTCCGAAACGCCATAGTAACTTTCCATATTAAATAAAATAAGCATCCCCCAATAGTTGTCTTCGTATTTCGGATAAGATTTAAATCTTATGTTTTTGCTCCTGATAAACTCCGTTCTGTACAAACAACCTTCTGTAACAGACAAGATCGTATATTCCCGCATAAATTGTTTTCTTGTTTCCACATCTTTTAGTTCCACGAATTGACCGCTGTTCTCCACTGTTTTTATACAATTCTCGTCAGCATAAATTTCCGTGATCCCGCAGCCGATAAAATCCGGCCGGTACCGCTCCGCCGGCTCCAGCATTTTCTCGCAAAACGTATCCGCCACCCAGTCGTCAACGTCCAGAAGCGCCATATAAGGCGCCGTTACCATATCCATACCAATATTTCTGGCCACCGCCTGGCCGCCGTTTTCCTGCTGGGCAATTATCGAAATGCTGTCCGGATATTTCTTTTCATATTCGGCAAGGATGCTTAAAGAACCATCCGTAGATGCGTCGTCTACAACGATAACCTCTATGCTGTCTATCCCAATCGTCTGCCGCACAATGGATTCCAAACACTCCCCGATAAATTTTTCCGCGTTATAGCAGGGAATTACAAAACTAACCAATTTCTCCATACCACACCTTTTGCCTTTCTTGTTCTGTGGAAAATATAGCACCTGCCTTGTCAGGAAAACAGTTCCAATATTTTGCTCACTCTTTTTTGCACAGTATGCTCCTGTTTTACTTTTTGATACCCGTTCTTTGCAATCTCTGCTCTTTTTTCCTCATGCTCTAAATAATACTGTATTTTCTCCAGCAATTCTTCCTCGCTGCCGTATACTTCCAAATCTGTTCCCGGTTCAAAATACTCCGGCAGTTCGCTCTGATAGTTTGTAATCAAAAAGCCTCCCGCGCCCAAAATATCCCATACCCTGAGCGGAATCCCTGTTCGGATAGGTTTGGAAGTAAAATTCAGGTTTATTTTTGACAAATGAAATATTTTCGGCATTTCCGTCATCGTTTTTGCCAGCCCCCGCAAATGCGCTTTTGGCAATGCACTGGCATCACTGGCCGTATAAAGATCCAGGGAAAACCGTTCCGACACCGCTTTCAGCAATCTCGCCCTCTCCAATTCTGTTACTTTATTTCCAAGATACAGGTGCGCCAATGCCGCTTTGTCGTTATGGCTGGCTTTTTCCGGAAAAGAATAAAACGGTACTTTTTCCTTAAATCCATTTATAATTTTCTCTGTAAGACACTCTTCCAGAAAATTGTATCCGTATACTTTTAACTGCGCTTCTATAATACCGTCCAAATATCCGCATAAATAACTGTCTGTTTTTTTCATGCGGTTATACGGACTTTTTTCCGAATACAGCGACCCGACAAACGATACGTCGGCACTGTATTTTTTTCTATCTTCCCAGGTAATCCCGGCCACCACTCTGTCAACCCTTTCGCAATTGACGGCCAGCGGCATATAGAAAATATGATTTGGATTCAACGCAGAAAACTCTTCGTACAAAGCATAGTCAAACAAAAATATCCAGTTCCACTCATTTTTAACGGAGTCCGAATATAATTCCATGACCGGACTGTCTACTATCCAGCTAAAATACGGAATTTTAAAAATCCGGCACACCTCGGAAATAACCGGGAAAAAATTAACAGTAAATACTATATCGTATTTCTTTTTCTTTAACCGGCCGCTCACCAATGCCATTCTTTCCTGTTCTGAAATATCTTTCTTTTCAATTTCTGCCGTCATTTCATCGACCCGATGTCCGGACTGCTCAAAAGCAAGCAGCAAATCCGGCTCGCAGATACTGTTATAACGGTATGCTAATATTTCCATGATGCATATCCTCCGCGATCCGTTTTCCTCTTTGTTTCCCTTTGTTTCTTATTAAGCTTCCTGAATCTTTTTGGATACCGGAAAATTTTTTTCACTGAATATTTCTTCTGCCTCTTTTGCAAACGCCATAGAAAGATTTTCTACAATCTCCATGTATAAAATCCCTTTACGCGCAATTTCCTTTCCTTCTTTCTGCAAAGAAGTTTCTTCGGAAAACTGTTCCTGCGTAAGTATCCCCCGCGCACGGTTTGCCGTTATGGCAATCATCTGATATATTGCCTTTTTTTCGAGTTCACTTGCCAGAAACTGCACTTTCCGTAATACACTTAAATATTCTGACCGGTCAATGTTCCTCTTATCGCATACTTTATCTAATTTCTTATAGGCTTTTTTCAATTTTGCTGCATCGCCTTTTAAATGCTTCAATTCTTCCGGAATGTTTTTTAGAAAATGTATCGCCCATTCTCTTGCCGTTTCATTCAGCATTGGTTTCAATTTCGCAAGACAGGCCTGTATGTCCGCTTCTTTCGTACATTCCTGATCTATGGCATCCTTTAATTTCATGACTTCCGTATGCTTAATTTTCGCGCCGCCCTCTGTTGCATTGATAACACGGAATCCTTCCGTATGTTCCGAACATCCCTTGATATAATATTCATACCAGTCCAGAAAGAGCTTAAAATCTGTTCGGGTCGGTACTTTTTCTTCACAGTTTCCCTCAACCATGATAAAATCACTTGTATCATGCACGGAGGCTTTCTCCTCAAAAGAACCGTCCGCATGCGATTTATTATCGGTATACGCCAGATCCTGCCCGACCAGAATGATCGTAGAAAACCCCAGTTTGTACATCAGTGAAAAAACAGCGGTCGCTACAGAACCACCATTGGAAACGTTTCCTATCTGTTCCCCTGTTTTTTCAAAAATGGCTTCCGCAAAAGAATATCCTTCGTTAAAAAAGAATTTCATTCCCGTATGATAATCCAGCACTTCTTTCGCTGCATTCAGCGTCGTCACAAGCGGGATGCTCTTTGCCTCCTCACATTGGACCAGTTCTACCGGTTTTGCCGCGTCCACAATAAAAAACATGTCCGGAATAATCCCTGCTTTTACCAGCGGTTTTATCGCCGTATCCACTGCTATAATAAGCGCCTTTCCCTTTGCTTTTTTCAATTCTTCCATATTTTTATTTAAAGACGGGCCGGCCGCCACAAGGATTCCCGGAATATCATGGGGAATAATATCCGTTAACTGCGTCGTCTTATATTCCTCGCACAAATACCTCGCATTTGACAATATATTTTTCACCATAACGGTGGAAAATGCATTTCTCGTATTGTCATGCACAATTTCTTTTTTCAATATATTTCGGTATATCTCAACAAAACGTACGGTCTGTTCCCCGAATAACACTTCGTAATTTGGCAGAACAATCAGCTTGGAAAACGGCGCTTTCTCCAGATTTAAAACGCCCGGCAATAACTCCTCCAGCTTTTCCATGCCCATATTTTCTATCCCTTCCGGCCAGAAAATCATAACCTGCTTTTCCATCCAGGATTCCAGATCTGCCAACTCCAAAAACTTCAAAAAAATAGCCAATGACGGTTCGTAAATGATAATTGCGATCTTCTTCTTTGTTTCTTCCACCAGTTTTTTGATATATAAATAATTTCCGCAGCCAACCAGAAAGACCGGTGCATTGACCTGCATCCCTCCTAAGGATTCCACCCACTTTTCTGCCGGCTCCGTTGTATTTCTCTTTCCGATCAGATAACAGTTTCTGTCCGGTGTTTCCACCCGCAGCACTTTGTTGTCTGTCCCATCCCAGGCTTCTTCTTCATATACTTTTACCGAAGCATCCATATTTTCTTTTGCTTCTATGATCAATTCATCAAACTTCGGATAATATTTCGCCAGAGTTTTCAGGTTTTTTTCAAAATAATTCATGGCTCACCTCTATTCTGCTCTGCAAAAGAGCGCCAGATACTCCATCATGCCATATTCCACAGCATCGTACAGCAGCACCCTGTCCTCCTGCTCCAATGCCGACACAATATCCTCTAATATCTTTACCAGGTTTTTACTCATATCCTGATAAAGTTCTTCTTCTATCCCAAATTTATTCGTTTCTAAAAACCACATTGCAAATTCCTGCATCTGCGGTATAATTTTCTTAATTTCTGCGAGATTTCCTCTTACCTGATATTTTAACAAATCATCACTGATACTTTGCAGTTGTTCATACAATTTTTCTATTTTTTCCTGCATCATTTTCCTCACTATTCATTTTTACAGTGAACTGCTTTTATAGTTTTTCTTACAGAAAGTAAAAGAGTTGGCAGATGCCAACTCTTTTATTTGTGTTCTTACAAATCTGCGATGGCAGATTCCGATATGTCTTTTTATTAGCCGAGTAAGGACAGTACGCCCTGTGTAGACTGATTTGCCTGTGCAAGCATTGACTGACCTGCCTGTGCAAGAATGTTGTTCTTGCTGTATTCAACCATTTCGTCAGCCATATCAGTATCACGGATACGGGATTCTGCTGCCTGAGTATTCTCAGCTACGTTGTCCAGGTTTGCAATTGTATGCTCTAATCTGTTCTGTAAAGCACCCAATGCAGAACGCTGTGAAGATACTGCGTTAATCGCAGACTGAACTGCATTAATCGTAGCGTTTGCTTTTGCATAAGAATCAACAGTCGGAACATTTAATGAGAAAGCTTCTCCGGTAGCAACAGTATCCTTCGTGCCTGTTACTTTGTCAGTTGCCAGGTATTTTCCAAACTCAGTGATATCGCCAAGTGTTGCGCTTACCAGATCTTTTGCAAGGCTGACGTCATTTGCCATTGCCCATGACGCTGCTGAACAGGTTGCTCCACTTGTTGTTAAGTAATAAATACTGCCAGCTTCTCCAAGCTGTTTCTGATATCCAACAGAATCTGCATTCGCACTGATTGTTAATTTGAATGCGCTGATAGCTTCTGCCTGAATACTGGATACCACCTGATTCGCACTGATCGCTGCAAATGTTTCTCCGTTAAATTTAACGCTTTCAATTTTTACACCAGTCTGAGTTGTAGATTCACCCTCTACGCCTGCAATACTGCGTAATCCAAGAGCAGCTGCATCCATTTTGTCAATGGAAATTGCAATATTCTGATTGGAGTTTGCGCCAACCTGCAGATTTTTGCTCTTAAAGGAACCGTCTAACAGGTTCTGTTTATTGAACTGCGTTGTCTGAGAAATTCTGTCAAGTTCTGCTGTTAATGCATCTAATTCCTGATTGATTGCATTACGGTCAATGTTTTCGTTTGTGTCGTTTGCACCCTGTACAGCCAGTTCATTCATACGCTGTAAAATGCTGTGAGCTTCATTCAAAGCACCTTCAGCTGTCTGAATTAAGGATACGCCGTCCTGAGCATTGTCAGAAGCTCTTGTAAGACCACGAACCTGGCTTCTCATTTTTTCAGAAATCTTTAATCCTGCTGCGTCATCTGCTGCACGGTTGATTCTGTAACCGGATGATAATTTCTCAGCTGATTTCGCCTGACTGCCTGTGATTACGCCTAACTGTCTGTTAGAGTTCATTGCTGTAAGATTGTGTTGTACTACCATTGCCATAATATTTTCCTCCTTGAATTAACTTAGGCTTCCATGCCTAATTTTTTTATTTGATTTTTTGTTATTACTTTTACACGATGCTTCTTTCGCCGTACGCTCGCTTTCCACATCCTGTAAAAGTAACGCATATAGTAAAAGAATCTATGATTCTGTTTACCCGATATAAATTGTTGGTATCCATGTTGGAAATCGGGTTGCTGAAACGCAACCAATCCTGATCATACAATATAGAACTGTTCCTCCATGAATATCCTGGTTCTCCAAGAACCGTCTTGTGCGGAAATTTTTTCTTTTATTTCCCTGTGCCTTATATATCGGACAGAACGAAAAAGACTTTATACGTCATTTCAAATTTTTTTCAGGTTTTCCTTAAAAATTTTTCAAGCCGCTTTTTTTATTAATTTATCAGGCTTCGTCAAAAATTTTTCAGTCCGCTTTTTTTATTAATTTATCAGGCTTCGTCAAATTTAAGTAACAGAATTTACTTCAATAATCGTATATCTCGATTGCCGTATAGGTATGACTGTAATGGTAGCCCAGCTTTTCTGCCAGCGCAGCGGAGCCTTTGTTATGCGCGTCCCAACTTGGATACAAATTCCGGTTTAAACATTCTAATATCAGTTTTGCCCCGCATACATACGCAAGTCCTTTTCTCCTGTATTCCTCTTTGGTATCAATTTCTACTTCTATTCCTTCTTTATATCTGGAATAAGAGGAAGCGCCGGATACAATCATGCCATTTTTGCAGATTACGGCGCCGATTCCCAAATTACGGTAAACTTCATAATCCGGAAACTGCGATACCAAATCGCTGCTCCATGTTTCCGACATACACATTTGATAAAGACGTTCGTCGATCATGGAGAGTGTATATTGTTCCGGCAGGGAGGCAACCGCTTTCTCTAATTTTCCTTTATCAAAAATATCAGGTTCTTTTTTTATCGCATAGCGGGAAACGATTTTTGCTCTTTTTCCATAAAACTGTGTGATAGCGTTTTGCCAATGTTTATTTTGTGGAATCATAATCATAAAGTTTTGGGTATGCCCATCTGGTTTATAGGATACCAGCTTTTCGTTTGGCTTTCCAGCAAAAAAGGTAAAATCTCCCAAAACAGCCATTGCCGAGGCTGGATTATTTAAATCATCAGCATAGATTTTTCCCATAATTCCCTGCAGGCAGGACCAGATCAGGGTTTCTTCCCATTTGCCAAACAGCAATAAGACCTTGCTTGTGTCTGTAATTTCATATATCATTCGCTTTCTCCATTGCAGCTTGACTTGAGTTTCCGCAATTGCAGCAAAAATGGATATAACCGGCCAACGATACCTTTTGCAAGCCGGTAATATGTGCAAATACTGCTTGTATGCTTTTTATCATCTTCCAAATACGTTTCTGCCCGCTTTAAAGGCAGACCAATAATTTTTTTCTTTGTAAAATCCGCTAAAATAACATTGTCCGATTGATAATCCACCGTCTACCCGTCTGGAAAGGTAAAGATAATCGTTGTTGTCTTCGGTGTCCTGTCCGTCCTCTTAACATAAATAATTGAAAATCTCGGCATTGGGATTGTTGCATAACCAATATCCCATGTTGCAAACTGTCTGGCTACGATAAAAGCGTATTCCGCTATCCTGATCGCCATAGAACCGTCATCATAGCTCTGGCATTCCAAAAGATAAATTTCGCTCCCTATTCTGATCAGAAAATCTGAAACCTGTTCCTCTATTTCCTTGCTTCAGTCCGCTGTTTCATTTTCCGTCAGATACCCCTCCGAGGGTAAAATCTCCATTTTTACATCTCTGGGATAATCCCTGCCGAATACATCGTTTATGACGGGAACGAACAATCTTTTATGTTTCATCTTCATCGTCTTAAATACATTATCATAATCCGGTGTTTTTTTCTGCATACGCATCTTCCTTTTCATATTATACCCATCTGACAGCCGAAACGCAATTAAATTTCCAGCAGTCTTTCCACAGAAAAGAAAGGCGAGATTGGTACCATGCTCGGCGCACAAAGAAAAAAGAAGAAACCTCAGGCTTCTTCTATTCTCATCCGGCTCCCTGCCAGGTTCAGGATCAGTCCCAGCGCTATCACGCAGGCCGCGGCAATCTTCCCATACGGCATGGTCATGCACGTTAAAATCTTTCCGAAATACGGGAGGTGGAACGCCACTTGGCCGATATACTGCTCATATTCTACCGGCAGCGGGTCTTCCGTATCGTTCGCGTCCCCTTTCGTCCGCAGTTTCCCCGATACCACGTTGTTTTCCACCACCCGGTGTGTGATGACGCCCCCGTTTTCCACGGAACTGTAGAACGCGATGATATCGCCCTCTTTTACCTCTTCCGGCTGTGTGCCACGGACATAGATCAGGCTCCCTACCGGCAGTTCCGGCTCCATGCTCCCGCTGAGCACGTCATACATATGCCAGCCGAAATTCCCCGGCAGTACGACCAGCGCGCACAGGCCGATCACCAGAAGGATGCAAACGGTCCCAATTACCGTACAGAGCTTTCCCGCTTTGTTTTTTGGGGTGGTTGTTTTTTCTTTCATGATTGATTCTTATCCTGACCGTCTTCGGCTGTTTTTACCGCTTTCGGTTTCCTTTTTTTGTTCAGGAAAACAACTGCCAGCACCAACGCTAACGCCGCGGCGGTGCCGATCCCGATATAAATCGGCAGGTTATCCATCCGGTGCGCCTGGTCCGCCTGCAAATCCGCCAACGGTACTTCCCCGTCGTCCAGCTCTTCCAAATCCTGCTGGCCTAACGGCACTTCCCCGTCCGGTACGACTGCCTGCGCGTCCCCGCCTAACGGCACTTCCCCGTCCGGTACGGCTTCCGCCGCATCATCCCCGGCCGTGGCTGCACCGGCATCCGCGGTATCTGCCTCCGGTTCCGCAGCTTCCGCCGGGGAAACGTCCGGAGCTTCCGGAATTTCCTGGGCAGGCGTTTCCGGCGTTGTCGGTTCCGTCGGCGTTTCCGGTTCTGCTGCCGTCATAGACACATACCGGAACGTGAATACGTTTTCCGCCTCGTTCGCCGACAAAGTTTTTACCATATTTAAAGACTGCGGCTGGTACCCCTCGATATACCGTGAGGACACATACTGCCGTTCCCCGATTTTGCCATAATAGGCATCGCTTTCCCGCAGCGTATTGCCGTCCATATCCTGGTAATTGACGGTATATTTCGCCATCTCGCCGCTGACCCCGTAAGCAATCACGTAATCCCGGTCGCTGCCTACGTCAAACGTAGAGGTTTCCGCCTCCGCATTGTCCCTGCCGGAGCGCCTGATTCCCCGAATATAATATCTTTCATCTGTTACGTCCGCGGCGTCCTGCGGCCGGATATAGACCCGGTCCCCATAGTACAGTCCCTCTATTGTAACAATATCTTTCCCATAAGTGATCTGTGCGGCGCCGGTTTTGGAGCTGATTTCGATTCCCTTTCCCGTCAGTGTTCCGATGTTCCCGGCGCACAACCGTACGGTATACGTATATTCGGCGTCCGCCGCATTTGCCGTCTGTCGCCCCATTGCCAGAACCAGGAAAAACATCAGCACAGCGATCCCTGTTTTTTTCCACCATCTCATCTTATCTCACCTCGCTCCCGGCTTTTTCTTTCCATATCCATCCGGAGGCCAGAGTCCTCTTCCTGCTGACGCCGGAAGACCATAATACCCACAAACAAAAGGACAAAACCTGCTCCCGTCATCAGTATAAGGTAACGCATAATCTCCGTATCGTCCCCGGTCTTTGCAATGTCCCGGCGGAATCCGGCTCTGTTGCCGGAGCCGTCGGTTCCGGCATTGCCGTTGTTTCCGTCATTCCCGTCAGTTCCGCCCGGCCCGCTGCCGCCATTGCCGTCTTCCGACCCGCTGCCCGGCTCATTTTGTCCGTCCGTCACTATTTCCGTTGCAAAGTCCATCTGCAGCCTGGCCAGCGTGTTCTGGTAGTCGTTGACTAACGTTTCCCCGTCTAACGCCACTTTCAGCTTCACGGTTCCGGTTTCCCCGTTCCCCATCCGGTCCAGGTAGAAATAATTCTCCAGGGTATTCGCCGCCCCGTGCAGGCCCTCGCCTCCGATCTTTCCTTCCCCGCCGAATTTCTCGCTGGAATAGAGCGTCGTCGTCTGCCCCTGCGTATCCGTATAGGTCAGCAGATAGTCATAAGCGCCGCCTTCCGCGTCCCCGGCGTCTTCCAGGGACTCCAGCACTTCATTCTTCATATACCAGTCCGCGCTGCCGTTGAACGTATTTTTTAACGTGACCGTCAGCTCCACCGAATCCCCCGGCTGCATCTCCCCGACTTCTTCGGTCATGTTCCCGGACGTGAAGTTGCTTTCCATCTTCTTCCCGTCGAAGCTTACCTGCCAGCCGGACGCGCCCTGACGGTCTTCGGCAAAAACCGTCGCGGAAGAGGCCAGAAGCAGCGCGCATACTGCCGCCAGGCTGATCTTTTTCCATTGTTTCCTGTTTTTCATGCCCTGCCTCCTTTACAGAATCCCGAGCGCGGACGCGTCCACGCCCCAGGCGCTCTTTATCGCATCCTGCGCGTTGTGGATCTGCACCGCGTCCACTTCCACGTCCACATGGAATTCCACGCCGTCATATTTGTAAGTCGTCGTAACGGTATTGCCTTTGGTTTCCACGGATGCCTCGGACGCCAGCCGCCCGTCGATCCGGATGGTGTCCGCAAATGCCGCCGTTTCTTCCCCGGACGCCAGCGCCCCTTTATAAAACAGCTCCACACATTCCGTCGTTTCTTCCCCGCTTCTGACCCACCGGTCGGTATTGACAAAGTGTAAGTCGATCAGATCCGGGGAGAGCGTGGTCACTTTCTTCCCGTCTTTCATCCAGTAGCGGTAAACGCGCACCCGGACATATTCGTCAATGGAGCCGCTGTTTTTTACCGACAGCTTCTCTTCATATTTTTTATTTAACGCCAGCCGTTCGCCTTCGCCCAGCATCCCGATGAGGAGCGCGCCGTTCGCCGAAGCGCTGCCGGCCGTACCGTCGGCAGCCTGGGCGCCGCCTGCGCCGCTGTTTGTCGCGACGTTCCATTCGTCGCCGTCATAATCCCGGCTGCTGACCGCCGCGCCGTTTTCCAGCAGGCTCACGCCGATCTGGGATACGGTGATCTTTGCCACATAATTATCGCTGTAGTAGGTGAGCGCCGCCCGCGTGCTCCCGATCGTACTGCATAAGAGCAGGACGCATGCCGCCCCTACCATCAGCCAAGTCGCTTTCTTCCTCATGCCCGGTCAGCCTCCTCTCCCTGTGTCAACCCGCCGGCAGCTTCCGCCGTTTGCTGGTATTTCGCATCCACCGTGCTTCCGGCGTCCGCCGTATCCTGATACTCCGTATATACGGCGCTCCAGTCTGCGGACGGCCGGTTGTTGTCATCATAGATCACCGGCGTACATTCCTGTATGACGACGACATTAAACTCCGCCCTGTCAAACCCGTCCGGCACTTCGATCTTCGCGTCGAGGATTTCCGTGGACGCCCCCGCCGCCAGCGGCTGCGCATAATACCAGTAGCCGTCCGCTTCCGAGTAATTCCACAGGCCGCCGCTTTCGCTCCGGTCAGTGCAGGTAACGGTCAGTCCATTCCCGTAAAACAGTTTCACCCGGACAAAACAGTCCTCCATCTGCGACGTGTTTTTCACCGAAATATGTTTGGTCATATCGCTGACTTCTTCCTGTATCTTCGTCTGCGCCCCCAGGCTCACGGTCTGGCTGCCCCCGGCGGACACATACGTTGTAAAATAAGCTGAAGTTCCGCCGATGGACAGTCCGGCGACCATGCACAGGGCTGCCGCTGCCATTGCTATCGAAGCTTTTTTATTTATAGACTTTTTCATTCTCCTGCAGCCCCTTTCTTATGGTTCCGGACGGTCTGTGGACGGGGTATCCCAGTTCCAGCCCCCGCTCCCGTCCGATTCAAAATGGTTGGTCACTCCATAGCCGCCCCGGTTTCCTCCGCCGTAGCGGTTCCGGAATGTGACGGATGCTTCCCTTGCTCCGGTTTCCCCGGCGGCTTCGACTGCCGCATAGGATTGGATGACAGCCATCTGGCTCGCTTCGCCGTTTATTTCATAGCTTGCGCCGGAATACTCTTCCGTCACCGTCACGGCAAGCCCTGCCGGGATTTGTTCCAGGAGGACGCTTTTGTCCCCGGCGGAGGAATACGTCATGCTCTCCACTTCGTCATACCGTACTTCGCCCGTAACCGGATCCCTGCCCGTAACATGGAAGACAAACGTCACGTTCCCCAAAGACGGGTTGAAGTTTTCCAGCGTTTTTGTGATCGTCAGCCTGCCGTACTGAGGCTCCGCCTGCGGTTTCAGGCCGACCGTAACATCGTAAACCCATGCGTCGCTCCCTGTCCCGTTTACCGTATATTCACTGGACGGCAGCGCCGCCAGATATGGGGAAAAAGTATACTGCACTGTGTATTCCGGATTATAGGCCGCTTCCGGCACGATCAGGTACATTCCTGTATCAAGGCCGGTAATGACCCCGTAAGCGTCCGGTCTGTCCGGCGTTTTTGACACCACGACGCTCCCTGCCGCTTCTGCATGCGGATTCTTTGCAAGGATTTCTGCAGCTTCGTCGGCTTTTTCCTGCCATTCCGCCGCTTTGGTGCCGCTATCCGTGCGGATGCTTTCAAATTTCAGATCCTT
Organism: Eubacterium sp.; assembly: GCA_022796875.1. GTDB lineage: Bacteria > Bacillota > Clostridia > Lachnospirales > Lachnospiraceae > JAAWJJ01. The sequence continues at coordinate 12,427 of JAAWJJ010000013.1, read as the reverse complement.
AAACACGCCGATGCCCGTATACTTCTGTCCGGTCACATCGACGTCCGCTACTTTGTATGCGGACACCGGGATCTGCATCCGGTTAAAATCTTCCAGGTAAGCCGCGTTTGCCCCGTCGGCGCTGCCGATTTCCACAGATACCGTAAGGCTGCATTCCTGGTTTACGTCCACTTCCCTTGCCGCATGCGCCTGCTTCAGGCTCAAGCACGGCAGCAGCAGCAGAGCCGCCAGCGCCAGAACCGCCCCCGGCTTTCTTCTCCTGTTTTTCTTCAAGTCTTTCCCTCCTTACGTCTGTTCTTTCGCTTCATCACCCTGTTCATGATAATAACAATGACCAGGACGACGCCAAGCCCGAACAAAAGATACAACATATAATAATTTCGGATCGCCTGCACCATCGTGTCTGCCGGCGTGGTTTCCAGTTCCCCGTCATACGGAACCCGATGTCCCCGTACCAGCAGCCGGTGGCTGTTGACCCCGTACGGCGTGCAGGTAAATAAGGTCACATAGTCCTGCCCGTCTTCTATTTTTACCGCGTCTTCCAGCGCCTCATAATCGTCTTTGTCTATCATTGGGAGTACCCGGTCCACCTCATAGGCCAGATCTTCATCCAGAATATGGAGGTAGAAGCGATCCCCAGGCTCTAACTGGTCGATATCGGTGAACAGCTTTGCGCTCGGCAGTCCCCGGTGCGCGGACAGGACGCTGTGCATATCTTCACCTCCAATGGGAAGTTTGGTGCCGTTCATATGGCCGACTCCGGTCTGGAGCACGTCTTCCGCTGTCCCGTGGTAAACGGACAGTTTGATGTTGATCTTCGGAACCGTCAGATATCCCATGATGCCGTCCCCGCCAACGTTGAGCACTTTCCAGTAATCGGTGTCTTTAATATCTTCCGCCCGGTCGATCCCAAAGACGTCCGACGTTATACTGTTTGCCCCGAACGTCTGGTTATACTGCCTGGCAGCCTCCCATGCCGCGTCAAAATCTTCTTCTTTTAACTGGCTGACCGCCGTATCGTAGTCCGAAATCAGCCGGGACTGGCGATACGTGTTCCACTGGTTGGAAATCGTAGGGTAGGCCAAGATTCCGAATCCGACAATCATTAACAGCACAATGAAAGATGTGGCTATTTTCTTTTTCAAGGCCGTTCCCCCTCTCCGGCCTGCTCCGGTTCAGTAACTTCTTCCGGGGATTCCTGCTGTCCCTGAACAGCCGCTTCTTCGGACATTTCCGGTTCAGTAATTTCTCCCGGAGGTTCCGCTTCTTCTGATACGGCTGGTTCTTCCAGAATTTCCGTTTCTTCCGATGCGACTGGTTCTTCCGGAATTTCCGCTTTTTCCAATGCGGCTGGCTCTTCTGGAATTTCCGTTTCTTCCGGATTATTTTCCTGTGCCGGGGGTTCCGGCTGTTTCACCCGGCATACGGCGTTTTCTTTCTTCTGCATTTTTTTCGCAAGTTTCTTTTCTCTCCGATACAGGAAGAAACTGAATCCGGCGGCGACCGCAATCCCTGTTACTGCCCATAATAAATAGCTGGTATGCAGGCTCATGTTGCTTAACGGCAGTTTTTCGTCCGCCAGCTCTTCCGTATATGGAACCCGATGCCCCCGCACCAGCAGCCGGTGGCTGTTGACCCCGTACGGCGTGCAGGTCATTAACGTAACCAGGTCTTTTCCGTCTTCCACCTGCAGGTCTTTGGTGTCTTTTGGTTCCACAACCGTAATCCGGTCCACTTCATAACAAAGCGTTTCATCCAGAATATGTAACAGAAAATGGTCCGTTTTCCCTAGTTTATCCAAATCCGTAAACAATGCCGCGCTTGGCAGTCCCCGGTGTGCGGAAATCACCGCATGGGTGTCCGCCCCGCCGACCGGGAGCGAGCTTCCCTCCAGATGACCCGCCGCTATCTGCAGCACTTCGTCGTCCGTGGTGTGGTACACCGGAATCGTGATGTCAATTTTGGGAATCTCCACGGTTCCCATCATGGAATCCCCCGCTATATTTAAGCAGGACATATATTCCGCGTCTTCTTCCGACGCTTCCGCAATCGCAAAGGAATCCGGCAGGATGCTGGGCAGAAGGGCGTTATTATACTCCATCGCCGCTTCCCGTTCCGCCTGATAGTCGATTTCCCCTGCCTGTTCCCTGTCCGCAACGGTCTGTTCATAGCTGCCGATCAGCTTTTTCTGCCTGTAGTTATTCCATTGGTTGGCTGTAAACGGATACAGCAGCAGGGACAACCCGGCGATCAGTAAAATGACCACAATGACTTTATTCATTTTTTTCTTCATCCGGACTCTCCTTACTGTTGCTCTTTGTAATCCCGGGGCGGTAATCCCGCCCCGGTGTCTGAAATGAAATCGACTTTCCCTGTTTTCCCAACGTTGTCGTCCCGTTTCGTGTCGTTCCTTTTTTCTTATGTATTTAATCTTTTATGCGCTTTTCTTTCTTCTGCTTGCGAAGAATAAACCTGCCGCTACGATGATAATCGCGCATCCGCCGATCGTGAAGATTGTAGTACCGATACCGCCGGTGGACGGAAGTGAAGAAAGTCTGGTATCACTCAATACAACCTGTGGTTTTTCACTTGCATTAGTGCCAGAGTTATTTCCAAGTGCCCATTCGTTTCCCTCAGCTGTCAATGTTGCAGTGTACTTTCCTTCATCTGTTTCACTTGGAACGAATTTTATGGTTGCCTCGGCAGTTGCTTTAGAATATCCATTTGGTGCAACTGTTTCAGTTAACGTATACTCATAATCCGGATCTAAACCTTCAACAGATATTACACCCTGCTCGTTTGTTTCAAATGGAGTTGCATCATCAGCCTCATCTACTAATTCCATATCTGTCACGCCGTCGACTGTTGTAAATTTAACGTATTTAGTTGCGCCATTGTCTGTCGTCCGAAGAACAAATGTTGCACCTGCCAGAGCATTATTGTTTGCACTATCTATCTTTCTCAATTCTAATGCCGCTGTGTAAGATGTAGTTTCATGCGGATCGCCTTCTTTTTCTCCGGTATTATCTGTTTTAATTGTAGATTCAACTGTATTTTTATAACCCGTTGCTACATATCCGGTTACTCGTGCGCTGTATGTGATCTCAATTTTTCTGTCCGCTCCTGTCGCTTCTGCATAATTCTTTGCATTATCAATTAACCAACTCTGCTTAAAATTAATCTCAAAACCTTTATCGGTTGTTTCAACAGTGTAAGCACCAGATTCAATTGCCGTACCTCCGATTTTGATAGTAATATCGTTGTTTGTCCATGCACCATTCTCTCCTGTAGTGTACGGTACCAGATTCTCTGACATAGTATCTGTAATCTTGAAACTCGGTTCGCTATAACCCTCAAAATGCGGGAATGTTCCGGTTACCGTATATCCAATTATGTCGCCAACTGCAACCTGCGCATCTGTTTCCGTCGTTACCTTTTTTTCATCAATAACGTTATTATGTGTACCTTTTGCAGTTCCTGTGCCTACTTTCAATACATTTCCATTTGTCCTATCATAGTCATAGTTATTGATCAACATATTTGTATAACTCCAGTTTTCGCTAGTGCAAATAACCAGATAAGAACCTAATTCAGCGGTAGCCAACGTTATGGAATCTGCATAAACATCACCCGTCGCCGATGTGGTATCCGTGGCTACTTCTACTTTTCCAGACGCTGCTGCAAGGGTTGTTAAATACCCTGCAATCGTGCTGCCATTACTATTGGCTTCAGTTGTTAAAACTCCTAACGCTGTAGCGGCATTTTCTCCCAACGCTGTTTTTGCCCAATTTGTCAGCTTCCATGCGCCTGCTGCTGCGTCAAACTCCAAAACCTGATACGCTGTAGCAGTCACTGCCTCTTCCGTAGTCAGACCGTTAACAGTAATATTTCCTGGTTGCGCTGTCGTGTCTGCAAATGCCGTTACGGACATTCCCAGTATTATTGCCATTGCTAATACAATTGCAAAAATTTTTTTAAATTTCTTCATACTTTCCTCTCCTTTTTTATTTTTTGTTTTGTGCGCTGCCGCGCACGGTTACATTCTGAAACATTTATTACATGTTCGCTTTGCGGTACAAGGCCGCGTTTTTTATTTCAGCCTGACTCTCCTGCACCTCCTTGCACCTTAATTTTATATAGGAACAGCGCCGCGCCTGCCATCAGCAGTACGCCGCTGAACATATACCAGCAAATGCCGGAGCCGCCGGTAGACGGAAGCGTATATACCGGAGTGTTTTCAAGATAAATAACTGTGCTCCCATCTTCCGATGGTTCTGAGGTAATCCCCTGCACCGTCGGAACACCGTCTGTAAATGTCACTTCCCATGGCCCGCCAATAGCGTAGCCGGCCGGAGCTTTTGTTTCGGTAATGGTAAACGCTCCTGCCATAGGTTTCCATGGCTGCGATGATTCCTCTTGATCAGATTTTGTTGTCCATGCAATAACCCCGCCGGTTCCCGATACGCCGGTTGCAACAATACTGCCTTTCTTATCTGCTACGTTAAACTCTGCTCCCGGAGGCGTTTCCAACGGCTTATCCGTTTCGGTATTTTTTGAGGTGCTGCATTTTATCATTTTCCATTCAGGATCAGGATGCGGCGGTTCTACCTGTTGTGGTGTATACGTATTTGTAAAGGAAACGGCAACGCTCTGCCCTGCATCAACTTCTACCGTTTGACATTCTTTATTCTCGATAGCCTTTGAAACGGTATTGCTACTTCCAACTTCTAACGTATAACCAGATACACTACCCCCGCTCTCTGTTACGGAAACTATACATGTTTGACCAACTTCTGTTGAAATTTCAGGAATGTTAAAATAGCCGGTATAAACGCCTGCTTCATCAGAAAACTCCCAGTTTATCTTATTTTCACTATCGGTTCCTCCTACCTTTCCGTCATAAAGTATTTTATTTGATTTTTCACCTTTTACTTCAACATTAAATTCTAATTCCGCTAACTTATCCGCCAGTTCTCCCAAACCGGATACTTCCAGTCCCTGAACTGTCTTTTCAATTCTTAAACTGACTTTATCATTGCCCGGTCTTAGAATTTGCTGGCTAAATGAAATGTTATCCAGAAAATTCCCCTGCATTGGTTTAGTTTCAGCAGAAATAAAGAAAAATCTTGTTAAACTGTCGGCAGGCGTATAATTATCACTATTGATCGTCCAACTATTTGGATTTGCCGTAAATTTTTTTATATATCCTCCTGGATATGCTGACGCAAATTTTGCTGAATCCGTATCATTATTAAATTTACTAAAGTCCAGGTTCCCGCCAATTGCTTTTTTTATTAAATCTTCTATTTCACTTTGAGTATCTATCGAACCCCCATTTTCTCCCAATGTTTCTGCCAAATGCGTAGGAAGTATTACCAAATACATATTATCGTAACCACCGCTGTTAGAATTCCTTCTTCCCCTATGAGAAAATTGGTACGTTAATGTTTTGCCCGGAATCGTAAGTACATCCTGATATAATGTTCCAGCTGTGTTAGCATTCAATTCTGCAAATTGATTTCCGTCTGCTGCAAAAAAACTGTCACCTGCTGCATAGCTCGCATCTATCCTTCCAAAACTCTTACCATCATCTCCTGTTTCAATTTTTACTCTGGCAATCTCAACCGCCTGAATATCTGTAGTGTCATTTGCAGTCGCTCCCTGCAGAGTACTTGTAGACTTCCAGAAAAGATCCTGCGTGCCTTCTACGGTTACCTGTTCATAGGATGCCGCAGGTACTATTGGTGTTTCAAAGCTTCCATTTTGTATGTTGTCATAATACGTCACATCATATGGTTCTGATTCAGCTATTAATTCGTCTGTTTCATTTTTATATACTCTTACCTGATATTGCACGGACGTTCTGGTTGCATTTAATGCGCCCTGATCCAATGCAATATACAGGGATTTACCGTCTGCGCTAAGGTTCGCCATATTTTCTTCATATTGCTTCAATGGCACTTCCAGAAATTCACTGTCAACGCCTGTCTTTTTATACCAAATATAATGGATATCTTTTTCTTCCACATTTTCTAATCCCCGGATTTCAGCTTTTATCGCTCCGCTATTTATTACATCGTCTGTTATCATTACGGCTGCGCCGGCTTTCTCCGTAAGCACTGCCCTCACCGCCATATCTCCATACAAACCAAAATTATTGCTCGTATATTTTGATATTTGATCGCCAGATGGAGTATAAAACACAAGAGCTATGTGACCCTGATTGTTATCCCAAGTTCCGCTTATTCCGGTAACTACGTACGTTTCTTCATACCCAGGTGGCACATTGGGAGTATATATCTCAAATCGTACGATTTCATAATTTTTCTCTCCGTCGCTGATTATTGATGGCAGTATACTTTTTAAACTCGTTTCGCTTCCATCGGCATGGAGCTGGTGAGTTTTTTCTGATATTCCCTCTATTGCATTGCAATCTGTATCCACATACTGGATCGGAATATTCAGCCACTCGTATCCCACCCACTGAATCACAAACGTCGAGAAACTTTCCGTCACCAGTTCCACTTTCTCTACGGAAGCGTTTTCCTCCGCCGTAACCACAGTTGCCGCTTCCTGTTCCGTCAAATCCTCCAGGACAATACCGTCTTCTGCGCTTTCATCTTCTTTCAGATGAGTAACCGTTACCGCTGCGTCTTCCGACACGCCTTCCGGTTTTACGGCTTCTTTAAACTCCATCGTGACGTTCACTTCGCCGTTTGGTTCCGTTTCCTGTCCGTCTGCCAGAAAGCAAATGTCATAAGCAAGAAATCCCTGCAGAACTTCCTCTTTCTTTTCGCTTTCTTCCTGAAGTTTCTGGTTTGTCAGTTCATACTGTTCGTTGATCTCCTCTGCCTCTGCCGCTTCTTCTGCGGACATTTCTTCCGTGATCTCCGTTTTCTCAATCGGTGTAACGGATAATACGGCCCCCTCCGGAACAACGCTTTCTTTTGCCTTTACATGGATGATCACGTTCCCGGTTTCAAAACTTTCTTCGTATGCCCAGCTTTCCGCCGCGGCAGGATCGGCAGCATTTTCGGACGCTTTCTGCAATTCCTGATAATATGCCTGCAAATCCGTAATTTTTAAATATCCGACAATACGGCTGCTTCCGTCATCCAAACTGTATTCCGTTTCTTTTACCGTATTGACGTTATTTCCCTCTATGGCTTTGACGATCCTGTTCGTTTCATCAACGTCGGAAACAATCCCTATTTGGTCCGTGGTTTCTTCGTTCTCTTTCTGGAAAAATACGAGATCCCCGGCTGCCGGCGTGTAGTTTTCCGGCGCCGCCATGTACGCGCTGTATTTTCCGCCGTCCGCCGCGACAAATTTTTCATACCATTCCGCAGTCATTGTTTCCGCCGGGAAAATTCCGGATTCTTCCAGTCCCGCATAATGCATACAGAAATTCACAAATGACGCGTCCCAATCCGCATACATATCTCCTGCAAAATGTCCGTAACGGGTATAACCTTTATGGCTCCCGTCTTCCGTAATTACATAGTTGTTGACGCTTTCCTGGTATCCGATCTGTATCTGCGCCGCTGCCGCCAGATCTTCTCCCCAGTATCCTGTCCATTCCGTTCCTGCATACTGGTTATCCCACGCCGCAGAATCTTCCACGTCTGCATTTGCATCTATATAGCAGATATCAGTATGGATATGTTCTTCTTTTCCGCAAATCAGCGTTTCCTCATAGCAGGCGTCCGTATGCGCATGACCTTCTGCTTCTTCTTCGCCGCAGGCGTATCCCTCCGCTGTCGTATAACAGGCGTCCGTATGCGTATGGCCCTCCGTTTCTTCTTTGCCGCAGGCGTATCCCTCTGCCGTCGTATAACAGGCGTCCGTATGCGCATGCTCTTCCGTTTCTTCCTGACCGCAGGTTAATTCCGGCGGATACAGGCAGGCATCCGTATGTATATGCGCTTCCGCTTCTTCCTGGCCGCAGGTGAGCTCCGACGGGTACAGGCAGGCGTCCGTATGCGTATGGCCCTCCGCTTCTTCTTCGCCGCAGGCCAGCGTCTTTTCATAACATTCTTCCGTATGCATATGCTCTTCCAACCCACACTGCGGATTTCCTGTCATGGCTACCCCGTATTGGGTCAAAATACCCATGACGCTTCCGAACACAATCACAACCAGCACTAATACGGCAATGCCTGTTCTCCTGTTCTTTTTCTGACGCTTATTCAGTTCATCCAAATACTCTCTCAAAAGTTTCTGCATCTTCTCACCTTCCTAGCGCAAAATTTCCATTCGGCCCGCAGGCCACGCCCGAAATATCGCTTTGCCGACAATCTGATCCCTGTCTACGCATCCGATCGATTTGATACGGCTGTCGATCGATATGGTTCTGTTATCTCCCAGGACAAACGTCATCTCTTCCGGCACCTCATAAGGGAATTCCACATCGCATTTCCCCAGGTTCTTTTCTTTGAGATACGGTTCGTCGATCTCTTCTCCATTGACGGATACCGCGCCTCCCCCGTCTATCTCCACAACGTCCCCCTCGCAGGCGATCACTCGCTTTAAGAGGATTCTGCCGCCATAATAAAATCCGATGATATCCCCTTTTTCAAACTCTTTTGTCTGACGGATAATCACGATCTCATCCTCTGCAAGAGTGGGATTCATACTGTTTCCGTTCACCCGGACTAATCCAAGCATCCGCGTGGCAATCAGCGTTGCGATTGCCGCCGCCACAAGAAGCGCTACCGCAATATTACGGACCGTTTTCCGAAACCCGTATCGGGCCTCTTCCCTGGCAAGCTCTTCCCGAATCTGTTCGATCGGCGGAATTATTACCGGTTCCTTTTGATTTTCCATCAAATATCTCCTGAAGCGGCGCTTCTTTCAAAACCGGCGCTTTTCTGTCCCGGATTCATTGCTACAATCTGTCCGCCGCGCAAAACTCCCGGTTTTCCCCTTTCACATTTCCTGGTTTTTTTTAATTCGTCCAGTTCACGTTCCAGCCTGGCAATCGCCGCATCCTTTTCATTCAGCCGTTCATCCTTGATGTCCAGCTTCTTCTTCAGGCGGTCATAGCTTTCCATGATCTCTTTCATCTTCGCTTCCGTTTCCGCTGTCCTCTGCCGCTGCCATTCCATTTCTTTCTGCTGCCGCTGCATTTCCTGCTGAAGCTCTTCTATTTCTGTTTTTTTCGCAATGAGCATTTTGGCTCCGCGTTTTAACGTTGCAATGGTTTTATCCTTTTGATTCAGCCGTTCGTCTTTGACGTCCAGTTTTTTCTTCAGCCGCTCATAGCTTTCCATAACTTCTTCCACATGCTCTTTCATTGCGTCCGTTTGCCGCTGCATCCGTTCCGTTTCTTCGCACTGCACCAGAAGCATCTCCAATAATTCACGTCTTTTTAATTTTTTCAATTCTCTTTCTGCCATATTTAAACCTTTCTTATCTGCCTGTCGTCCTTTTTGCCGCGGCTGTTTCTTCCATTTTGTTTTGCTCTGTTTTATTCCGTCAGGATTTCATCAAACAGCCGAATCAGTTCGATCCCGCTATGAAATACGGCCTCCTGATCGTTATCCTGCCAGATCAGCTTCCCCTGCCAGGTATAATGCTCCCGGAAGAGAATCTGGATACGAAATATCGCTTTATGCTCCCTGCTGTTATACTTAGAGGTTACAAAAGGCAGCGGAGGCTTCGGACAGTCTTCCAGATCAAACAGGCTATCCAGAAACAGGATCAGCTGCGACAGGCTCTGAATCTTTTCTTCCTTATCCAGTCTTGGATGCTGCAGCCAGCCATCCATAACGCCATTGCAATAAGACCGGACAGTTATAACCGCTTCACGGCTCTGGCAAGGAACCATATTCCCTCGAAGCATCGCCTTAACACCACCTTTTCCATTCTTTTACAGGCTCACTATAGCAGGAACCATCCGCGCAATGTTATTTTATGATCCCACTATAACAATCCGTTATTAGCGCGCTGTTATTTTTTGCCGCTTCCGTAACGCTAATTTTCTAATTTGGGGGTTCCGCCGGGTACAGCGCCGAAATACGAAAAGACAGTTTGGCGCCGGAATGCCGGTAATTTTTATGAAACGTGCGGTCGATACGATTTGTAACGATCTGCGCGTTTTCTGGATCCGTTCCTGTCAGCATCAATATGTAAGACCCTGCCGTCAGCCTTGCCACCGGATCTCCGGTCCGCAGTCCCTCCTGTAAAATCCGTTCCAGTCTTCTTGCGTCTGCAGACAGCGCCGTTTCATTACCCAGGCTGACAATGACCAGCGTGGAGGTCTGGCCGGATCGTGCCAGATGCCGTTTTTCCAGCGCAACGATACTGCGGAATATCCCAAAACTGCAAAAAAATGCATTCTGGTCAAAATCGCCCTCGCATACCATACGAAAAAATTCTCCGTCGTCCACATTTTGCTCTCTGCCCAGTCCCAGCGTTAACGTATACAGTTGTTCCAGCTTTTCCGACGGAAACATATCCAGTTCTTCCAGAAGCCGTTTTTGATACGTTTCATATTTCTTTATCGCTTCTTCCGGCTGCCCGACCGCAATGTAGGCCTGCATCTGATATGCCGTAAATTCTTCCATGCTGAAATCCGTCTGGTACGCCTGGCTGCAGATTCCGGCCATTTCCATCCACTGTTTCTTTTCTTCCAATTGCGGAAGCAGCGTTTTGCAGGCGTCCAGATACAGCGTTCTGTAATACTGCCTTAATTCCTTTACCCATTCGCTGTCATTACCCGACAGGAAATCTCCTTTATAGAGCGCTACCGCTTCCCGAAGAAGCCTGTAATTATCTTCGTTTGAACTTTTCCTTGCCTGAAAACAAATCTTTTCAAACCGTTCCGTATCCAGTTCCACCTGAATTTCCGGATTCCATGCATAGCACCCCGGAAGCGTCTGCAGCAATTCTTTCTGCTCCGGGAACAGTTCTCTCAGCAGATTCCGGATTTTGTAGAGCATATTTCGCAATGCGTTTGCCGGATCGCTGCTGTCATTTTCTGTCCAGAACGTATCGATCAGTTCTTCTGCGGAAATACTCCGCGAATGGTTTACAATCAGATACTGCAAAAAAGACAGTGTTTTTTTCCCGATTTTTCTGTATTTCCTGCCTGGGAACGAACCAAACAGCTCAAAGCGGATTATTTCTTTTTCTTCCATAGTTACTTACCGTCAGAATCGTTCAATGCACCGTCGATCAGCCGGATCAACTCTAATGCGCTTCTGAAATATTCTTTTTTCTTTTTGTCGATCCATGTGACTTCACCCTGCCAGCTGGAATGCTGCCTATGGCTGACGCGGATAATAAAAGTGGCGTCTTTTCCCCGCTGTTTTATTACATTCTCCAATGCTTCCATCTTTTTCCTGTCCCCCCGCTCGTATTCTGTCAATATTGGCTGTTCTCCGTCCTCTTTTGCAATTTTCCGGTTTTGCCGACTTCCCCTCCCTCTGCCTCCGCTCGTTTGCCCTGCCTTGCGGTCAACAAAAAAACTCCGCGTTTTCGTCGATGCGAACGGGAAACGGATATCGTCATAAAACGATTCCATTTGTTCAAGCGCTGCAATCAACGAAAAAAAACAGAGTGGGGTTTTTGTATATTGATGATACAGTCGTCCATCCTGTTGTTCCGCATTGTAGGAATCGATACAGAGGGCAACAATATTCTGATCCTGCGAAAACAGGGCGTCCTGCCTTTGTCCTCCATTTATACTGATTCCCGCTCCCTGATGCATTCCCATGCTGTCTTTCATCCGCTCTTCCTCCCTGTGGTGAATACATTTTTTCGTAGAGTACCTTACTCTGCGAAAAAGCGCCGCCAAACCCTGTAAAGCTACGGATTGTGGCGGCGCTGACCATTTATTTGACGGTTATTAAAGCAGAAAGCCTCTGCATATTTTCCTGTTTTAACTGCATAGACGGATGAACATAACGGTCCATCGTAATATTGACGCTGGCATGTCCAAGAATTTCGCTTAAACTCTTGACGTCAAAACCTAACTCCACGCATCGTGTTGCAAATGTATGCCGAAGCGCATGAAAATTTGCATCGCTGACCCCGCATTGTTTCAGAAGCCGTTTAAAATGGTTCTGCATCGTGCGCGGCTCCACCCATTTCTTTTCACTCCCTGACAGAAAATACCCGGAAGAAGAGCCTTTCAACGCTTCTAAAATCCGAACCAGCTCTTCCGGGAGCGGAATCCTGCGGACGGAATATTTGCTTTTCGGCGTGGTTATAATAATCTTTGTACGCGCACGTTCCGTATCGTCTGTCTGTATCCGCTGCATGGTCCGGTGAATATACAGCGTTTTTTCCGAGATCGAAATATCTTCCCATGTTAATGCGCATACCTCGCCGACACGGATGCCCGTAAACAGGCAAACCAGTACTCCCACGTTCCGGATACATAAATCGGAATATATATGTCCACAAATAATCTGCTGTTCCT
>JAAWJJ010000072.1 GCA_022796875.1 Eubacterium sp. | reverse complement strand
AGCCCTATATTAGGTACACATTCAATTAATTTATCTGAATTGCTTTTTTCAATTGCATGTTCCAAATTAGCATATAGTTTCCCATCTACACCAACCCTTGTTAGCAATACATACAATATCCACCTGTACTTTCTTCTAAAGCGGTTTTTAAATTATTTTTTTCTTTTAAGTTTATATAGCCATATTTTTTCCATTTTTTATAATGCGGCTGAAAAACAGGCATCTCAAATAACAAAAAATCTTCCATTTAATGTTCACCATTCTCGTATCTGACGTACAATTATTTGCTGTGAAGCAGTCAACTTTCCACTTCCTAACTGCTCCAGACATTCTTCATCTCTTTCTCCCCATACTCCATTAATTTTATTATTCAGCAATCTTCTTACTATATTTTCTATCTCTGATTTGAAACTCTCGTAATTTCCGAATACCCGGTCAAAAATGATCTGTACTTCTGAAATAGATGTATAGTCATTACTATCCGCAACTTCATAACTTCCATTATCTAAAATTATCAGATTAGAATCGTTTGCAGATACTACCAAATCACAGGAGTGTGTTGCCACAATCCATCTTCCCCACGGAAATACTTTCTTTAAAAATTTCAATATTGAAGCAGAATATCTGGGAGATAAATATTCGTCCAATTCATCAATTACAACCCACGCATATTGCAGCGCATTCCTTTCAATTTCCATATCCTGATAATACAGCAATTCAAGTAATATACGTATTATCGCCTGATAACCGCTTGATAAAAGTCCCTTTCCATTTCCGAAATCAACCTCTCCTATTGGATCATCATAATCAATTTTAAATCTGTCGTTTGTTAATTCATAAAATAAATCCTGAACTTCTTTTTCATATAATTGATAAATAATTTCTACTCTTTCTGTCCAAGTTCCAAAACAATTAAAAGAATCAACCAAATTAAAGTTTACTTCCTGTAATCTTGTATCTAAAATCGTTTTTTTATAATCTGGTTTTTTATTTATTCTGGATACTCTTTTTACATCAAACCCACGATTAACTGCATCAAGAAAATATACGGCTCTATCATCCTTTATTTTTTTTATAGATATATACCCTGGATCATGCAATATTTTATTATATATTACAGATGTAATCGGTTTGCGAATACCCAATTTTTCATAAACAATATAAAAACTTTCCAATAAAGCAACCTTTGATGACTGAGTAATATTTACTTTAAATAAATCAAAAAAGCAACTTAAACTATTTTTGTATTCTCTAATTTGCTCTTCATCAAATTCCATAGCCTCTTCTGAAAACTGGTCTAACAATTTTGTATAAGAACTATGATAGTTCTCTATAAAAAAATTGAAATTGACAGTATCCTTTTTCTCAAGTCTGACATACTTTTTCAATGCGCAAAAACGTAAAAGGGTTTCTATATCACGTTCTGCTGCATCCTCTTTCCCCCATATTTTTCGCCATTTATCATCATGTCTGTTATATTCCTGCAGCATATTATAAAATACACATGCATATATTCCATTTCTCAATTCCTGCTGTGTTAAAAGAGAACCTTTTGCATTCAAATTCTCGAAAATCTTTCTTAATACTTTTGTACGTTGTTTCTCAGCATCAATTTTTATCTCTATAACAGTAATCGACGTGTAGTCTATACGTCTTTTCATCTCCATAGGAAGACAATCATAATCTACATTAACTTCTTTTTCTTCTTCATCTTCCAGCATAATATGAAGTTCTTCCAATGCCAGTTGACTCATCAAAGCTTCCTTAAAAGAACAGTTTTCTACCTGAATTTCTGAAAAATCCACGGAATTATTTTTTTCTGTCTAAATAATAGCCTATATAATAAAAAAACAAACTCAAAATACGCTGTTGGCCATCCAGTATTTCCAATTGATTCTTTCTATTTCTGCAAGTATAAATTGGCGGAATCGGCAAGTCACGAATCAATGATTCAACTAACGATATAACCTGTTCTTTACTCCAACGATATTTTCTCTGATATTTGGGTATAATATACAAATTTTCGTTTACCCCTTCTACCAGTGTACGAAATCCAACATCTGTTTTATATTGTTGAATACTTATTCCTTTTAAATCACTCATCATGCTCAATATCGTTTTCTCCTCGGATTCTTTAACTTAATTATATCCGTCAGCTTTACTTCTTAATTATTTAAAATACTCTAAAAAGCAGTTTCTCTAAATATACTTTCAAAACTCTCTCGTTTCTTCTTATACTCAACACATATTGATCTTTCCGTGTTACTTTTCAATATGAGTCAGGCACTATCTAATCCTTTCTTACGAGTGGAATACACCGGCAGCCGAAACTCCCGTAGCATCATAATGATCGCAACAATCCCGGCCAGTCCGTCGGAAACCATTCCGGCATACATGACGCCGTGGATTCCAACAAAAAGCGGCAGTATCAAAATCAGCGGTATCAAAAAGATCACCTGCCTGGTCAGGGACAAAAACGTGCCTCTCTGCGGCTTGCCGATCGCGGTAAAGAAATTGGATGTAATCGGCTGCATGAAATTCCAGAATGTAAAAAACAAAAATATTTTAAAATATGAAATCGAAAACAGAAAGTATTCCTCCGACCCTTCCCCGAATATGGAAATAATCTGCCTCGGACACGTCTGGAACAGTACAAAAGCAGCAATCGAAAGGATTGCTCCCGCAAAAAACGCTTTTTGAAACGCCTGTTTTACCCGTATGTATTGTTTTGCGCCATAATTAAAGCTGGCAATCGGCTGCAGGCTCTGCGACAGCCCGATAATAAACGAGAAAAACAGCATGTTTACTTTGGAAATAATTCCGGCGCATGCAATCGGAATCGCTTCCCCGTAAACGGACATAGAACCATAATATTTTAGCGTCTTATTCATGACAATCTGCACAACGGTCATCGCTAACTGGTTGCTGCACGGCGCCGTGCCCAAAGACATGACACGGCTGACAAACCGCCACTGCGGCCGTAAATGCTTCCATTCCAACTGGACAGTCTGATAATGTATTAAATAATAAATTGCCAATACCGCTGCAATCACCTGCCCGATCACCGTTGCCGCGGCGGCGCCGGCAATACCCCAGCTAAAACCAAATACAAACAGCGCGTCCAACGCCGTATTGATTGCCGCCCCGGTCAGATTGCACATCATCATTATTTTCGGCCGTCCGTCGGCACGGATTAAATGTCCGCCGCCCGTTGTAATGATCGCGAACGGAAAACCGACGGACGTAATGCGCGTATATGTTTTCGCATAAGCGAGCACCTCCTCCGGCGACCCGAAAAAACGCAGCATAGGTTCCAAAAATATCTGAGAAATGCCAAACAGCACGATTCCGCAAATCAGCATCAGCATCACGGAATTGCCAACGTAATGCGCCGCTTCTTTTTTCTCTCCAGCACCCATAGAAAGATTAAACGCCGAAGAGCCGCCCACGCCAAACAGAAGCGAAATCGCCAGGCAGCACGTCGTCAGCGGAAACGCAATATTTGTAGCGGCGTTTCCCAGTTCCCCGACGCTCTGCCCGATAAAAATCTGGTCCACGATATTATAAAGCGATGTTACCAGCATCGCGATAATGCTCGGTATCGCAAACTTTAACAGAAGTCTGCCGACCGGCAATGTTCCTAAGGGATTCGCCGATTCTCTTTTATCCTTTTTCTTTATATCTTTTTCCTCTATGTTCTTTTCCTTTATATCTTTATCCTTTATGTCTTTTTTCTTTACGCCCTTATCTCCCATTTCTTTATATCCTTTTCCCTTTGTGCCGTTTTCCTTTTTGCCGTAACGGCTCTCACTGCCTCTTAATGCATAAAATCCCGCCAGTCTTTTTCAAAAAAATCCTTTTCTTTCTCTTCCGGGTTCTCTTTTCTTTCCGCTTCTTCCTGTTCGAGCTGTTCCAGCTCCTCCAGCCAGATCGCAGCGCAGGCATCGCTCGGCATACGCAGATCTCCCCTCGGCGACACGGCAATTGTCCCGACTTTCGGCCCGTCCGGCAGACAGGAACGTTTAAACTGCTGGCCAAAAAATCTGCGGTAAAACGTTTTCAGCCATTTTTTTATTGTATCCGTATCATACGTATCTTCAAACGCAATCAATGCCATACGATATACTTTTTTCGGGGAATATCCCAGACGCAGCATATAATACAGGAAAAAATCATGCAGTTCATAAGGTCCCACGAGGTCTTCCGTTTTCTGGGAAATCTCCCCGTCTTTCGGCGGCAGAAGTTCCGGACTGACCGGAGTATCAAGCACATCAAGCAATACTTCTTTTAACGCTTCCTCCGAACATCCGTCGGCATAATACCGGACAAGATGCCGGACTAACGTTTTCGGAACGGAGGCGTTTACGCCGTACATCGACATATGGTCGCCGTTATAGGTTGCCCAGCCCAGCGCCAGTTCCGACATATCGCCGGTTCCGATCACAAGTCCGTTTTCCTGGTTCGCAATATCCATCAAAATCTGCGTCCGCTCCCGCGCCTGGCTGTTTTCATACGTTACGTCATGTACGGTTTCCTCCTGTGAAATATCTCGGAAATGCACCCGAACCGCTTCTTTGATATCCACTTCCCGGAATGTGGCCCCCAACTGTTTTATCATAGCCACAGCGTTTTCATAAGTACGATCCGTCGTCCCGAAGCCCGGCATTGTCACCGCCACGATCTGCGAGCGGTCTTTCCCTGCCAAATCGAACGCTTTCGCCGTTACGAGCAGGGCCAATGTGGAATCCAGTCCTCCGGAAATGCCAACCACCGCGCTTTTCACTCTTGTATGGACAAGCCTTTTTTTCAATCCATACGCCTGGATATTTAAAATATCTTCGCATCTTCTGTTCCGTTCTTTCTGGTCGCGCGGAACAAACGGCATAGAATCCACATACCGGGTCAGCGTTGTTTCCGACAGGTTCAAGCGAAAATGGATTCCCAGATAATCCCTGTCGTCTATGGAAAAATCCGTCATCTTCCGCCGTTCCGAATCCAATTTTAATAAATCAATCTCGGAAAAAATCGTTTCATTGGCAAACCGGCGGCTTTCCGCCAGCAGCAGGCCGTTTTCCGCAATCATATTGTGCGCAGAATACACCACGTCCTGCGTCGATTCCCCTTCTCCGGCGGACGCGTACACGTAACCGCAGACCAACCTTGCCGACTGGCCTTTTACAAGATTCCGGCGATATTCGCCTTTTCCGGTAATTTCATCGCTGGCCGACAGATTTACAATCATGTTGGCTCCCGCCATCGCGTGAGAAATACTCGGCGGGTTCGGCGCCCACAAATCTTCGCAGATTTCCGCCGCAATTTTTAAACACGGCATATCCAGGCTTTTAAATATCATATCCGTTCCCATCGGCACTACGGTATCTTCATCCAACGACACCGGCACCGGTTTTCGGTTCCCTTTTGTAAAATGGCGCAATTCATAAAATTCCGCATAATTCGGCAAATGATATTTCGGCACCAGTCCCAGAATATTCCCCCTGTTAAGCGCCGCCGCTACATTATATAACTTCCCGTTATATTCGATCGGCAGCCCTGCAAAAATAATCGCATCTGTCTGTTCCGTCTGTTTGGCTATCCAAAACAACGTTTCTCTTGCCTGTCGGAGCAGCAGTTCCTGCCAGAACAGATCTCCGCACGTATAACCGGTAATACAAAGTTCCGGCAAAACGATCACTTTTGCCCCTTCTGCCGCCGCTTCCTCTATTTTCCGGCAGATTACTTTTCCGTTATACGCGGTGTCCGCCACCCGGATATCCGGCGTGACCGCCGCGACTTTTATAAATCCCTGCTTCATATTTCCTCCCTGTCTGAACCAATGTCCGGCGTACCGGATATATTGATATATTGATACATTACTCTGATTTCTCTTTTAATTCTCCGCATGAAAACGTATATTTCCGGTTACAGAACTGGCAGACTATCTCAATATCTTCCTCTTCTGCAATCAAATCATCCAAATCTTTCTTCGGCAGCGTAAACAACGCCCGCTTAAAACGCTCTTTCGAGCAGCCGCAGGAATACTGCACCGGCATTTTTTCTGTAATTCCAAGTTCCATATCTCCGAGAAGCCGTTCCAATATGCCCTCCGGCGTAGCGCCCTGTTCCAGCAGTTCCGTTACCGAAGTAACAGCGCTTAAATTCCTCTCTAATTTTCCGATCACCTCTTCACTCGTATATGGCATCAATTGTATGATAAAACCGCCCGCCTGTTTTACGAAATTCTGCTTGTCCATCAGCACGCCGAGGCCGACGGAAGACGGAACCTGTTCGGAAGATGCAAAATAGTACGTCAGATCGTCCCCGATTTCTCCGGTCTGCAGATCAATACTGCTCGAATACGGTTCTTTCATTCCCAGATCTTTGATGACCGTCAAAAAACCGGAGCCGACCGCCCCGCCGACGTCCAGCTTTCCGTTTTTTGCCGGCACGATCACGGACGGAACCTGTACAAACCCTTTTACATTGCCTTTTGCATCCGCCGTAACCGTAATCCCTTTCATCGGCCCGCTGCCTTTGACCTGCAGCGTCAGCAGGTCTTTTTCCCCTTTCATCATCGCGCCCATCATCAGCGCTCCCGACATCAGCCTGCCTAACGCGGCTGTCGCCACAGGCGACGTGTTGTGATACTTTCTCGCCTGCTCCGTTACATCCTTTGTATAAACGGCAAACGCACGGATCTGGTTGTCCGCAGCCGTTGCCCTCACCATATAGTCTGACATTATCGTTTTCTCCCCTGCTTTCTAAATTCTACTTTAACACACGTTCCTCAAACATAAAATCATAATTAATACATTTGTAAAACAAATCTTCTGTCTGTTTTTTTGAGGAAAAATCAAAATTACTGCAAATCCACATCATTTTGGCAAACACGGATTCCAGCGTCATGTCATAAGATTCCAGAAAACCGCAATCGGCTTTTATTTTCTGCCCCACTTCATAAACGCTCACGTCGGATCCCTCATGCGTCACCTGCGTCGCCATCACAACAATCGTATCCGGATACCGTTTCGAAAGGCGGTAAAATGCGTCGGAAACGGATTCCGGTATCCCTCCAACTCCAAAACTTTCCACAATAATACAATCGTACGCATCAAAATAGTATTCGAGCCCGTCCCCCTGAATCCCCGGAAACAATTTCATTAAATGCACCTTTTTTTCCATTTTTTCATAAAAACGAACCTCTTCCCCATAAGGCTGCTGCGGCAGATACCGAATGATATAATTCCCCTGTATCGCGCCCAAATACGGAAAATCAATACTGGAAAACGCGTTGAAACTTTTGGAACGCATTTTTTTCGCCCTTGTCCCGGCAATGACTTTTCCGTCAAATATTATCTGCACTCCCTGGGATTTTTCATCCGCGGCATACAGAAAACTGTCAAACAGGTTTGTTTTTGCATCTGTAATTTCCGACTGGATCGGGCGCTGCGACCCGGTCAGCACGATCGGTTTTTCTGAATTTTGTATCATATACGAAAGAGCCGCCGCCGTATACGCCATCGTATCCGTCCCATGCGCAATGACAAAGCCGTCGTATTTCTCATAATTTTTGCGAATACAGGATACAATCAGCGACCAGTGTTCCGGCTCCATATTCGTACTGTCGATATTACAAAGCAAAATCGTGTCCACTTCGCAAAATTCCGTTATGTTCGGAATATACCCCAAAATCTGCCCCGGGGAAATCAGCGGCTTTAAACCGCTCTCCGTCTGCGTGGAAGCAATCGTTCCGCCGGTAGCTATTAATAATATTTTTCTCTTCCGTCCCATATGTTCACTCCTGAATCCTTTCCTGGCGCCGTTCCTCTATCATCGCTCCTTTTTGCCACCGCCCGCTCAGATAATAGGACCATGCGATCAAAAACCCAACGCCGAATCCAAACAAACCGTTCCACCAAATGATCGTATATCCGAAAAAAACACTGTATCGGAACAAATATGTCGTAATCGTCCGTACTCCCAATGCTCCAGTTGCGACAATAGTCGCCGCGCCTCCATGCCTCGCGCCTTGAAATACCCCAAACAGCGGAATATAAAGCGACAAAATAATATTGACAAAAGCAATCGTCCTTAAATGCGCATTACAATATACCGCCGCCTGGCTGCTTAATTTAAACAGGCTGATAATAGGATTCGATAAGATCCATACAAATACCGCAATCCCCAACGTCAGCAACAGGGACATAAAAACCGCCTGCCGCGTCCCTTTTTTCACCCGCTCCATTTTCCCGGCTCCGATATTCTGTCCTGTAAAAGTTGCAAGCGTCGTCTGAAACGCCTGGCACGGCAGATTCATATACATTTCTATCCTCTGCCCGACCGTAAAAGACGCGGTCATCACCTGCCCAAATCCGTTTACGGCTCTCTGGATAAAGGTAAGCCCAAAAGATACAACCATAAGCTGCAGCGCAATCGGAAATCCTGTAGCAACCGTCCGTTTTGCCAGGCCAAAATTCCAGGTAAATTCTTTTAACCGAAACCGAAAAACGGGATATCTGCGGATCATATAAAAATATGCGGCAAAAAACGACCCTGCCTGCGCAAGATCCGTTGCCAGAGCCGCTCCCGCAACACCCCAGTGAAATCCGGCTACAAACAGGAAATCCAGAAAAATATTTGAAACAGATGCGATCAACAGAAAATACAGGGTAGCCGCGCTGTCCCCTACCGCTCTCAAAATAGAGGAAAAAATATTGTATCCAAATTGAAAAATGAGTCCGATGGCATAGATCCTGAAATACTGCAGCGTCAAATCCAGGAAATCTTCCGGCACACCTACCAGATGCGTATAAGCTGCCCGCGATACCAGAATCCCTGCTACCGCTGACAAAACACCCATTCCCATTAAAAGCAAAATCCCGGTCGACGCATTTGCCCGCACCTGCTTTTCATCCCCGGCTCCATAATATTGTGCCACAACAACCCCGTTTCCTGACGAGAAACCGATTGCAATCGCTAAAAATAAAAAAGTAAAACTTCCAGTCGTACCGACTGCCGAAAGGGCAGCCTCTCCGGAAAAATTACCGACAATCACCGAATCTACCGTATTGTATAGCTGCTGAAGCAGGGAACCGGCAAGTACAGGAAGCGCAAACCGCAAAATATGCTTCCAGGGCGTTCCCTCTGTCATTGTTTTTCCTTTCATATTTTATATCCTGTCTTTATACTTTATAATCAATATCAAATACTCTATACTTTATATTCTATACTCTATATTCCAGACACTATATTCTATATTTTTTCAGCATACTCCCAACATCATCAACATTGTGATACCTGCAAGCGTATCCTGCTCCAAAAAATATTACTGTATTTTCCGATATCAATCTCTTACAGTTATGTTTTTTATACTAATACGAAACACCTTAAAAAGCAAGATTGATTATTTATTTGAACTGCAAAATAGCTCTCGGAAGTTTCCGCTTCCTGAACACTCGCGCTCATTGTAGCATGCTTCATTTATTACTACAAGTAATAGATAACAGAAAAAGATTCATTTCATTTTCGTTCGGTTCCCTGTTATAATTGAAACAAGAAACCGATAACCCCCGGATAACCATCAAAACGAGGAGGATAGATATGGATAAAAGAGTCGGCATTACAGAAGCGCAGCGAAATTTAAGTTATGCGAAATACTATGACAAACCTCTGGCAGAAGTGCCAAAAGTGAAAACGGCGTTCGCCGAACATGCGATGGACCCTGCAAAAGCATTAAAAATTCAGGACCGGAACAAATTATTTGATCCTGGATATTTTGAAGTGGAAACCGGATACTGCGTCATGGAGGACGGTACCGGATACATCTGCAACCTGACGCCAATGCCAAACGTGACCGTGGAAATGTTCGACTGGTGGTTCGCATGGCATGGCCTGGGCGATTTCCGCTATACGATCTGGGATCCGGAAGACCATTATGAAGCGCGCAGCACGAACCTTGCGCAGGGACGCTGCCCAAACCTCTCCTTAAAGGAAAAATACTGGGGAACCACGCACCTGATCAAAGAGGATATCGGATTTGGCCCGGATCATTTATATGCCAATTTTACAAAGCCGGCATATATGGGATTTGAGGAAGAAAAAATTGGCACTGCGGCCTGCGGAACGATCGTCACATCCAATTCCGGTATTTTAAACGATCCGATGGCAAGCGCGGAATGTATGTGCCATTTCGTCCGGGAAACCAAAGACGGGATCGAACTGCGCTCCCGCTTCTGGCTGGGATGGCACATTATCGGCGGCAGGCCGGTACGGATTCTGCCGGAACAGGAACAAACGCCGATTGAGAAACCGAAGTTTCTTCTGGCACATAATATGAAAGAGTTCCAGAATCTGGCGGATCTGCTTCCGCGGATCTATCCGGAAGAAAAAGATAACTGGGCATAAAATAACCGTTTTACACAGGACGCCTCTCAATTATGATTTTGCGGATCTATTCCATGTTTCCAGACAAACCGTTTCTAATTGGGAAAACGGAGTTTCCCATAGTTAAAGATACCACGCCAAATATGATGACCCTGCGCTTATACACTACCAGCTATAAAAAAGAAAGGACAGCAATTTGATACTGCTGTCCTTTCTTTTTTATAAAATTGTAGTAACCGAAAAAAAGCTGTAAAATGAGAAATATATTTGTCCTTGTAACATTTCTCGGACATTTGCCTGTTATACTATTTGCAAAAAGAAAAGGAAGTGACAATATGAAGCAGATTTTAATTGTCGAAGACGATAATCTTTTGAATAAAACCCTTGCTTACAATTTGGCATCTGATGGTTACAATATAACTGCTGTTTTGAGTGCAAGAGCAGCCGCTGAATCACTGAAAACAAACATGTTTGATTTGGTATTGCTAGATATAAATTTACCAGACGGAAATGGTTATGACCTATGCCGCCTGATCAAGCCAGAGAACCCCGATACAGTAGTTATATTTCTAACTGCTAACGATCAGGAAAGTGATCAGATACGGGGATATGAAGCTGGTGCAGTGGATTACATCACGAAGCCTTTTTCGATTGGTGCTTTGCAACGAAAAATAAAGGCTATGTTTGCTATGCTGGAGCATCATAAACCGACTAAGGATATTTACGAGGACGGCAGCCTGTTTCTTGATTTTTCGGAACAATTTGCCAGTTTGAATGGGAAAACCTTAACGCTTTCCACAATGGAATATAAAATGCTGAACCTATTTCTCAAAAACCCGAAGCAGGTACTTACCCGCCAACAACTTTTGGAAAAGCTGTGGGACATTGACGAAAAATATGTAGACGAACATACCCTTACTACTTCTATCAGCCGGATTCGCAGCAAGATTGAAGCGGATGGCGACACATATATCAAAACGGTTTACGGTATGGGTTATCAATGGACAGGAGGCGAAAAGAAATGAAGCTAACTAATCTTTCTACCAAGAAAATTTGTAGGCTGGTTAGTGCTGGTTTGATTCTCTCTATGCTGGCGCTTACTGTTATTCACAGTAGCATAATGCAGGATATGAAAATTTTCATAGCAGGTGGAACTTTGACACTCTGCGCATCTTTCTGGATTAAGCTACTGGTGGTGTCTTTTGGAAAACGACTTTCTCTTTTTACTTCTGATTTATGCCGGACGTTGGACAACATGATTGATGGAAACGAGGAGTTACAAAAATCAAATGAGAGTGAAACTCTTTTCGACCGTATCAACCACCGTCTAATACGCCTATATGAGATTATGCAGGAGAACCGGCACAAGGTAGGCATGGAACGACAGGAGCTTCAAATGCTGATTTCTGATATTTCCCATCAAGTCAAAACACCAGTTAGCAATCTGCGAATGGTAACGGACACGCTTCTGAGAAAGCCTGTTTCAGAAGAAGAACGGAGGGACTTTTTACAAGGCATACTCAGCCAGACCGATAAACTGGACTTTCTTTTTCAAGCACTGGTTAAAACATCCCGGCTGGAAACCGGAGCGATACGCTTAGAAAAGAAAGATAGCAATTTATTTCATACGCTTGCACAAGCCATGAGTGGAGTTGTATATGCCGCAGAGAAAAAAGAAATTGCTGTATCTGTGGACTGCCCAGAAGATTTGCCGATTTCCCATGACAGCAAGTGGACAAGCGAAGCCATTTTCAATCTGTTGGATAATGCAGTAAAGTACACACCGTCAGGTGGAAAAATTTCTGTGTCGGTTGCGCTGTGGGAAATGTATGTTGAAATCAAAGTAGTCGACACCGGCAAAGGTATTTCCGAAAGCAATCAGGCTGCCATCTTCCGGCGCTTCTATCGTGAGGAAGAAGTACATGAACAACAGGGCGTGGGGATTGGTTTGTATTTGGCGCGTGAGATTGTAACACGGCAAGGCGGTTATATCAAAGTTATTTCGGAGCCGGGACAAGGTTCGGAATTTTCTATTATGCTTCCTGTAAGGTAAGATATAGACATTTTTTTGAAATGTCCGAGCGTTGTAACATTTCGCCCTGATTTTCGGTAAAAATTTTTTCTGCTTCGGACATTTGTGTAACATTTGTGGTTTACAATGCCTTTATTAACAGGCGGAAAGCCTTGAAAGGAGCATTTGAATATGAGCATTTTACAAACAATTGACTTAAAGAAGTATTACGGCACGGAGCCAAACATTACTCGTGCTATTGACGGTGTGAATTTTACTGTGGAACAAGGAGAATTTGTTGCCGTAGTTGGAACCTCCGGCAGCGGTAAGTCTACTTTGCTCCACATGATGGGAGGACTTGATACCCCTACTTCCGGCAGCGTGATTGTACGGGGGGAAGAACTTGCAAAAAAGAATGATGATGAATTGACAATTTTCCGTCGTCGTAACATCGGATTTATCTTCCAAAATTATAATCTGGTACCGATTTTGAATGTATATGAAAATATCGTCCTACCTGTGGAACTGGATGGCGATACCGTAGACCAAAAATTCATGGACGAAGTGGTGTGTATGTTGGCATTAGATGATAAGCTGAAAAACATGCCGAACAATCTTTCCGGCGGTCAGCAGCAGCGTGTAGCGATTGCACGAGCTTTAATTACGAAACCAGCGATTGTCCTTGCCGATGAACCGACTGGAAATTTGGACAGCAAAACCAGTGCAGATGTATTGGGGCTTTTGAAACGTACCAGCGGAGAATTTAATCAGACCATTGTAATGATTACTCACAACAACGAGATCGCCCAACTCGCAGACCGCATTGTGCGGATTGAGGATGGCAAAATTGTGGGTTAAAGGAGGTGGGAATTATGACTTATCCTTTTGAAAATGATACAGAGAAAATAGAGAAAAGGATTGCTGAAAGGAGCGTATCTTCTGAAAAGAATAGGACATTTCTAATCAGGGTTATTGTCTTGATTGCGTCGTTTTTACTGAGCTTTTCTGGTATTCTTTTGTGTAACGCAACGCTTAGTATGCAGCAGAATATCCATATAAATAATGCGGCAGAAACATTAGGAACTGTTTTAGGAATTGTTATTGTACTTCTTTGTACAGCGGGACTGGCTGTCAGAAATATTCTTTATGTATCTGTATTGCAACGAGTACATGAATTTGCACAATTACGGGCAATCGGTGCAACATACCAGCAAATTAAATCAGTGGTCAGGAAAGAACGTGACAAAATAGCAAAACCTTGTATTGTGTTGGGGACAATCATCGGTTTTTTGGTAAACTTAGTTTTACCACTTCATTTTTATTGGATACCAAGCATTGTATGTATTGTAATTTCCGGTATATTTATTTGGATTATCACAGCTTTGGCTTTTCAAGCGCCAGCGAAAATGGCTGCATCTACATCTCCAATAGAAGCGCAACATACACAAGCAACAAACTATTTTAGAAATGTTTGGACAAAGGGTAAGCTTACCCCTATAAGAATCGGGTGGATGTATTGTAGAGCCAATAGGAAGAAAGCTGCCTATACATTTTTATCTCTCGTTATGAGTGGAATTCTAATGTTTGGTGTTTTTTCAATACTGAATGCGATAAATCTCGAAAGACTCGCGGCACAACCTTATCAGGGGAATAGTGATGTATATGTATTGCTAAATTCAACAGCTGACGAGCAATCTACATATGATTTAATGAAGTCTACGCCTTTTACAGAGGAGCAAAAGCAAAAATTATATAATATTTCAGGTGTAAATGATGTTTATGAATTATATATGTTAGACGGTATTCTTACAAATTCCGAGGGTAAAAAATTTGAACTGTCCATTGAAAATATCGTAAACTCAGATACATTTGAAAATGAAATTGTTGAGGGTGTGCAACCAAGTCAGGAATTACAGAACGGCGTAATTCCTGTTGTTATCAATAGACATTCGCCCTATTATCAGGAACTGAATATGCCGCTTCAAGTTGGAGATTATCTGCCATATACCATAGATACAGGTTATGGTAAAAAGGAAGTGAAATTAGTCGTAAGCGGATTTGTAGAAAACAGAGATACCGGGCTTGTAATTTATACAAGTAGTGAAAATATGAAATCGCTGTCAGAGATGAACTGTACACTTGCATGGTATATTTGTTTGGATGAGAACAGAAAAGATGCAGCAACAACGATAATCAAGGAAATTTTTACAGATGATGACAGAGTTAATATATCAGTTTTGGCTGATGATGTTATGGCATTGGAAGATTACTTCCATAATGCGAAAGTTATAATTACTGTTTTGGTGGTGCTTATTAGTCTGTTTTCATTTATAAATATGCTGAATACCAGCATTACAAATGCTATTGCCAGAAGACACGACTATGCACTACTGGAAGCCACAGGTATGACAAAATTGCAGTTGCAAAAAGTACAACAGTCAGAAAACTTTATCTATCTGG
>JAAWJJ010000071.1 GCA_022796875.1 Eubacterium sp. | reverse complement strand
CTCTGCGGCTTCTCCCTGCCGCTGTCCCCGGCTCTGACCGGCAACTTCTAGATCATAGCACAGCTTCCTGCTGTTGTCAATATCTTTTTTTATTTTTTTTGCTGTGTTTCATTTATTTGTTTTGTATCAATGTGTATCATTATCACAGCTATGCTATAATAGCATCCCCAAATACTTTTGTCAATAACTTTTTTTAATTTTTTATCCGGTTTTTTTCGCAAAAACAGATATTGTGGTGAGCAAAGTTTTTACCACAATATCTGTCCTTTTTTCCGCGAACTTATTCATTTTCCTTCTCTTTATTTCAGGTTTTACTTTAAGAAAAATCCCAGAATCCTGACCAGCAGATTATTATCATAAAGCCATGTCAGCAATTTGCTTTCATTTATCATGGCCATCATTCCGCCTGTAGTATCGAAACCTGCAACAATTCCGACAATATATAATAAAACCCATACGATAATCAGCCCCTGTACTGCGCCTGCTACGACGCCCAACGCTCTGTTTACGGTTTTTAATCCCGGCAGATCTGTAAGCAGATCCAACAGTTTTCGTATAATAGCCACGATCAGCGCCCCTATAATAAGAGCGATGAGAAAAGAAATTCCGTTTACAATGGCTCTTGCAATCATTGCCGAAGCCTGTGCGTATACTCCTGTCGTTTCCAGCGTATCCTGCACGGCGCCTCCAACCTTGCTTCCCAGATGATCCGCCGTTTCTCCCGGCAGGACAATGCCTATCTCATTTAATAAAGATTCCAGGGAATTTCCCTCAGATTCTATTTTTTCGGCTGCACGCTCTTTTATTTTCTGCTCGCATTTTTCTTCAATCGTATGATATATTTCTGTTTTTTCAATCAGATAATTACTGATGCGCGGCGTTGCAATGACTGCAAAACCAAGAACCACTACCATGCTGACCAGAGAAAATATCACTTTTATAAAACCTTTTCTTGCGCCTCTGATAACATTCCATAACAGAATAATCAATACGACAATTACTAACCAGTTCATATCATTCCACCTTTGTACTATTATATATTCCCGCAGACCACAAAAGCTGTTAAGCAATCATTGCTTTTTTACTGCAGCAATACCTTTTGTGTTTTACCGGACAAAACAAACGTGTAATCCCTGATTCCTTTTCCGGAAAACACTTTTTGCAGATCGTCTTTCAGGCGCCCGTCAAATTTTTTTGTTCCTCCGATTGTAAATATTTCACATTCTTCTTTATTATAAATGCAAATCTCTCCGTTTTCCAGAAATTCTGCCGAACTGTAATTCAGATCAAAATTTCTGCTCATAATCTGTTTCCCGTTATGATCATATATGTTGATCCGATAAACCCCATTTTCACTTTCCCGTTTTTGGGATGCCTGTACATCGGAAATACTTTCTGCCTCTGTCGGCATTGTAATATTTTCTATCTGCTCGTTTTCGGTAATCGTTCCCAGATAATCCGCATTAAAAAAAATACTTCTTATCTCTTTCTTCACAGACACTTTTGCCGATTCTTCCGGCTTTTGCGTTCCCTCAAATATCAGCAGCTGGTTATCCCCAAACGCATATAAACGGTCATTTGCAACAAATTCTATCCGGGGAATGAATGTTCCGGAATAGGAATAGGATCCTACGATATTATCCACTTCATTTTGTCCAACGGAACCAAAATTATAAAAACCGATTGTCGTCTTTACTTTTCCGTCCGTCACGTCCAGCATGGCAACCGCCATTTTCTGTGCGTCGTCCGACAGCGCAATGTCTAAAGGATATCCGCTGTTTTGAATGTGGATTTCTCCCTTTGCCAGAGCTTTTCCCGTCTTATCATACAACTGAATATGGCATGAAGACGTTTCCGTGGTAAGTACGGCTATCGTTCCCTGCTCCGCAATATGTACCTGTCCGATTGGGCGGGTTGTTTCCATACTTCCTTTCACCCCAGTTTCATCCATAATATAAATGCCGGTTCCGTCTTTATCGTATATCGTAAGATAATTCCCGCAGACGTCTACCCTGGGATTTTGCATTTCATAAGTCTGGTTCCAGAACAGATGATTGGAAAAATCAATGTAACTTGCCCCGTCATTACTGTACTTTACCATATTTCCGTTAAACCGTACAAACTTTGTCGCTGCCGCATCGGTCCGCTCCGTTGTGTAAAGCACTTTATAACCATAATATGTCTTATATTTAAAAAAAACAAATAATCCAAGTAATGTTGCCGCACAAGCAATTATGATAAATAATATTATATTTCGTATTCTCCGGCGATGTTTTTTTATTTTTTTTTCTGCCTCTTCCACGTCGGTTTCCACCGCATACAGATCAGGATTCTTCCTTTTTGCCATGCCGCTCTCCTTATCAGGCGTATCCCTTTTTCATTTTGCTTTTAAGTATAACGCATTTCCTGTTTTGCCGCAATGCCGTACTTTATGGCAGGACTAATTTTTGCCCAGCATATATTATATCGATATTTTGTATATTATTTACTTCGCAAAGCTTGTCCAACATAGCCGTTGTCTTATATATTTTCCGGCAAATTGATTCCAGATTCTCCCCTGCCTGAACGATATAATATCCCTGGTCTAACCAGACCTGCACCTCGTCTTTCGGCTGCGCGGCGCTGGCAGACGCCTCCTGCGCGGCTGTATCTTGTGCTCTCTCTGCGTCCTGCGTGCCGGTTGATGTTTCCTGTGCGTCTGTATTATGTGTATCTGTATTTTTCGCTCCCGCTGCGGCCGACGTGCCGGCGGATGTTTCCTGCGCAGCATCGTTCTGTGCAGTATCATTCTGCGCGGCATCATTCTGTGCAGCATTGTTCTGTGCAGCACCGTCCTGCGCAGCATCGTTCTGCGCAGCACCGTCCTGCGCGGCATCGTTCTGCGCAGCCGTTACCGCAGACGAAGTATCCTGCGCAGCTTCATTACTTTTATCTGGCGGCGCCGTCTTCCCCGTATTTTGTGTACCTGCTGTATCCGCTGCTGACTTCTCGTTTGCTGCATTGCCAACGCTATCTTCCCCTTTCTTTCCCGCTGATTGATCTGTTTCCTTTTCTGCTGCATCGGAATTTTCCGGTTCCGCTACATTATTACTGATTACGGCAATCGCGTTTTGCATCTGTTTCATGCTTTCATAATTATTTAACATTGACACGCCCAATATGCAGACCGCCGCCATCACTCCCGCACTTGCAGCGTACAGCACCACCTGCAGTCCGCGTTTTTCTAAACCCGGTTTTGCCTGTGTCATCCGCTGCCGGTAATTTTTTGTGACGTTATCGTCTACAATTTCTTTTGGCGCGGTCTTTTGATTTTTTTCTTTCTGGCTAACCATGTATTCCTGCATCTGCTGATTTTTTTCATAATATATGTAGTATCCGTGCAAATCGGTTAATTCGCCTTTTTGATACAAATATACTTTTTCTTCTTTATCGATCAGATTCAGCATCCAGAATACTTTCCCTTTGCCGGGAAAAAACTGCCGGTGCGTTTTTGCGATTTTCGGCGTAATCTGCATTTGCAGCGAACTTACCATCTGTACCCATCCTACAATCTGGATATCGGTGAAATATTCTTTCATCACCTGATATATTTTTGTGAACGCTTCTTCGTTAAAACAGGTATTTGCAGTCGATTTTACCGTCGTTTCTTCCTCCTGTTCCGTCTTCTCGATCGGAACGGCTGCGCTGACAAAGACACAGACACCCTGCTCCACATTTTTTATTTTTCCCAACAGCACCGCGCTGTCAGTTCCGTAAGCTGCTTCTTTTTGTAACTGCTTTAAATAAGTAGCAACATAGTCTTCTATGTATAGTTTTGATTTCCCGAGCGGGCTTCCTATCTGTCGGAAATTCTTAGGCATTTCCACATTTTCAGCAATTTCCTCCTCTGTGTCGTTTTTGTAAATAATTTCCATTGCCCTTTCACCTCTCTGTCTGATTTATATGGGACAAGCGTAACATATTACTTTTGCGGATTTTGCCGTTTTTATGCAGGCTCAGACAGAATCGCTCGACGGCAAAACGCCAAAAAGGCTGTCGTATTGCTACGACAACCTTTTTTATTTTTATATTTTTGGCAAATATACGCTTTTTTTCTTTTAAAATGTTAGCAACAAAAAGCTTTTACTTTTTCATAAATACTTTTTGCATCAATCCCGTATTTTACAATCAGTTCTGCGGCCGGGCCAGACTCGCCGAACGTATCCTGAATACCGATTTTCACCATTTTTGTCGGCGCTTTCTCTGACAATACGTCCGCAACCGCGCTTCCGAGGCCGCCGATAACAGAATGTTCCTCTACCGTAACCACCTTTCCGGTTGACTGTGCTGCCGCAACGATCAAATTTTCATCAATCGGTTTTATTGTATGAATATTGATCACCTGCGCGTCGATACCGTCTTTTGCCAACAGATCTGCCGCCTCTAACGACTGCTGCACGCATAAACCGGTTGCGATAATGGTCACATCTTTTCCTTTCCTCAGTTCCACGCCTTTCCCCCATTCGAACCGGTAAGTTTCAGCATCGTTAATCACCGGAATTGCCAGTCTTCCGAAACGCAGGTAAACCGGGCCGTTATATTCATATGCCGCACGTACCGCGGCTTTCGCTTCCACATCATCGGATGGGCAGATTACCGTCATTCCCGGAATATTCCTCATCAGCGCAATATCCTCGTTGCACTGGTGTGTAGCCCCGTCTTCTCCAACGGAGATACCGGCATGTGTCGCCCCGATCTTTACGTTCAAATGCGGATATCCGATTGCATTGCGTACCTGCTCATAAGCCCGTCCCGCCGCAAACATGGCAAAAGAACTCATAAACGGAACTTTCCCGCACGTTGCCAGTCCTGCTGCAATGCCTGCCATATTACTTTCCGCGATTCCGCAGTCAACAAAGCGTTCCGGCGCCGCTTTTTTAAAAACACCGGTTTTCGTCGCGCCTGCCAGATCCGCGTCTAATACGATAACATCTTTATGCTCTTTCCCTAATTCCGCCAAAGCATTTCCATAACTTTCTCTCGTGGCAATTTTCTTTACTTCTGGCATAATGCTTCACCTGCTTTCTCCAAATCTTTCATTGCGGTTGCATATTCGTCGTCGTTCGGCGCTTTTCCATGCCAGCCTGCCTGGTTTTCCATAAAGGAAACGCCTTTTCCCTTTGTCGTTTTTGCGATAATAGCCGTCGGACGGTCTTTTGTTTCACGGGCCTCTTTCATGGCAGCGCGAATTTCGTCAAAATCATGTCCGTTTACATTGATCACATGGAAATTGAACGCTTCAAATTTTTTATCGATCGGATACGGAGAGCATACTTCGTCAATTCTGCCATCGATCTGCAAATTATTATTATCTACAATCACTACAAGATTATCAAGTTTCCTGAAACCGGCGAACATTGCCGCTTCCCAGATCTGGCCTTCCTGGATTTCACCGTCCCCGCATAATGCATAAACACGATAATCCGCCTGATCCATTTTTCCTGCCAGCGCCATTCCCACCGCAGCGGAAAGCCCCTGTCCCAGAGAACCGCTGGACATGTCCACCCCTGGAATATGCTTCATATCAGGATGACCCTGCAAATAAGAACCGGTGTGACGTAGCGTTTTCAAATCTTCCGTCGGAAAATATCCTTTTTGCGCCAGCGTCGCGTACAATCCCGGCGCCACATGGCCTTTTGACAGGACAAATCTGTCCCTGTCAGCCTTTTTCGGGTTCCCCGGATCCACATTCATTTCTTCAAAATACAGATATGTGAAAATATCTGCCGCCGATAACGAACCGCCAGGATGACCCGATTTTGCACTGTACACTGCAGTGACGATCCCTTTCCGGATTTCGATTGCCGTTTTTTCGAGTTCCAAATTTGTCATACTCTCCTTTAACCTCTCTCTCCATGTATATTTGATCATTTGGCCATGAACCTGCCGTACATGGCCAATGTTCCCCACTGTTTTTACAAATCCGTACGTCCCTCCAACGCACGTAATAACGTGACTTCATCTATATATTCCAGATCTCCGCCTACTGGCACGCCGCTTGCGATTCTTGTCACGCGGATTCCTGTCGGTTTGATCAGTTTGCTGATATACATTGCGGTCGTTTCTCCTTCCAGGCTGGAATTTGTCGCAATAATCACTTCATCTACATCCGCCTGCAACCGCTGCATCAGTTCTTTCAGGCGGATATCATTCGGCCCGATTCCCAGCATCGGGGAAATCGCTCCATGCAGCACATGATAAACGCCCTCATATTTCCCGGTTTTTTCATAGGCCGCCAGATCTCTCGGGTTCTCCACGACCATAATCTGCCTGTGGTCACGCTTCCCGTTTTTGCAGACAGGACAGAGCTCATCATCCGTCAACGTCAGGCACTGTGCACAGTAACGCACGTTTTTCCTCGCGCTTACTACAGTTTCCGCCAGTTTCTCCACCCGCTCGACCGGCATATTCAGCAAGTGAAACGCCAGCCTTTGCGCCGACTTCGCTCCGATTCCCGGCAATCCTGTCAGTTCTTCAATCAGTTTACTGATATGTCCGCTGTAATATTCCATGAACGACGCTCCTAGAACGGGAACCCGCCGCCAAGGCCGCCGAGGCCGCCTGTAATTTTACTCATGGAATCTGCGGAAATTTCATCAATCTGCCGCAGCGCTTCATTTGTTGCCGCGACAATCAAATCTTCCAACATTTCAATATCATCCGGATCCACTACTTCTTCCGACAGTTTTACCTTTAATATCTCTTTCTTTCCGGATACGGTTACTTCAACCGCTCCGCCGCCGG
This sequence comes from Eubacterium sp., assembly GCA_022796875.1. GTDB lineage: Bacteria > Bacillota > Clostridia > Lachnospirales > Lachnospiraceae > JAAWJJ01. Next base: position 8,506 of record JAAWJJ010000071.1, on the reverse strand, counting down.
CTGCAGCCGTTACTTCCTTTTCTTCCAGTTCTTTTGACGCTTCCTCCATCTGCCGCTGCATTTTTTGCGCCTGTTTCATTAAATTCCCCATATTTCCAGGCATTCCACCCGGAAAACCGCCTTTTTTTGCCATTTTAATATCCTCCTATTCTTCCTCTGTCACTACTTCCATTCCAAATAAATCTTCCAAATCTACATATGCGTCTTCAAAACGCATCTGGCTGTCGTTTTTTTCGATCATTACTTCTACGCTTTTTCCGATCGTATCCTCTATTGCCTGCTCAATCAGCCGCCTGTGTTCTTCCTCTCCGAGAAGAGAAACGGCAAGTTCTTCTTCAAACACAAGTTTTATTTTGTTATCCCCCGCCAGGCTCAGGCGCGCTTTTCGCAAATAAGTCTGTTCGAACGGACTGAGCCTTTTTATTACAGTACGCCAGTTTTTCACAGCCTCCTGTACTTCTTTCGGTACCGCTTTCGGCAGCTGCGGTCTTTCCGCCGGTTTCGGCGCCGCTGCCGGCTGTATCGGAGATGCCGCCACGGAAACCGAGGGAATCCCCTGTTCCAGCTTCATTTCCATTTGCCGGATCCTGTCCGCCAGCGCATCCTGATTTGTTTCCATCTGCGGTTTACATAGTTTAATAATCGTAATCTCGATCAATATCCTTTTTTGCGCAGAGTAACGCAGGTTATTAGACAATTCGGAAAAAATGCGTATATAGCGGAGCAACTGCTCCGTATCGACGATTTGGGCTATCTCCTTTAACTGTATCAGGTTTTCCGATGAAATATCCAGTACTTCTTCCATATCGTCAGAACTTTTCAGCAAAAGCAGATTGCGTAAATACCAGGTAAAGTCTACTACGAACTGTCCCAGTTCCCTGCCCTGCCATATCAGTTCTTCCAGTACGGCCAGAGCGGGCACGATTTCCTGTTGTAATATATGCCGCAGCATACGCGCAAATACTTCCGTATCTACGGCCCCCAAAACTTTCAGTACTTTATCATACGTCAGTTCTTCGCCTAAATGAAACGCGATACACTGGTCTAACAGGCTTAAAGCGTCCCGCATGGCGCCGTCCGCCGCTTTTGCAATATAACGGAGCGCTTTCTCTTCTGCCGCCACCTGTTCTTTCTCCACCAGTTCACGCAGCCGTTCACTGATGGTATCGACAGTAATCCGCCTGAAATCGTACCGCTGGCATCGCGATAATATCGTAACCGGAATCTTATTGACTTCTGTTGTCGCCAATATGAAAATAACATAAGACGGCGGCTCTTCCAGCGTTTTTAACAATGCGTTAAACGCCCCTATGGAAAGCATATGGACTTCGTCAATAATATAAACTTTATAATTCCCTTCCGTAGGAGAATACGTAACTTCTTCTTTAATCTCCCGGATGTTTTCCACACCGTTATTCGACGCCGCGTCAATTTCAATCACATTCATGGAGTTTCCTGCAAGAATCGCACTGCAGGACGGACATTCTCCGCACGGACTGCCGTCTGTCGGATGCTCGCAATTCACTGCGCGGGCAAAAATTTTGGCTATTGTTGTTTTTCCGGTGCCGCGCGTTCCACAAAACAAATATGCATGACCTATACGCTGCGCGTTTAACTGATTTTTTAATGTGGTCACAATATGATCCTGCCCTTTGACATCTTCAAATACCTGCGGGCGGAATTTTCGATAAAGCGCCGTATATGACATACTGTTTTCCTTTCTGTTTTTTTCTACTTGTGGTTATTATACCATGTTTTTTTTGTTTATCAAGATTCGGGGACCAAAAAGCAGCAAAGCATCAATCCATATTTTCCAGGAACGCCCCTGTCTGTCTTCCCCACAGATGCGCATATTCCCCTTCTTTTTCCAAAAGTTCCGTATGTGTCCCGTCTTCTGAAATACCGCCCTCTGTCAGCACGACAATACGGTCAAGGGACGCCACCGTAGAAAGCCTGTGTGCAACAACGATAGACGTCCGCCCCTTCATCAAAGTAATCAGCGCATCCTGCACCAGTTTCTCGGATTCCGAGTCCAGCGCGCTGGTTGCCTCGTCAAGGATCAGTATCGGCGCATCGGCAAGAATCGCCCTTGCAATTGCAATACGCTGGCGCTGCCCGCCGGACAGCTTAATCCCTCTCTCACCTACCATAGTTTCAAATCCCGACGGAAGTTTTTTAATAAACTCCAGGGCATTGGCATCGATCGCCGCCTGACGAATCTCATCCATCGAAGCGTCCGGTTTCCCGTAGGATATATTTTCACGGATTGTTCGATGGAACAACAGCGCTTCCTGAGGAACATAAGCTATCTGGCGGCGCAGCGACTGCTGCGTGCAAAGCGAAATATCCTGCCCGTCTACCGTAATCGTTCCATCCTGAATGTCGGAAAGCCTGAGCAAAAGCTTTGTAAGCGTCGTCTTACCGGAACCGGAACGGCCGACAAGCCCGATCCTCTGCCCCGCCGGAATTTCCAGGGAAAAATCATCAAATACACGACCGGCGGAATCCCCTGCGTCTTCATAACGGAACGTAAGATGCCGAACAGAAATCGCGCCGTCTGTCACAGAAAGCGGTTTTGCATCCGGCAAATCCTCCACCAACGTCGGAGCGTCAAGTATTTCCGTCATCTCCGCCGCATCCCCGAATACGCGGTTTAACCTCTGCATGGCGGAATTAATCATGTTAAAGCGCCCGGTCAATTGGTAGGTATAAGTAAACATCATAATCAGAGTACCAGCCGAAATTCCAAACCAGGCGTTTCCGCCGGATATAAAAATTGTAACAATAATCATAATAACTACAATAATCGACGATGAAACCGCGCCAACCGCGGTAGACGCCCTCATCCGTTTAGAGTCGTGCCGAACCACTTTCCCGTTTGTCGTATTAAAAATATTCCGCTCATAATCTTCCCTGCCGTATGTTTTGACCGCAAGAATATTTGTCACGGAATCAGACAGTTCTCCGGAAAGTTCATTCTGCACTGCCGCGGCAGAAGCATTGAGCGGAAGAATACGTTTGTACATAAGATAAGCTGCAACGGTATAAATGACGAGCATAATACACAGCAGACCGACATAGGTCGGAACCGGGCGGATCAGCATCACAATAATCATGATAACCGAAAAGATCAACGGCAATATGGAATAAATCATAAGCTCCATCAACTGTGAATATGCTCCCATAAACCGTGTCGTCTGGCTGACCAGCGATCCGCCGAACCGATTGGTATGGAATGTCATGGACTGGTTTGACAACGTATCAAAACAGTGTGTCGCCAGATTATAATTTGCCCGGATCTCCATTTTCCAGCAGGCATAATCCTGCAGTTTGGAGCAAACCTGCCCGAGAGCATTGACTATAATCAGCGCAGCAATATATGGGCCAAAAACGGAAAAAACCTGATCTGCTGATACGGATCTTTCTGCAATCCTGTCCACAATTTTCCCGAAATAGTAACTGTTTGCATAAGTCAGAAACCCGACGTATCCCAGAGTAGAAATAACGCCGGTCAGAAACATAAACGGCTGCGTCTTTGTAACGCCCCAGAAATAATGCAGCGTACGCCTTGCAGTGGAAATTTTCTTTCTTCTGTCAGAATTTTGTTTCTTCATCAATAAGTCCTCATTATCTATCCTTGCTATTTGTATTCGCTATCTACATTAATTATCTTCGTCAACATGTCTGTATGATTGTTGGTTTTTCTGTTCCCACATTATAATGTATGCAGTAACTTTTGTAAACGGGTGTATAGGTAAAGTTTAACATTACTTCCTGATTTCATTTTCAGAAGATGAATTTTTTCTTGTTTTTTGTACCTGATGTGCTATAATAGAACACATGGAGCCGTATCGAAGTGGTCATAACGAGGCTGACTCGAAATCAGTTTGTCGGGTTTATCCCCGGCACGAGGGTTCGAATCCCTCCGGCTCCGCTTATATATCTATTAATTTTAGTAAATCACAAGCGAGCTTACGAAAGATAAAGCTACTATTTTCTTTACCGGCGTGGAAACTAACGCAAAGCAAAATTTGGATAACTTTTCAAGATGCATTATGGAGTATAACACGGGAATCGCTGCCGATTCGTTCTTTGCATCCTTTCAATCAGCCTTGGAATATGTTTTTGAACTGGCAAAAACGAAAAGAATCGTGCTTGTAATCGATGAGTACCCCTATGTTGCCCGTGCATCCAAAAGCCTTGCCTCCACGCTCCAACTCTTAATTGACAAAAACAAGGACAACTCCCGGCTGTTCCTGATCCTCTGTGGTTCCTCTATGTCATATATGGAGGATCACGTTTTGGCATATAAAGCGCCGCTTTATGGAAGAAGAACGGCGCAGCTAAAAATCAATCCTTTTGATTTTTTTGAAGAACCAGGCAATCTGCTCAAGCAGGAAGTGCGTGAACCGGCGATTTACAATGCTGTGATTACGGCAATCGCTACCGGTTGCTCGAAAATGAATGAGATATCCAATAAGATTGATGAAAATACACGCGTGTGCGCTACCTATATTAAGAATCTAATCACGCTGGGCATTGTAAAAAAGAATCGCCCTACGGCGAAAAATCGAGCCGTAAGACGATTTACTCTATTGAGGATAATATGTTCCGCTTTTGGTATCGCTTTGTGCCGGAAAACACCTCGATAATTTCCCGTGGAGCAACCGACCTTGCTTACAAGCGCATCGATCCCGAATTGCTTTCTTATATGGGCGGCGTGTTTGAAGAAATTTGTAAGCAGTACATTTGGAAACTGCTTCTTGACGGTAAATGTACCGTAAATTTCAGCGATCTTGGCCGTTGGTGGAGCACAAACCCAAAGACCAAAACGCAAGATGAAATTGATATTATGGGCACGGACAAAGACTCCGCCCTATTTGCCGAGTGCAAGTGGACAAACGAAAAGGTTGACCTCAGTGTTTTGGAACCCCTTATAGAACGTAGTAATTTGTTTTACTATAAGAAAAAGCATTTCTATCTCTTTGCCAAAACAGGTTTTACAAAGGGTTGTATGGATAGAGCAACGGAGATGGGCAATGTAACGCTGGTTGAAGATCATGAGATGCTGAAAGCGTAACTAATATTATAATACAGCAGGTTGTTTACAGTAATCTGCCCGGAAAAAACATTATTCGTATACGGTTACATTATAGAACGGCGGCCACCACCGTAATAGAACATCCCTGTACTATATCTGGCCGCACAGTTTGTATTTTACCACCGCTATGGCTTCCCTCAGATAATTGGTCGGCGCCATCAGCCAATTGCTTTTCGCTCCCAGACCCTCCGCGTGGGTGAACCCCTGCTTTTTGCAAATGCCTACGGCCCGGAAAATATGAAATGAGTTGCTGACCACTACCACATGCTCTTTGCCCTCTTCCATCAGCTTTCTGCTATATGCAATATTCTGTTCCGTATTTACCGATTTGTCTTCCATCAGAATCCGTTCTGCCGATATTCCCTTTGCCGTCAGATATTCCTGCATGGCCTGCGCTTCGGAGATATCCTCGCCGCTCCCCTGCCCGCCGGATACGATTGCCACGGTATTCTCGTTTTCCGCAAGGTAATCGTATGCCGCATCCAGCCTGTATTGTAACAGCAGCGATACCCGGACTCCTTTTACCTGTCCGCCCAGAACGATAAGATAATCCGCTCCCGGCTGCGGCTTTGCGCGGCCGCTTGAAATAATCACCGCTTCCACCGCTACAAACACAATCATTATCGCAATGCAGATCACCAAAAATACCCGGACGGCTGCTCCCGGAACATGTATGGCTCCCGTATGCTGCAAACCGCATATTTTTCCCAGTATCAGCAGAAAAATTCCGCCTGCCAGCCAGATAAAGTGAAATTCGGATTTCAGTCCAGTATAAACGGCCAATACTGCAAAATATACGATACAGAGTGCCGACAAAATATATAAAATTCTGCTCGCTATAAACATATTCCATTCCTTTCCTGTGCTGCGGATCTTTTCTGCATCACATATTTCTATATATTAAGATTCTGAATCCAAAATGATATTTTATAACCTGAATATGCAATCAGAACAAATATATCACTAATCCTTTCCATATACAATAAATATTACAATAATAAACTTTCAGGGGAGGCTACGGTTCATACGAACCGTAATCTCCCCTGTTTCGGATCGCTGCCTGCAGGCAGCATTTACTTTTATAATATTTTATAAAATTTTCATATTATTCAGGACCAACGGCATAACTTCTGATACTCAATATCAAACACATCGAGAATTTTCCCTGCAATATGGTTCACCATATCGTCCATGCTCTGCGGTTTATTATAAAAAGTCAGCATCGGCGGCAGAATGATCGCCCCCATTTGAGAAAGTTCCAGCATATTCCGTAAATGAATCGTATTAAACGGGGTTTCCCTCGCTACCAGCACCAGCTTCCTCCGTTCTTTCAGCGTTACGTCAGCCGCCCTCAGCAACAGGTTGTCGGAATAACCACTGGCAATACCGGCCACCGTTTTCATGCTGCACGGGACGACAATCATCCCTTCTGTTTTATAGGTACCGCTGGCAATAGACGCGCCGATATTTTTTATATCGTGACATTCGTCCGCAAGCATCTGAATCTGTTCTATATGATATGATGTTTCAAGCTCTATCGTCTTTACGGCGCCGTCCGTCATGACAAGGGAACTCTGCCATTCCGGCTGTTCCTTTATGGCGCGCAGCACTTCAATAGCGATCGGGATGCCGCTGGCACCGCTGATTCCTACTACGATTCTCTTCATATGTTACTCTCCTGTGTTTTTCTGACTATATTTTATAAATATGCCTGCCAAAAGTCAATTGCCGGATAAAAGAAGCCCGTGAAAACGGGCCCTTTTATATGAACTATACAGACAAAACTGTTTCTTCAAGATCTTCTAATGAATAATCGCAGATGCAATCGGCATAAATACAATACAGACTACAAACGATATTACTGCGAATGCAAGCGTATATTTCACCGTTGACTTCATCGTTATGTGTCCCGGCCCGAAGAAGAACGGTGATGGAACCGCGGCGGACGGCGTTACAGTAGCCATACCGGATGCCAGCGCGATCATAATCGTAAACGCTGCCATGTTAACCTGGTCAACGGAAAGCAATACTGCACCGATATTGAAAAACAGTACCATTGTAACCGTATTTGACAGGAAGTTCGTCATAATAATAGCCAGCAGGAACAGGATTACAATAATTGCAAACGGCGACATTCCGCTCAAAGCCGGTTTCAGCACATTGCCTAACCATACCGAAATACCGGTTGCCTCAGAAGACAGCGGAGCTGCAAAACAGGATACGGTACCTGCAAAAATGATTGGCGGCCACGGTACCTGCTTCAATGCTGCCGGAACGTTTAATACCGGTTTTCCATCCGCGCGGACAAGCGCCAATACTGCAATCGCCAGAATCGCCGGAACTACAACACCGCAGCTATTCATGTATCCGAAGAACGGAGAAAAATCTTTTAACAACGACGGAGCCAGTACAAAGAATACTACTGCAATAAATACTACTGCTGCAATGATACCGTCTTTTCCAAGCGGTTTCTGCTCTGCTTTTACTTTTTCCACGTCAAAGTTTTTAAACGCCGATGTATCCGGATTCCAGATCCGCACGATCAGCATAATAACCAAATACATTACCGCTGCATACGGAACGCCAACTGCCAACCACTGCGCATAAGAAATCGAAATACCCAACTGTGTTTCCAGGGACGCCATAATAATATTCGGCAGCGCATGTGCGATCGGGGAACAGATGGAAAGAAGCACGTTGCCCAGCATTACGCCCGTAAAAATACAGGTATAAAACGGTTCGCCTTTTTTAATTCCCATCTGTTTACATAATACTTCTGCAATACCGATATAAATAACTGCCAGCGACAGGTTATCCATGAACAGGCCGATAATAACGTTCGAAGCAAAAAACATTGCCATAAAAGCAAACGGCCTGCCCTGAACAAATTTCCTTGTTACAAACCATAGTGCAATTTTATTGATAACACCCGTTTCGTTCAGACAAACGTTCAATACCATATAGGAAAGAACGGTAATTACTACGAAATGTCCCATAGAACCGGCCCATACTTCGTTTGCCGTCATAGCCTGGGTCATAACTAACAACGCCAATGCCAGCAAGCTGACCCAATGTGTGTTTGCCGTCAGCCATAAGTAAAGTATCGGAATTAATATTGCGATTACACGCACTCCGACTTCCGTCAGCCCGTTATTCGGCTTTAATGCTGCAGCTATTACAATACCAATAATAAGCGCAATAAGATAATGTATATATTCCTTTTTTGTATTCATTTTCTCTATATGCCTTTCTATTAAAAAATACCTCTTAAATACCTCTTTAAACTAAAATACCTCTTTGCCGTTTTTGGAGCCAAACCCAAAAACGGCTGCTTTAGAACAGATCCGGAAGCCAATGTTTCGGATCTACATCCAAAAACTTCGACCGTTCGAAATGTTCTTTCTG
>JAAWJJ010000070.1 GCA_022796875.1 Eubacterium sp. | reverse complement strand
ATGGCAGTCCCTCAGACAGTCGCCGGCATACCCATTCGTGCTTTTCCTGCCGCTGATAAGGAAAACGCACAAAAGACTTCCAATGGAAGAAAGAACATTATTCCGTCCCTGACACTTTTTTACACTACGCGGAAAACCGAGTTTGAATCGCGGGGGGGGGGAATCAAATCACATCCGCCCATCCCGGAGTTAGGGATGCTGAATAATTCTGGAACTGATTTCCCGGTCTTGACAGCATAGCCAGAAATCGACACCAAAAAAGTACAGATAATATTTTTTATACTATCAATTTTCAGGAACTATCAACAACTGTTCTGTAAAAAAAGCGGCTGCCCCGCTGTAATTACATTCTCTTCAATACGGATAGAAATTGACAATATCTGTAAATAATTTTAAAATAGTCATAGTCGGATTCCTGCATCGTTCATCGGGAATTTGCATTATATCAGTATTTGGAGGGCGTGTCATGTCAAATTTGGAAATGTTTTATCAGAAACATGGGTTGACAGTGAGAAATATATCCAGAGATTTGCTGTGTTTGTCGGATGGGGACGTTATGGTTTCCATTGCGGAATACACGGAAAAATTTGGGGTATCCCGATGGACCGTTCAAACGGCGATTCAGATATTATTGGATCATAATTGTATACGGCTGGAGCGTCATGGTGCAAAAGGGACGCAGGTTTATGATTTTGACCGTGAGAAATTATGGGAGTTTGCGGAGTTAAAATTTATACTGGGATTTGCACCGCCGCCATCTACTATTATTCATGATTCTTTGTACACAGGCCTGATACAGGCGTTTGCGAGCAGCGATATGCCTGTAAGGCTGGGGTATATGGTTCCGGCGGGACTTCGTATAGAATTGCTGCACAGCGGCAGATGCAATTTTGTGATTACGTCAAAAATGGCGTATGACCTGGTGTGCGATAAATATCAGGATGTTGGCATCGGGGTAATCCTGAATGAATCCGTATACTCCCTGCCGTTCCGCCTCTATGCAAGGCCTGGATGCGAACCGGTGATAAAAGACCGTACGCGTGTCGGCCTGTATGAAGACGCTCTGGAGCAGAGTTATCTGACAAGAGAGCTTTGCAAAGGAAAAGACGTTGCCTATAAGTATGGTAATTACCATGGATGCCGTGAAATGCTGGCAAAAGGTGAAATTGATATTTTAATACAGCGCGGCGACGTGGACTCGGAAGTATTAAAAGGTTTTCCGTATTATGAAATCGAAAACGAGGCCAATGACAGATGTGTAACTCCTGTTATTTTATGTAACAAAAATGATTATCATTTTTCTAAAATCATACAAAAAGGCGTTTCAGCAGAACTTGTGTCGGAAATGCAGAAGAAAGTCATTTCAGGACAGAACGCGCCGACCTATTATTGATTAAGAAGAAAGCAGGACGGACTTTGCGCTGGCAGGCCCGTAGGCGGCAGTTGGGAGAGTTTAACAAATATTATGGTATTCGTTTACAATTTCTTCCAGAGTAATGGATTGAAAGCTCCTGCATAAATCGCTGCGCATTTTCCCGTAAGTAGTGTCTAAAACATTATGAATATTTTTCCCAACCGGGCAGAAAGGGGAAGGCGCAGGATGGATTCCAATCAGTTTATCGAGGAAATTCGGCTCTATAGCAGAAAAAATCCGGTATAAACTGATCTCTTTTAAAGGACGGTTAATCGTTGCTCCGCCTGTGCCGAATTTTACAGATATTATATTTTCTTTCTTTAATGAACTGATGATATTCCTGATGGTAACAGGATTGCTTCCTGTAGAAATCGCCAGCAGTTCGCTTGTTACTTTTTTAGTTTCGCCGTATTCATGAATGAAAATAAGGCAGTGGACGGCAATGGAATATTTTGTACTTAAATGCATACGGAAACCTCCTGTTTACATATTATCATAGCATAAAAAAATGAAGGTGTAAATCTTGACACTACACCTGGATGCATGTATACTTGAATTTGTGGTGTAGTATTAAAAATTACAGGAGGTTGTAATATGAGATATGTACAGATCGTCTTTAGCCCAGCTGGAGGAACGCAGAGAGTTGCGGATGCAGTAACGGAAGTATGGGGAAATGATATTGACAGGGTTGATCTTTCCGATGCGGGGACAGATTTTTCAAAAACGGTATTTGAAGAGGAAGATGTTGTGCTGGCTGCAGTTCCTTCTTATGGAGGCCGTGTTCCGGAGCTTGCTGTAAAACGGCTGGAACAGATACATGGCTGCCGCGCACGGTGTGTCATTGTCTGTGTATATGGAAACCGGGCTTATGAAGACACCCTTGTGGAGCTGCAGGATATTGCAGAGAAATGTGGTTTTCGTGTCATGGCTGCAATTGCTGCAGTGGCGGAACACTCTATTATGCATCAATATGCTGCCGGAAGGCCGGATGCGCAGGACATTATGGAATTACAGGATTTTTCAAAAAAGATTCTGGAAAAACTGAAAAATAATAATGCGGTATCCGATACGTTTGCAATTCCGGGAAATCGCCCATACAAAAAGGCAGGAGGAGCGGGCCTGGTTCCGAAAGCCGGTAAACAATGCGTGGGCTGCGGCCTGTGTGCAAAGGACTGTCCGGCACAGGCAATCAGTAAAGACAGGATAACAACTGCAGATGCAGAGAAGTGTATATCGTGCATGAGGTGTGTTGTACGATGTCCGGAATCGGCAAGAAAAGTAAGCAGCGCATTAGTTTCTGTTGCGGCTCTTGCGATTAAAAAAGCCTGTTCTGTAAAAAAGAGGAATGAACTTTTTCTGTAATGCTGCGGCACTATATGGATGAAGAGAAAAACAGGAGAAAGAGATTTACATAAAGCGTTTGCCAGAAATGGCAGACGTTTTTTGATGCCTTTCTTTCACTGCCGGCAACATTATTATATTATCCGTAATATTTGCAGACATACGTTTCCCGCTTTACTTTTTGCTGCATGATATGTAATAATAGACAATATGTGAAAGACAAAAAACGGGAGAAGAAATTTTGCAAAGCAGGATTTTTTTAGGAAAGCAGCCGGCCGGAATAAAACTTAAGGAGAAAAATATGCAAAAGTGGGTAGTTTCCGCCAAAAAGGCGGATTTTAATGCGATTGCCTTAAAATACAGGATTGACCCAGTGACGGCGCGGATTATGCGCAACCGCGATATACAAACGCCGGAAGAAATAGAAGAGTATCTTTATGCCGGGAAAGAACAAATGCATTCCCCTGTGCTTATGAAAGATATGGAAAAAGCGGTTTCCGTTCTTTTAAAGAAAATAAAAGAACGGAAAAAAATCCGCATTATCGGGGATTATGATATAGACGGTATCTGCGCTTCTTACATTTTATTAAAAGGGCTGTCGGAAGCAGGCGCCGAAGTATCTGTGGAAATACCGGACCGAATTGCGGACGGTTACGGAATTAATGAAACTCTTGTAGAGGAAGCGTATGCAAACCAGACGGATACCATTGTGACATGCGATAATGGGATAGCGGCTTTTGAAGCAATGGAAAGGGCGAAAGACTATCGGATGACGGTAATCGTTACCGATCATCATGAGGTGCCTTACGAAACGGATGAAACGGGAAAAAAGAATTACCGTATCGTGCCGGCAGATGCGGTCGTGAATCCGAAACAGGAAGACTGTCCTTATCCGTACAAAAATCTTTGCGGCGCGGCAGTGGCGTATAAGCTGATACAGGCTCTTTTTATGAAACTGGGGAAAAGGCAGGAAGAATACGAAAAGTTTTTACAGTTTGCGGGGATAGCGACGGTTGGCGACGTCATGGTTCTGACCGGAGAAAACCGTATTTTTGTAAAAGAAGGACTGCGCCGTCTGAATCAGACGGAAAATACAGGCCTGCGGGCGCTGGTACTGCAAAAAAACCTGCGTTTCGGTGAAATCAAAGCGTATCATATCGGTTTTGTGCTGGGGCCGTGCTTAAATGCCAGTGGCAGGCTCGACACGGCGAAGAGGGCGTTGCAGCTTTTACTCGAAGAGAATCCCGTGCGGGCAGCGGAACTGGCGTCGGAACTTGACAGTCTGAATGAGAGCCGTAAGGAACTGACGGCTGCCGGTACGGAGCAGGCGGTGGAGATGGTAGAACAGACGGATATCGGGAAAGATAAAGTACTGGTTATTTATCTGCCGGCCTGTCATGAGAGTATTGCCGGAATCATTGCCGGAAGAATCCGGGAACGGTATCACAAGCCGGTTTTTGTACTGACGAAAGGCGAAGACGGCGTCAAAGGTTCCGGCCGTTCGATCAAAAGCTATTCCATGTATGAGGAAATGTGCCGTGTCAAAGACCTGTTTACAAAGTTTGGAGGACATCCTATGGCAGCCGGTTTGTCCATGCCTGAGGAAAACGTGCCTGTGTTCCGGCAGAAGATCAATGAACTGTCTGCTCTGCAGCCGGAAGATTTTATAGAAAAGATACTCATTGACGTGCCGATGCCTTTTTCCTATCTTACGAAAGAAAGGATCCGGGAACTGGAAATTCTGGAACCGTTTGGCAACGGAAATGAAAAACCGGTATTTGCCCAGAAAAACGCCAGGATCCTGTCGCTTCGCATAATCGGGAAAAGACAGAACGGATTGAAAATGCAGTTAAAAACGGAAGAAAGCGGCCTGGTCGAAGCGCTCTATTTTGGGAATATTCCCCAATTTGCGGCGTATGTGGATGAAAAGTATCAGAAAGGATGCTTTGAAGCTTTAAAATGCGGTAAGGCAGAAAATATTACGCTGTCATTTACTTATTACCCTCAGCTGAATACCTTTCAGGGGATGGAGAGCATACAGGTAAGTGTAAGTAATTACATATAGAAGACAGAAATAATGAAAGAAATGATGAAAGATTAAGATTGTTTTATTGCAGGGATAGGAAATCCTGGATTGGAATATAATCAGGAAAGAAAGGATGATGAATATGAAAAAAAGAACAAAATGGTTAGCGGCTTTATTTTTATCGGCGGCGGTAGCGGCAACGGCAGGAACTATGCCGGCAGCAGCCGGAACGATTACCGGAGAGGTGTCGGGAAATACGGTGAATGAGAATACCGGGGATGACGAAAATACAGAAGATACAGGAGATACCGGGGATCCGGGAGATACCGAAGATGCGGGGAATATTGAGGATCCGGGAGATACCGGGGATACGGAAAACATTGAGGATCCGGAAGATGCCGAAAATACGGAAACCGGCGCGGACGCTGCGGAAGAAGTGGTAGTAACCGAAGAGGATAAGCCGTATTTATCCCTCGGCGCGGATCTGAGCGCACAGCAGAGGGCAACGGTACTTTCTTTGTTGGGAGTGACGGAGGAACAACTGGCGGAATTTGACATTTCTTATGTTACAAATCAGGAAGAGCACCAGTATCTGGATAATTATATTTCCGCGGACAAAATCGGGACAAGGTCTTTATCTTCCGTCGTTGTTATGCAGGGAGAAAAAGGGAAAGGCATCCGGGTTACGACGAAAAATATTTCCTACTGCACGATAGGAATGTACCAGAATGCGCTGGCCACTGCGGGGGTAAAAGATGCGGAAGTGATCGTTGCCGGCCCGACGAATATTTCGGGTACCGCCGGCCTGGTGGGCGTTTTGAAAGCATATGAAACAATGACAGGCGATCCAATCTCGAAAGAGAGCATGGATACGGCGCTCAATGAACTTGTCATTACGGGAGAGATTGCTGATACCGTGGGCGACAGCGATACGATTGAGGGAATGATTGCCTATATCAAACAGGACGTTGTAGCCAATAAACTGGACGATCGGGAAAGTATCGGAACCGCCATAGACGAAGCCTCCAAAGAATTTAATGTATCATTGACTTCGGAGGAACGGGAAAAGGTCATTGATTTAATGACGAAAATCGGAGATTTGGATCTGGATCCGGATACGTTGGAAGAACAGGCGAAAAATATCTATGATAAAGTCAATGATCTGCTGGGGGAAGATACGATGCAGAAGATCAAGGACAAGCTGAACTCAGACGGGGCAAAGAATTTCTTTCAGCGGATCATAGAAAAGATTAAAGCGTGGTTTGCTTCTTTATAGAAGCAAGCCATACGGCGATGGAGCCGTATTACATAAATAGAAGTTGTGTAAAGGGGATAGCGAAACAATGAAGTATACAGAAAAATATAAAGATATGGCGGAGCAGTTTCGGAAGGACGGCTGCGATGAATATATGGTGGAAAAATTTATACGGCGGGAGATGGAGGCAGATAAGTTTCGGAAAGAAGAAGGCACTACAGATATTGAAGCGGTGCGTCTTTGGAAGAGCTATCCGGATGAGGTGAAAGAGATGTGGCTGCATCATGCGTTTTGCTATAATTGTGGTACTGCATCTTTTAAGCCGGGATACAATTTGCGGAAAGATAAATTCGGCGTGGTAATTGAGGGATTCTGTGATAAATGTGGAGGCCGGATTGCGAGGTGCTGCGACTGATGGACAGATTTTCGGAAAAAGACTGGAAGCTGTTTCGCAGTAAGATTGCCGGCTGGCAGGAAGCTTACATGGACAAACATTGGATTTGATAATGAAACAGAAGATCCATTTTGCGATACTCTGGAGTATGCAAAGAACAAAACGATGGAAGAAGAAATGAAAAAGCTGTTTAATTTGTAATCTCTCAGTAAATGGGGGAGATGCTCAAAACAGAACATAGAAATTGAGAGGTGGAGTTATATGAAAACGAATGACAGACCACTTACAGATTTAATGAAAGCTGTGGATAACGGTGCGGCGCAGCTACCTGATTTCCAGAGAGGCTGGGTTTGGGATGATGGACGCATTAAGGCTCTGATACTAAGCGTCATACACAACTTCCCGGTTGGTGCGGCAATGTTTCTGGAATATGGGAATGAAAGTATCCACTTCAAGCATAAACCCATCGAGGGTTCCGATGCGAATCCTGATATCGAGCCGGACGAACTTATCTTGGACGGACAGCAGAGACTGACATCTCTTTACAATGCTCTGTACAGCAAGAATCCTGTCCATACGAAGACGGACAAGGGCAAAGAAATAGACAGATACTATTATCTGGATATCGAAAAGGCAATTGATCCGGATGCCGATGACGAGGAGGTGGTCATCTCTATTTCCTCGTCAAAGCAGGTCACATCTGATTTTGGCAGAAAGATTGAAAAGGATCTCTCTACAAGGCAGGACGAGTTTAAGCAGAAAATGTTCCCGCTTAACATCATTCTTAATTCTGGTGAGGAACAGGGCTGGCAAAACGAATATTACGCCTATTACAATTATGACCCGGCGGTTATTCAGCAGTTCACGGAGCTTTTTTCCAAAATCATCATGCCGACTCAGAAATACGCCATGCCGGTCATTCTGCTCGACAAAGAAACTCCGAAAGAGGCTGTGTGTCAGGTCTTTGAGAATGTCAATACTGGCGGTGTTTCCCTGACGGTTTTTGAGCTCGTTACCGCAATTTTTGCTATGGACGATTTTCCGCTCCGTAAGGATTGGGAGGAACGCAAGGAGAAATATTTCTCGGGCAATTTGCTGAACATTGTGACGGCTACAGACTTCTTGACCGCTCTTACACTGCTTTCTTCGTTTAAGGCGGGCGGGACAGTGAGCTGCAAGAAGAAAGATGTGCTGGCTTTGAAGCTGATGTCATATAAGAAGTATGCGGATGACCTTTGCAAGGGATTTTCAGTAGCTGATAAGTTGCTCCAAGAGGAGCGGATATTCTCAAGCCGTGACCTTCCGTACAGCACACAGCTTATTCCTCTCGCAGCTATTTGCACCGTGCTGATGGACGGAAACAAAATTTATACTGCCACCATCAAGAATATGGTGAAACAGTGGTATTGGTGCGGTGTTTTTGGTGAACTGTACGGTTCCGCGAATGAAACGAGATATGCTAATGACATAACGCAAGTCATTAAGTGGATTACAAGCGGTGGAAACTTTCCAAAGACGGTCACAGATTTCTTTTTTAATCCGACACGCCTGCTCGGTCTGCAATCAAGACAGTCGGCGGCTTATAAAGGTATTATGGCACTGATTTTGAAGAACCATGCCCGTGATTTCATTTCTGGTGCAGAGATGGATTTTTCGACATACTTAAACGAGAAAATAGATATCCATCACATCTTTCCGAAAGACTACTGTATCGGACAGAGATACGACAAGTCAAAATGGAATAGCATCGTAAACAAGACACCGATTTCCGCAAGCAGCAATCGAGAGATCGGCGGTGCTGCTCCGTCCGCCTACCTTGGGAAGCTCGAAAAGAAAGGCTCTGTACTGCCGTCTGATTTGGATGGGTATGTGGAAACACATTGGATTGACCATACTTTGCTGAGAAATAATGAATTTCAGGATTTCATTGTTGACCGTGCCAGGAAACTGCTGAGTGCAATAGAAGCGGCTACTGGCAGAACGGTATCCGGCAAGGACTCCGATGAGGTACAGAGGGCATTTGGTGCGGAATTGAGCTAAACCTTTCAGCGTTTGCACGTATTTCAGTAATAGCAGAAATTTTAGAAAATGAGAGAAACAAGTTGAAAAAAGATGAATTATGGGACTTATTGCGTTCTGAGAGCAGAGATATAGAAGCCGTTATGGATCCGTTTGAAAGAAAGCGAACCGGAAGCTATTATACGGATTTTTCTTTCACGGATATTATGATGGAAGAATTGGTGTCTTTTATCCGGAAAGGCAATAAAGAAATTTTTGATTATAAATTTCTGGAACCGTGTGTCGGGGTGGGAAATTTTGTCTTTTCTTACTTAAAAGTAATTGACAGCCAGTGGGATCTCACGAGTAAAGAAGCAGAAATACTGCTGGATAACATATATGTAGCAGATATTAATGACAGTGCGTTGGAGAGTTACAAAAGTTCTATGCGGGAATTTGCTTCTGTATATTGGAATATGGAACTTACGGAAGCATATTTTAAGAAACATGTCGGTTCCGGCCTGCTGGTGGATGTTACGGCGAATGAGTTAGGTTATATTCCGATGGAAGCGGTCTTTTCGGAAGAAATAAGCAGGGAAAAATTTGATATTGTGGTAACGAACCCTCCGTACAAAAATCTGAAAGCGGAACGTGGGCATTACAGAAGCAGGGAAGAGTATGAGAAAGACCGGGAAAAGTATTCTTCAATATCCGAATTTGTTTCCGGAAAATTTCAATATGCTGCAGGCGGAGTACTGAATTTGTACAGACTTTTTGTGGAGGAAATCATTGACAGATATGCGAACGATCATGCGTTTGTGAGTTTGCTGGTTCCGGCCTCCATAATGTCTGATAAAACATGTGGGAAACTGCGTACGCATATATTACAGGATATGAATCTTTTGTCGGCAAAAGTGATCCGGGAAGGAAGCGGGTACGTAGACGCACGGCAGGCGTTATGTGCTGTTTTGCTGAAAAAAGGCGGGAAAACGTCAGTTGTCAGGGTCGCGAAAGATTACTGCAAAAATCCATCCGGTGAAACAGAAATAGCGGTTGAAGATATATTAAATAAAAATACAGGCGACGCTATTGTTGCCGTTTCCGGGCGGGAATATGCGGCATTAAAAAAACTGCGGCAGTTCCCGTCAGTAAAGGATTTGGATTTTATCATAAACTTAAGGGGAGAACTTGACCTGACGGCAAATAAAAACAGCATTGTGAAAGAAAATACCGGATATCCTTTATTAAGGGGACGTAATATTGGTTATTATGGATTGGCTGATACAGCAAAAAGCGAATATGCCTTACCGGAATTTGTGAATACAACGAAAAAGAGGCGTTACGTGGAAAAAGAGCGCATTATATGCCAGCAAATAGCGAATATGCATAAAGAAAGGCGTGTTACTTTCGCGTTAACACCTGCAAATTATGTGCTGGGAAATTCGTGTAATTTTATTTTTGTCGAAGAGAATCCGTACGGGGTAGACCTGTATGCCATTCTGGGATTGTTTAATACAAAATTGATTAACTGGCTGTTTAAACTTACCAGCAGCAATAATCATGTGAATAACTATGAAATAGATTGTTTTCCGGTGCCGTTCCATTCGCCGTTTTTAAAAGAAATTTCTGAAAAGGTAAAAAGCTATCTTGCCACAAAAGAGGAATCTATATTAGACGATATCGAATTACTGGCAAAAAAGGCGTTTGGGATAGCAGATGATTTCGGAGCGGAATCAGCGTATGATACCGGAGCGGAAGTGACAGATCATAGCGGCATATGGAAACAGTATTATGATGATTTGCATTGTATTTTACCGGATTTTACGGCAGAGGATGCAAAAGCCGTATTATCCGGGGAAAAAGTGATTTCCGGGTATTGCGGCAGTCTGGATAAGCTGCATGCCTGTGCAGCAAAAGGGATTACGAATAAATATACATCATTATCAAACGGATTTATACTGAACCACACAACGTTCAAGCTGAGTGATCTGGATTTGGAAATGATAAAATCGGTACCTCCCGGCGGCAGTTGGAAAGATATTCCTGCAAAAACAGTTGAAAAATCAAAGAGATTAAAGAAAATAGCGCAGACTGGCGGGCGGACAACTTTATACGGAAGAATAGATTACGATAAGCCGAGCTATACCATAACAACGTATTTCAACAGGCCGGGAAACGGAACTTACGTGCATCCGGTGCATGAAAGGGTGATTTCTGTCCGGGAAGCGGCCCGTTTCCAGACTTTTCAGGACGACTACTATTTTTACGGAAATAAGACACAGCTGTTGAAGCAGGTGGGTAACGCCGTTCCGGTTTTGTTGGCTTATCAAATCGGAAAAGCAATTGCAGAAAAAACAGGGTGCAGCAAATCCATTGATCTTTTCTGCGGTGCGGGAGGATTGACTACAGGATTTAAAGAAGCCGGTATTACCTCTCTTTTGAGTAATGATATGGAAGAAAGCGCCTGCGTCACGCTTAAAATAAATCATCCGGAGATTCCGGTTTTTTGCGGCGATATCACAAAAAGAGAAACGAAAGACGTCATTGAAAAAGCGGCCAAAGACGGAGGAGCAGAGATTATATGCGGCGGACCGCCCTGCCAGGGATTTTCCATGGCAGGTTTCAGATCCGAAACAGATCCCAGGAATCAATTATTCCGGGAGTTTGCGGATATTGTAAAAAGAGTGAACCCTAAAGTAATCGTATTTGAAAATGTGGAAGGGCTGCTAAGTTATCAGGGAGGGAAGATATATCAGGAAGTGCATGCGCTGTTTGCTGAATTAGGGTATCACACGGAAGGGCGCTCTTTAATGGCAAATGATTATGCGGTTCCTCAGAAAAGGAAAAGAGTATTTATCATATGTACAAGAACCGATTTGAATATTTTTCCGGGAGAGTTATATCCGAATACAATTACAGTACAGGAAAAACGGCAGATTACTGCGAGGGAAACCATAGCGGATTTGGAAACTGTGGCATGTTCCGATACCGCAAAATATGCAGAGGGCAGCGAGAGCCGTATCCTTAAGTTTTTTAAGGGGAAGATTTCTTATGAAGAGTATGTCGAAAAGTATATCGAAAGTAAGAGATAAAAGCCGGACGGACAGCAAAAAACAGCCGCTGTCCGTCCGGTTTTCCGTCATTACAAAGAAGTAATGCTCTGATGTTCGGCTATTACAAAGAAGTAACACTCTGATGTTCAATCATAAAGATGCAATGATCCGATGTTCCATTGTTTCTACAAGGCTGACGAGCATGTGATAACAGTCGTCATAATTCGTCTGGGAATTTAATTCCCGACAGAGAGAAGACAGTATGGATAATTCATAATCGGTGAAGTCGTTTTTTGTGTGTCTGTTATTTTTGCTGTTGTAATCATAAACGGATTCTATGGCAATTCTTTTGTATCGTTCCATTTCCTTTTGATTCCGGTCCGTAAAATGACGGGGATGCTGTGAAATAATTTCCCCGTTTGTATTAAATTCATAGGAATAATGAAAACATTCATAGTGTTGTGCAAGAAGCTTTTGTTCCAGAAAGTCTTCACCGATGGCCGGACAGTTTTCCAGTATTGACCAGAGAATATACATAAAATTCGTCATATTCTGTTTCAATGCATCCCGATACACAGTTGCAACAATTTCAGCGTGGGATTTATAGTTTTCTGATATAAATTCCCAGATTAATTTTGAATACC
Organism: Eubacterium sp.; assembly: GCA_022796875.1. Classification (GTDB taxonomy): domain Bacteria; phylum Bacillota; class Clostridia; order Lachnospirales; family Lachnospiraceae; genus JAAWJJ01. Next base: position 3,207 of record JAAWJJ010000070.1, on the reverse strand, counting down.
ATGACATAGGATAAACGCCGGTGCGGTGATAGATTTCCATTATTTTTTCAATGTCTTCGGCCAAAAGCCGATCCCTTTTGGCGGAGTTATCCCCGACGGGCATTGGTTGGAGATACCTGGGATCATGGATAAATCCCAGTGAAACCGGTCCGATGTGGTCTGCCGAGATTCCGTCAAAGAAAGGGCTTCCCATAAATTGATTGGCGGCGTGAATATTTCCGTCGCTCCAATATTCATATGCGCGCCTGTCTTTCAGATAGGATTTCAGATTTTCTTTGGAGCGTCCTTTATCCTGTGAAGAGCGGCAGCAGCGATTATATGTATGGAAGCCGTCGAAGCGGTCCGGAAAGTTTGACATGGCGCCGGGGCCTAAAAGTTTTTTATTTCCTTTTCGGCAGATTAGTTCAAGCGCGTCAATAATCTCATCTTTTGAGGCGATGGACGGATCCAAATCAAGGCCGCTTTTGGATATCAGAAAATCTGCAATCTCTGTTTGCCTGACTCCGGACTGAATCAAAAAATCCCATATATCGGCAATATGGTCGCAATTCGTAAATTCCGCCTGAAATTCCTTATTCAGAGCTTTGACAAAATTTGCGTTAGGATAGTGATAGTATAACGACATCTCTTTTCCGCATGTCTGGCATACTTTCCACTTTGTCGGATGGATGGCTAACATCACGTCTGCATAAACGCCGACACGACGGGGGATGCCAAGTTCATCCGCTTTTTCCAGGCACCATTCGATCCGTTCTTTCCCTGTTTTTGTTTTTGCGGTAGTAATCCACGATAATGATCCGTCGGCTTTCTTTTTGATCGGAAGCCCTTTGTAGTTAGGATGGTTCACTATCATATCCATGTATGCTAAAAAACGATGACTCCAGTTACGGGTTTCTTTTGCCAAACGTATTCCTCCTAGTTCCGGTTCGTGTTCTTTTCGTCTGTGATTCTTTTCCGGTTCGTATTCTTTTGCGGTTATTGCTTCATGTTTTCCACAATATATTGGTTTTTCTCATTGAAACCGACCAGAATATCGTGGTTGGCTTCCGACAGGTAATCAATAATTCCGTCAATGTCGGATTTCATGTTTTTCGGGCAATTTAGATGCAGGTTTTTTCGGGCCGTAATATGCAGCGTGTAGGAAATTCCCAGATGGCGCCAAAGCGTTTTGTGCAGAGTGGAGTATTTGTAGACCCAGATGATTTCCCGGATCGGTATTACGGCAATTTTATGTTTGGAAAGCATGATGAAAAAATGTTCGGTGATAAACATGTCTTCCGTGGCCAGCTGCGGCAGCGTTGCCAGTTCTTTTTCCGCCTGTGCGAGTAATTGGCCGGGATTTCCGTAGCGGCCAAGCATTTTTCGGATCGGGGATTTCGCGGGAAATACCAGATACACGGAACAAAAAATCAGCGAAACGGCGGCATAAACGGCCATACCGGCTAACAGAATCAAAAACAGGATGCTGAAAGAAAAATGGCAATCCGGTTCGCTGATATAGAAAGCAGGAACGGACTGTTTGATGCCGGTATCCGTCCAGTTTAAATCCATGGCAATTTTTTCCAGAAGCATTTCATAGTGGTGATGTCCTTTGACCAGCTTACCGGTAAAGCTGATGTCAGAAATCCGGGAAAGTCCCTTTTCGCAGGAAGACGGCGACAATAAAAAGAGCATGCACTTGCCGTCTATGGTTCCGTAATAATAATATCCTCTGATCCGGCCGGCAAAATTTTCAGAATATCCTGTGAAATACAGTTCGTCTATATGTAATGCCAGAAATTCTTTTTCACTTTTGTAACACTCCGCAATCTCGTTGTATGCAGTAACAGCCACAGGCGTAAACACCGCGGTTACAGGTAAAAGGATATACAAAAAAACGGCAAACGCCAAAAAAAGAACCGGCGCTGCCAGCCTTGACCGGTACATAGATTGAATACACTGGGAAATGGGGTTCCTGTTTTTTTCTGCCATACGTTTACTCCCTGGATTGTCTGTTTTTTCATATTTGATGTACTAAATTAAGTATATATATTTTGCTTCGATTAATCAACCTTGCTTTTGTGATTATTTCGTATTAAACTGTTTATGAAAATTTTGGAAGAAAGGACAGGAAACATGGCTTGTTATCAGGAATTTGCCCGGGTATATGATTTATTTATGGATAACGTTCCATATGAGGAATGGTGCGGTCTTTTGGCAAAATATCTGAAAGAGGATGGGATAAAGGACGGCCTGGTTGCTGATTTGGGATGCGGCACAGGGAAAATTACCCGTCTGCTTGCAGACGCCGGTTATGATATGATCGGGATAGACAGTTCGCCTGAAATGTTAAATATTGCGCGAGAGCAGGAGAGTACGGATACAGAAGATGTTTTGGGGAGCGGGCGGATTTTGTATTTGTGCCAGGACATGCGGGAGTTTGAACTGTACGGGACGGTACGCGCGGTAGTCAGTGTATGCGATTCCCTGAATTATATACTGGAAAAAGAGGAGCTGCAGAAAGTGTTTTCACTGGTCAGTAATTATCTGGATCCGGGCGGCTTGTTTCTGTTTGATTTTCATACGGATTATATGTATCGGGAAATACTGGGCGATACGGTAATTTGTGAAAACCGGGAGCAGGGCAGTTTCATCTGGGAGAATTTTTATGACGCAGACACGCAGGTCAACGAATATGACCTGACGTTATATATCCGGCAGGATGAAAAAAATGAAGCCGGCGATGTTTACAGCCGTTTTGAAGAAACGCATTTTCAGAAAGGATATTCAGTGGAAGAAATGAAATCAATTTCCGGAAATGCGGGATTTCGGTTGGTAACGGCATTTGATGCAGATACAAAAGAGGAAGTAACGCCGGCAAGCGAGCGTATTTTTATGGTCGTAAAAGAAAACAGGAAAAAGGGATAAGGGCGTTATACAAACAGTAAAACGAAAAATCTGAACCGACTGAATGACTGGGGGCTTTGCTTCCGGCAGTGCAAGGTCTGCGGAAAATATTTTCTGGCAAAAAGCCAGCGGTATGAGCTGTGCAGCGACAAGTGCCGCAAAGCGCAGGCGCTTCAAAACAAGCGCGAATTTGACAAGAGGGCAAGAGAAAATAATTATGGCCTGCTTTATAAAAATGAATTCCAGAACTGGCGCAACAAAATAAACCGGGTAAAAAATACCGCAGGCTTTCCGGCTGACCGTCTGGAAAAAATACAGGCT
>JAAWJJ010000069.1 GCA_022796875.1 Eubacterium sp. | reverse complement strand
CCCGCATCAGGCGACAGGAAATCCTACATATCGAATTCTTATCCAAAAAGATCACATCCCATAGACACAGAATTTTTTACAGCCTCTTTCATTTTGTGATTTTCTCCCTGCATTACCCGGCAGGGACGGGATCATCATTCACTCTGATACTCTTCTAACAGCTCCATTTGAAGCCAATAGGGCATATCCTTATAATCATCATAAGAGATTTCCTTTATATTTTCGATCCACCATTCAAACATATCGTCCCTTCTTTCTCCCGGCGCAACCCCGCCGGGTGGGTGGTGTGGTTATTAGATTTCTGATAATGCTTTCATGGCCGTTCTTAAATCTTCTCTGAAGTAATATCCGATTTCTCCCATTGCTATGCAGAAAAGGAGATGCTCTCTGATGCTGTGATATTCGTATTCTGTTCCAAGTGTTTCACGATAAAGCGTACTGGCTCTTTCCATGAATACCTGTTTTCTTTCCTCGTTATTTTCTTCAATTGCCTTTAAATACATTCTGAAAGTTGCAAAGATTTTAGATTTAAGTGTCATGGTATATATCTCCTGTATTTGAAATGTGATTTATGGTTTACTTTATGTTGGATTTTCACCCCGTAAGCCTTTAGACGCTTACGGTCGCTGTTGCCGAACTCTACGCCCCGGCAACTAGGCAGTTAATTTATTTTATATTTTTTCATCCAGTGTGTCGATTGTATAATCTCCCCAAAAAGCTACTTCTCGATTTCCAAATTCTTTGATTTTTAACCTCTTTGTTTCTTTGAATTTTTTGATTGTTACAAATTTTGCTGTCCTGTTGATAACTTCAACTGTGATATCTCCTGCAAATTCTACGTGACCGATTATGTACTGTTTTCCAATTTCAAATTTTTTCATATCCATACCTCCTGATGGTTGTTTTCTTGCTTCTATGGTTATACTATACTCTAAAATTAGAATAATGTCAATGCTTTTTTACTCAAAAATTAGAATATTTTTCAGATTGACTTTTTGCTGCTTGAATGGTATTCTGTTCATATAAAATATGGAAGGAGTGAAACGGATTGATTAAATATAAAATAGATGTGTTTGAGGAATTGAAAAAGCATGGATATAATCAAACACGCATACAGAAAGAAAGACTTTTGCCAGCGCAAACGGCACAAAACATAAAAGCAGGGAAGAGTATAACACTTGAAACCCTCAATAAAATATGTATTATGTGCAAGCTACAGCCGGGCGATATTGTAGAAGTGATTCCAACAGATGAAGAAATTGTGAAATATTATTAAATTATCTATTGACAATATTCTATTATTAGAGTATAATTATAAGTGTCAAGAGGGCAAGCCTTGACAGATGAAAGGAGAATAAAAACAATGGAGGTAATGGAGCAAATGAACGAACAGGAAATGAAGAAAGTAGCAATGGAGAAATACACAAACATTCAGCGAATCAAAAAATACGGAGATAAAGAGATTGAGTATCAAGAGAAGATTTTAAAAGCTGAATTGGCTATGTTGGGAATCTCTACCGAAGATTTAGACTTAACAGAATAAGGGAACACAGAAAGGGCGGGCTTGCCACCGCCCAATCTGCTATTAAAGAATAGCATAAAATTATTGGTTGAGCAAGAAATATATTATATTGTCCAAAAGGACTAAAGAACAAGTTTTTTAAGAGAACAGTTGGAAAACCAGAAAGAACTGGAAAAGGCAATCAAAGAAAAAGACTATGAAAAAGCTGAAGAATTGATTGCAAAAATGATTGACCGGATGCAAAAAGAAATCGAGGACAACTAAAACGGTCAAGGGAATTGAAAAAGGCGGCAGACACGCAAACCGCCCGATTCAAAGTGAATTATAACAGAGTATAGTTTTCCCTGTAAGTAATACTCATATACGATTTTAATTTTCGTTGCCGTTTTTTGATGACGATAGAAATATTTTGCGTTATAATATGTTTCATGCAGAGGAAGCTACGGGACGTACAAAGGACAAATAATTGTATTTATACGGCATCATAAATATAAAAAAGAAATATGATATAATGGAGAAAGTCAGAAAATGTATAATGAAATAGATTTAGATAAAATAGATATAAATTCAGAACCGCCGACAGAAGAACCCGCCCGACAATATTACTTCATGGCGAAATGCCGGGGGTGGGTTCAGGAGTTTAAAAAAAAGAATGGTCGCTGTCCATTCTTTTTTACTCAAACGTTCGGGTGTCAGATGAACGCGCGGGATTCTGAGAAGATCTGCGGGATTCTTGAAACGATCGGATATGTGCAGACAGATGAAGAAGAAGCCGATCTTGTCCTTTATAACACCTGTACGGTTCGTGAAAATGCAAATAATAAAATTTACGGCCGGTTAGGATATTTAAACGGCTATAAAAAGAAAAATCCGGACATGAAAATTGCCCTGTGCGGATGCATGATGCAGGAAAAGGGGCCGGTGGAAAAAATCACAAAAAGCTATCCGTTTGTCGATATTATTTTTGGGACGCACAATTTTTTTAAATTTGCGGAATTGCTGGTACAGAGTTTTGAAACCGGCCAAACGGTTGTGGATATTTGGGAAGACACTGAAAAAATTGTGGAAAAGCTGCCGACGGTGCGCAAATTTCCTTTCAAATCCGGCGTGAATATTATGTTTGGCTGCAATAATTTCTGCAGTTACTGTATCGTTCCGTATGTACGCGGACGGGAGCGCAGCAGGAAACCGGAGGAAATTTTAAGCGAGATCCGTTCCCTGGCAGCAGACGGAGTCGTTGAAATTATGCTGTTGGGGCAGAATGTTAACTCTTATGGGAAAACGCTTGACAATCCGATATCTTTTGCGGAGCTGTTAAAAGAAGTGGAAAAAATCAGTGGAATTGAACGGATCCGTTTTATGACGTCCCATCCGAAAGATTTGTCGGATGAATTGATTGAAGTGATGAAAAATTCTTCAAAAATCTGCCATCATCTGCATCTTCCGGTTCAGTCGGGAAGTACGCGGCTGTTGGAGAAAATGAACCGGAAGTATACAAAAGAGGAGTATTTGTCGTTGGTTGGAAAACTGAGAAAAGCGATTCCGGATATTGCAATTACGACCGATATTATCGTTGGATTTCCCGGGGAAACGGAACAGGATTTTGAAGAAACGATGGATGTGGTGCGAAAGGCAGACTATGACAGCGCGTTCACGTTTATTTACTCAAAGCGGACAGGAACCCCGGCAGCGTCATATGAAGATCAGGTGCCGGAGCATATGGTAAAAGAACGTTTTGACCGGTTATTAAAAGAAGTACAGGAAATTGCCGCCAGAAAATCCATGCAGTTGGAGGGAAAAGTAGAAAAAGTACTGTTTGAACATCAAAATGAACAGGATGAAGCGCTGATTACCGGAAGATTATCGAACAATTCTGTCGTTCATGTAAAAGGCTCCGTGGAGCTGATCGGAAAGATCCGGGATGTGAAACTGACGGAATGTAAAGGATTTTATTACTATGGTGAATTGTATGGACATGCCTGAAAAACAGCCGAGGCGGATAAAAAAAAGGGATTTCTGTTTTTTGGCCATTGTATTTGCTGCCATTTTGATCTTTTACGCCGCCGTTTATTATAAAGAAAAAGAACCCGGCAGCCGGATTGAAATTACCGTGGATAATAGAGTGTACGGGATCTATTCCCTGGAAACCGAACAGGAGATTCCGATCCTGATTCACGGAACGGAAACGAACCATGTACGGATTTCCGACGGATTTGCGGATATGACCGAAGCGGCCTGCCCCGATCTGCTGTGCGTCCATCAGAAAAAGATTTCAAAAACAGGAGAAACGATCGTCTGCCTGCCAAACAGGGTAGTCGTAGAAGTGATTGCCGGAGAAGGCGCCGGAATTGACGCCGTGGCGGAGTAAGCAGCTATTATAGAAGCCGTTATCTGGAGAAGACGCCGGAATTGACGCCGTGGCGAATGGAACGGGCACAGAAGCGGTTTTTAAAAAAGTACAATATAGAAATGAGGAAATCATGTATTCATATTTTAAAGGAGAATTAGCAGAAATACTTCCGGGAGCCGTGATCCTGGAAGTGAATCAGATCGGATATGAGATCCAGATGCCGGAAAAAATGCTGGCACAGCTGCCGGCTCCCGGTTCGCAGGTACAGATTTTTACTTACCTTAATGTCAGGGAAGACGCCATGAACCTGTTTGGTTTTCTGTCCCGCGACGCGCTGGAATTATTTCAGATACTGATTACGGTAAATGGAATCGGGCCGAAAGCAGCACTTGCGATTTTGTCCGTATTATCCCCGGATGAACTTCGGTTCGCAGTGTTGGGAGAAGATGAAAAAACGATTGCGCAGGCGCCCGGCGTCGGAAATAAAACGGCAAAGCGGCTGATTATGGAACTAAAAGACAAATTTTCACTGGAAGACGCTTTTGAACAAAAACTTGCAAATCATGTAGAAAATGATGCGAATGATGCAAATTATGCAGGAAACCGGGTAAAAACAGAAGCTCTGCAGGCTCTGACTGCACTCGGATATTCTTCTGCGGAAGCATTGCAGGTATTGCAAAAAGTGGATTTTGGCGTTTATACGGATGTGGAAGCGGTACTAAAAGAAGCGCTGAAAAAGATGGCGTTAGTTTAAAGGCATACAGGAGGCAGTTACGATGGAAAAACGTGTGATTTCCACACATATACAGGAATCGGATGTAGTTTTGGAGTCGAACCTGCGTCCGCAGGCTTTAAAGGAATACGTCGGGCAGGAAAAAGCGAAAAAAAATCTTGCCGTATACATAGAAGCGGCAAAACAGCGCGGCGACGCACTGGACCACGTTTTGTTTTACGGGCCTCCCGGCCTCGGAAAGACGACGCTTGCCGGCATTATTGCAAATGAAATGGAAGTGCATATTAAGATTACTTCCGGACCGGCTATTTCAAAACCGGGGGAAATGGCGGCAATCCTTTCTAATCTGCAGGAGGGCGATCTGTTATTCGTCGATGAGATCCATCGTTTAAACCGGCAGGTGGAAGAAGTGCTGTATCCGGCAATGGAAGATTACGCGATAGATGTTATGATCGGCAAAGGAGCGACTGCACGTTCCATACGTCTGGATCTTCCGAAGTTTACGTTAGTTGGAGCTACGACGCGCGCCGGATTGTTATCGGCTCCGCTGCGGGATCGTTTTGGCGTCGTTCATCATCTGGAATATTATACGGTAGAGGAACTGACGCTTATCATTTTTCGCTCCGCCGCAAAACTGGGTGTGGAAATCGATAAAGACGGCGCTTACGAACTGGCGCGCCGTTCCCGTGGAACACCGAGGCTGGCGAACCGCCTTTTGAAACGTGTCCGGGATTTCGCACAGGTAAAGTACGAGGGAAATATTACAAAAGAAGTGGCGGCATTTGCTTTAGACCTGCTGGAAGTAGATACGCTGGGACTGGATATGAACGACCGTAATATATTGCATACTATCATCCGTAAATTCGGCGGCGGGCCAGTGGGACTAGATACGCTTGCCGCTGCCATTGGAGAAGATTCCGGTACGATTGAGGACGTATATGAGCCATATCTTGTCCAGAACGGTTTTTTAAACCGTACGCCAAAAGGCAGGGTGGCGACAGAATTTGCCTGTAAACATTTAAATATTGTGTTATAGGAAAAATTTTTATATAATGGAAATCAGAGCGAACAGGAAGCAGTGATCCGGAACCTGATTTTCGTTTATTATCGTAAAGAAGAAAGGGAGTTTGCCGTATGCCGGGAAAAACAGATACAGAAGTTATAATCGGGGGAAAAGTCTATAAACTGAGCGGATATGAAAGCCGGGAATACATCCAGAAAGTAGCGTCCTATATAAATAATAAAATCAGTGAACTTGAACAGATGGAAGGTTATTCCAGAATGACGCTGGATAATAAAGCCCTGTTACTGGAACTGAATATTGCAGACGATTATTTTAAAACCAAAGAATCCGCAGATAAAACGGACCGTGATATTGATAATCGGGATAAAGAGATTTATGACCTGAAGCATGAATTGATTACCTTACAGCGTAAAGCAGATGAAACGGAAAAGGAAGTAAAGCAGCTTAAGTCAAAGAACAAAGAACTGCTGCTGCAGAAATCGAAGCTGGAAAGCGCATTGGAAACCGCGCTTTTAGGTGAAGTTCATTCTGTAAAACCGGTTAAGGATGAGCCTTTGGAAACAGAAACACAACCGGAAGAAAAGGATCATAAGTCTGGTAATGAGAAAAGGACAGAGGAGTAATTGATGATAAAAGCTGTTGCATTTGATAAAAGCTGATTTTTCAGTTGGTTTTATCAGGTGAGCAGCTTTTCCTGTCATAGATTCATGTACTGTCCGGGGAGGACAGGCTGAGGTCAGCCGGGCGTTCACCGGAGGACACTGGGAGGGAAATATATGGATACAGCGGAAAATCTGGAATTATTGGCGCCGGCAGGATCTTATGAAACAATGGTAGCGGCGATTCGCGCCGGGGCGGATGCCGTTTATGCGGGCGGCAGCCGTTTTTCGGCACGCGCCTACGCAGACAATTTTACAGATGAACAATTATTAAGAGCCATAGATTACGCCCACTTAAAGGGGAAGAAAATTATGCTGGCCGTTAATACATTAATGAAAGATCCGGAAATGGAAGAACTTTGCGAATGGATATCTCCCTTTTACGAGGCCGGACTGGATGCCGCCATTATACAGGATATCGGAGTGTTTTCTGTACTGAAAGAAAATTTTCCCGGCCTGCCGCTTCATGCAAGCACGCAAATGACGATTACTTCAGCAAACGGAGCGAAGCTGCTGGAACGGATGGGCGCAGTGCGGGCGGTGCTGGCGCGGGAACTTTCCCTGGATGAAATACGTAAAATCAGAGAACAGACGTCCCTGGAACTGGAAGCTTTTGTTCACGGCGCTCTTTGTTACTGTTATTCTGGAAAATGCCTGATGAGCAGCCTGATCGGGGGACGCAGCGGAAACCGCGGGAAATGCGCGCAGCCATGCAGGCTTCCCTATCGGTTAACGCTCCCGGATGGCCAAACGGAAAAAGAAACTTACTGTTTAAGTTTAAAGGATTTTTGCGCGATAGGACAGCTCCCTCAGATGGTGGAAGCGGGAATACAGTCTTTTAAAATCGAAGGCCGGATGAAGCAGGCGGAATACACTGCCGGTGTGGTTTCCGTTTACCGGAAGTACCTGGATTGCATTTTACAGGGAAAAAATACGGATCCTTATACCGTATCTGCAAAAGATTACCAGGCATTACTGGACTGCGGAAACCGAAACGGATTTACGAACCGGTATTTGTCGGGACAGACCGGGAAAGAAATGCTGTCCGGCGATTGTCCGTCCCACATAAAGAGAACAGAAAACTCCGCTGCCGAAAAAAAGGTCCTTACAAGCGAACAAAAAGAGCCGCTTTATGCAAAACTGACCCTTGCATATAAAAAACCGACCCGATTGTGCCTGCGGTTTGGCCGGTTTGAAACCGTTGTCGAGGGAGAACCGGCAGAAAGGGCGCAAACACAGGCGATTTCCGAGGAGGAAGCCGTCAAAAAAATAGCGGCGCTCGGAACTACTTTTTTTGAGATCGGTTCCCTGGAAACGGATATAGAAGAGGACCTGTTCGTTCCGGGCGGAGTGTTAAAAAAACTGCGGAGAGATGCGGTAAAAGAATTGGAACAACAGATTTTCACTGATTACAGGCGGCAGGCCAGACGTCCGTTATCGAAAGACAAACCGCAAACGCAGACGGGTTCCTGGCATGGGAAAACGGGCCGCCTGTCGGTTCTGGTTTCTACAAAAGAACAGTTGGACGCCGTATGGGAGTGCGGATTTGTAAACCGAATTTATCTGTCGGCTGATTTGTGGAAGGATTATGTACAGACGCCGCCGGCACTTACAGAAAACTACGGCAGGACGGAACAGAATCCGGAAGTTTTCTGTGCGTTCCCGGATATTATTTGTCAATCTACGGTTTTATGGCTGGAAAAATACTGGGATTCCATTTGCAAAATGGCTGAAAACGGATTTCTGGCAAACAGTTACGATGCGATTGGATTTTTACTCCAAAAGGGCGTTGCTCCGGACCGAATCGTACCGGACAGCACGATTTACCATTATTCGGAAAAAGCGGCGGAGTATTTGTACAGAAACGGTTTTTCGAATCTGACGGTACCCGTGGAATTAAATTATCAGGAGTTAAAACATCGCAGCCTCGGCCGGTCGGAACTGATTATTTACGGGAAGCAGCTGCTTATGTATTCCACACAGTGCCTGCTTAAAAACTATGGCGTCTGTAAAAATAAGGATGCGGTTCTTACATTGACCGACAGGAAAAAAAAGAAGTTTTGTGTACACACGCACTGTACTTTTTGTTATAATACGATTTATAATTATGCTCCGTTGTTTTTGCTGCATCATGCGCAGGAGATCAGGAGCCTGCATTTACAGGGATACCGGATAGATTTCCTGGAAGAAACCAAAGAGCAGGTTAACGCATTGTTAGACGGCTTTTTCCGTAGTTTTTATAAAGGGGAAACACTTTTGCCGAAACAATATGCGGCTGAATATACAAACGGGCATTGGAAACGTGGAGTGGATTAATATATGGCACATTTAGTAACCGAAGGCTCAAAATATTTCATGATCATACTGTTTGCCGTCTATACTTACGAATGTTTTGCCGTTTTCAGGCGAAAAACAGGAGAGAAGCGGGAAGCGCGTATTTTTAAAAGACAGACGGTGTATTTATTTCTGATTCATATGAATGCTTCGATACTGATTTTTGCACATCAGAAAGAACTTCGTTATCTTGTGTTTTATCTGGCGCAGGTCGTTTTGCTGGCAATTTTGATGTTTACATACAGTAAACTGTATAAAAAGACCTCCCGCCTCGTAGTAAACAATATGTGTATGCTGCTTGCAATCGGGTTTATCATTCTTACGAGGCTTGACTTTGACAAAGCGATGCGTCAGTTTGAAATCGCGGTAGTCGCAGTCATTATTACGCTGCTGGTACCGTTTTTTATACACAAACTGAAGTTCTTGGGGAAACTCACCTGGATATACGCCGGCATCGGCTTACTGATGCTAGGGATTGTTGCCGTGGCGGGAGCGACTACATACGGAGCGAAACTTTCCTTTTCTTTTGCGGGAATTACGATACAGCCGTCCGAATTTATCAAAATTATTTTCGTGTTTTTTGTAGCGTCGATGCTGTACGAATCTACCGAATTAAAGCAGGTAATAAAAGCGACGGTTGTGGCGGTCGCGCATGTGGGAATCCTCGTATTGTCCAAAGATCTCGGGGCCGCCCTTATTTTCTTTGTCGTCTATCTGATGATGCTTTATGTGGCGACGCGGAAAATATTTTACCTGCTGGCCGGCGGCGGGCTGGGAGCGGTGGCGGCGCTTATCTGCGCAAAGATTTTTTCGCATGTGCAGGTGCGTATTCTGGCATGGAAAGATCCTTTGAGCGTCTATGACGGAGCCGGATACCAGGTTTCCCATTCTTTATTTGCCATCGGTTCCGGCGGCTGGTTCGGCATGGGGCTGTATGAGGGAATGCCGGAAAAGATTCCGGTCGTCGACCAGGATTTTGTGTTTTCCGCAATATCAGAAGAACTGGGCGGCATTTTCGCGATCTGTGTCATTATTGTCTGCTGCAGTTGTTTTCTGATGTTTTTGAATATTTCCATGCAGATCAAAGACCGTTTTTACAAACTGATCGCCCTGGGGCTTGGCACTGTTTACGGGTTTCAGGTTTTTTTGACGATCGGAGGTGTGACAAAATGCATTCCGTCTACCGGAGTGACGCTGCCGCTTGTCAGCTATGGCGGCAGTTCGTTATTGAGTACGTTAATTATTTTTGCCATCATTCAGGGACTTTATATTTTAAGGCAGGACGAAGGAGTTTATCATGAAAAAAGCAAGAATGCCGGAAAGCAAAGAAAGAAAGCCGTCAGCAAAGCGGTTAAGACAGGAATGGCCGGAGAACAGCCGAAGCAAGCCGCCGAAAAGCGGCCGAAACGGGATATCGGAAAACCATCAGGACAGGATATCGGGAAGCGGCCGAAACAGGACAGGAGAAGACGCCAGCCGAAAGGGTTTGAAAACGACTTCGAAGACCTCGACTGACAGGAAAGCGAAAACGTCCGTCGGTTCCAACCGGGAATTTGCGGTGGTTACGTATATTTTCCTGATTATTTTCCTGATACTGATCGCATATTTTGTTTATTTTATGCTGGCAAAGAGCGATAGCTTTATCAACAGTTCCTATAATCCGCGTCTGGATTCGATGTCGAAAACCGTGGTGCGCGGGGAAATCCTTTCGAGCGGCGGAGATGTCCTGGCGAAAACGCAAACGGATGCCGACGGAAACGAAACGCGAGTGTATCCTTACGGGCGGATATTTGCCCATGTCGTCGGGTATTCTTCCAACGGAAAATCAGGAATCGAATCCGTGGAAAACTTTGCTCTGCTGCGCTCCCACACCTTTTTCCTGGAGCAGATCGTGAATGATCTGAAAGATGAGAAAAATATCGGAGACCGCGTGTTTACCACACTCGATGTCGACGTCCAGGCGGCGGCTTATGAAGCGCTTGGCTCTTATGACGGGGCGGTGGTCGCCTTGCAGCCGTCTACCGGAAAAGTGCTGGCCATGGTTTCCAAACCGGATTTTGATCCGAATACGATTGCAACGGACTGGGATTCCCTGATCAATTCCGAGTCTTCCATGCTGTTAAACCGGGCGGCGCAAGGGCTGTATCCACCGGGTTCTGTTTTTAAGATTTTGACGACGTTGGAATTTATGAGAGAAAATCCGGGATATGCCGCATACAATTATGACTGTACCGGCAGCATTTCAGACGGCTATAATGAAATACACTGTTATGGTGGGAGCGTGCATGGACAGGAAGATATTTATACGTCTTTTGCAAAGTCCTGCAACACTTCGTTTGCAAATATCGGATTGAGCCTGAATCTGGACAGCTATTCCGATCTTTGCAGCAAACTGCTGTTTAACAAATCCATTTCCTTTGAACTGCCGACCGGCAAGTCGCAGTTTACACTGGGGAAATCCGCCGGTACGAGCCAGATTATGCAGACGGCGATCGGACAGGGAGAAACTTTGGTAACGCCGCTCCATATGGCGTTAATTACTTCTGCCATCTGCAATGACGGAACGCTGATGCAGCCTTATCTCGTAGATCATACGGAAAATGAAAGCGGGGAGCCGGTAGAAGAAAATGAGCCGAAAGTATATGAAAAGCTGATATCGGAAGAAGAAGCCGCGGCTTTGCAGCAGTTTATGGCGAATACCGTGGAAAATGGTACGGCGTCTTCTTTAAGCGGCCAGGCTTACTCGGCCGCAGGGAAAACCGGCACGGCGGAATTTAACAGCAATAAAGATTCCCATGCGTGGTTTGTCGGTTACGCTTCGATGGAAGGAAAAGAAGATATCGCCGTTGCCGTGATCGTGGAAGATTCCGGAGCAGGCAGCAGTTATGCGGTTCCGGTGGCAAAAGCGGTGTTTGATGCGTATTTTGTCAAATAGAAACAAAATTTACGTAATTAATCTGTTGCGATTTCACAACGGACAGGGTATAATAAATAAAAAAGTCTGATAAAGTCTTTTACATCGTCGGAAGGAGGATATGGAGAAATCCATAACAGTGAAATATGCAGGAAAGAAGAAAAAATAAGAGATTAGATTTGAACGTAAACCTTGAAATCGAAAGGCTGGACGAAGGGGAAGGCATTACAACCCTGAAATTAGTAGAAGTGCAGGTAAAAGATCTTTCAAAAACAGGAATCGGTTTTACAACAAAGTATCCGTTAAAGACCCGTACTTATTATAACGCAAGACTGGTGATCTGGACAAAAGAAGTGATCTCATGTGTCATTGAAGTCGTGCGCGGTGTGAAAAAAGACGATATCTACGAATATGGCGGCGTTTTTGTCGGTATGACAGAGGCGGATGCGTTGAAGATTGAAATTTATCAGTTATTTAACGAGGCGGAAAATAACCAGTAAATGGATCAGCGTATAGGTTACGCCCGGGTGGCTTTACAAAAAACAACCTCTCGTAAGCGGGATTTTAAATCTGGCTTATGGGAGGTTATTTTTATGGAAGTTTATTTTTTCATTCAGAATTTCTCCTCAGGGAATCAATATCTGTATAAAAGGACGGATATGATATCGTAACACAGTCCGGGGCGTCCAGCGAAACGCCGCCTGCAACGGTAAGCCCGGCAACGGCAAAACTCATAGCAATTCGATGGTCGTTATGGCATGAGATTACAGCAGAATGTAATGTTTCTTTTCCGGTTATGACCATGCCGTCTTCCGTGGCCGTGATATCGGCGCCCATGGCAGACAGGTTTTCCGTTATCGTGTCAATGCGGTTGGATTCTTTCACTTTCAATTCTCCGGCGTCACGTATGACCGTCTGCCCTTCCGCAACAGAGGCCATGACGGCAATGACCGGAAGTTCGTCGATCAGAGCCGGGATCATGTCGCCGCCGATCGTCGTACCGTGCAGGGAAGAGTGTTTCACAAGAATGTCGGCAACCGGTTCGCCGGAAACGGACCGCTCGTTTAATAAAGTAATATTCCCGCCCATTTCGCGGGCCACGGTAAGGATTCCCGCCCGGGTAGGGTTGACGCCTACATTTTTTAACAGAATTTCCGAGCCGGGTACGATCAGTCCGGCGGCGATGAAAAATGCGGCGGAAGAAATATCTCCCGGAACGAAGATTTCCTGTGCCTGAAGATCGCAGTCAGGAAAAATTGTGGCGGCGGCGCCGTCTGTGGAAAGATGTGCGCCAAATCCCTGAAGCATCAGTTCCGTATGGTTTCTGGACAGAAACGGTTCGATAACGGTAGTCTGCCCGTCCGCATAAAGTCCGGCAAGCAATACGCAGGATTTTACCTGTGCGGAAGATACCGGAGAATGATAAACAGTTCCGTTCAGTTTTCTGCCCGCAATATGTAAAGGGGCGCAGCCGTTTTCATTCAGGCTCGTAATATCAGCGCCCATTTGCTGAAGCGGGGTGATGATACGCTCCATCGGGCGTTTTTGTATGGAAGCGTCCCCCCTTAGTTCGGATGTAAAATTTTGTCCCGCCAGAATACCGGAGAGAAGCCGTATTGTAGTACCGGAATTGCCAACGTCCAGCGTCTGGGCAGGCGGCTGCAGGCCGTGCAGGCCTTTGCCGTGTATCAGGACGGAGGTTTTATCGTTTTCAATTTCTATTCCGAGTTTTTGAAAACAGGAAATTGTAGACAGGCAGTCTGCGCCCTGCAAAAAGTTTTTGACCCGGGTAACTCCGTTGGCGATGGCTCCGAACATAATACTCCGGTGGGAGATGGATTTGTCTCCCGGAACGGAAATTTCCCCTCTTAACGGCGTAGGTGTTTGGGACTGCATGTGTACAACAGTTGCACAGCGATTCTGAAACATATGTTTTCCTCCTGGTTCTTTTAAGCGTAATGTTCCAAAACGGTAAATTTCTGATTGTCAGTTCCGAAACAGTAATATTTTTGATTGTTAGCGTTCATAAACAGTATAGTGATATTTCTTCAGTAATGCAACGGCGTTTGTCAGCGATTCGCTGTCATAAAACTCAATTTGTAATACGCCGTCTTCAAATTCCCGGTTATGGATAATCCCGATATTTTTGATATTTAAATTGTTGCTGGCCAGTATTGTGGCGATCGTAGCGATTCCGCCTGCGGCGTCAATCAGGTCGCAGTACAGATGATACGTACGTAAAATGGAGCCGCTTGATGTAATGCGCATCGAATTCCGGTATTCTTTTGCTGATTCAAAAAAAGAATAAATCGGCTCAGAGGCATTCTCTGTAAGCATGGTTTCCATTTGCCGGAGGCTGTTTTGAAACAGGTGCAGCATATTAATGATCTGCGTTTTATTCGTCAGGCAGATCTGCCGCCACATTTCAGGGGAAGAGGAGGCGATTCGGGTAATGTCTTTAAAACCTCCCGCGGCAATATGTTTCATAGTTTCATCCTGATCGTCGATATCTTTTACCATATTGACAAGCCCGGCTGCTAATATATGCGGGAAATGTGAAACAGCCGCCGTGGAATAATCGTGGTATTCGGCGGAAAGGACAAGGGGGATTACCTGAAGCTTTTTTATAAAATCCGTAAAACAGGAAACGGCATGTTCCGGTACTTCTGTTTCCGGAGTCAGAAGATAATACGCGTTTTCAAACAGATAGGCGTTTGCGTTTTCATAACCGCTTTTTTCGGAACCGGCCATCGGATGCCCTCCGATAAAATGGGAAGCCAGCCCGGCATGGCGTATCATACGGCTGACTTCAACTTTTACGCTGCTGACATCCGTCAATATGGTTTCCGGTCGGATATGGTTTTTTATTTTCTCCAGCAGTCCGATGTTGTTTTGTATTTCTGCACATAAAAAAATGCAGTCACAGGCAAAAAAATCATCGGAAATTTCCGGGGAAGCATATTGTACGGTCTGTTCCTCCAAAGCGGCCTGCCGTGTTTTTTCGTCTGTATCTATGGCATAGATTATTGTATCCGGTATCCGCAGACGGATCGTTTTGGCAAGGGAACCGCCGATCAGACCGAGTCCGATAATACCGATTTTTTCTGTTTTCATTTTATGATGTATCCCCCTGATTTTCCATTCGATTTGTATTATGTATTCTAAATCATAATTGTTTTTTGCGGTAAAGTCAACACTTTAAAGCGCGAAAGCTGCCAGAGAGGGAAGCATTGGAAGAATTTTTATAGTATCCCTTATCCGGGAAAATGGGTGAAATGGATTTCCACGAGTTCACTGTCTGAAGTTTTCCTTAAAGCCTCGCACCAGGGCGGGACATGTTTTCCTTCCTTTCCGGCCTTTCTGGTTTTCCTGCCGCTGATCAGGAAAACGCACAAAAGAGCTTCCAAAGGAAAGAAAGAACATTCCATCTGACGGAACAGACAGCTGTTTCTATGCGGATTCGGCCTGACGGCTAGGACATACAGATAAATTTGACATGAATATTCATAAAATGTTCATTCATGCGTTTGTCTTGTGAAACGTGAAAAAGTGACTGGTAATCCACAGGAAAAACGTGTAAAATATTAAATACCGGTTCGGAAACGAAAAGGGGTGGGAGGATGCATGCATTAAAAGACAAAAAAATCGGATTGCCATCAGAGTTGTTACAGAAAATCCAGGCGGTGGGGGAACGGCTTGAATTAGAGCAGATTATATTATTCGGTTCACGGGCAAGAGGGACGAATGGGGACAGGAGCGACATTGACCTGGCGGTAAAAGTAAAAGATGCGGTGGAATATTATGAAGTTCTGGATGCCCTGGAAGACATTGATACTTTATTGATCTTTGATGTTGTTGATATGAACAGCAGTTCATTTTCCTATAGCCTGTGCGATGAAATTGAGAAGGATGGTGTCATAATTTTTGAAAAAATTTGAACAGCTGAAAAGACTATATAAAACAATAAACGGATATTTGAATCCATATGATTTTTCAGATGAAATGATCTCCGGATTGACGGCAGATTTTGACAGATTATTTGAATTATCCTGGAAAACATTGAAAGAATATATGCAGGACAGTTTAATGATGCAGGAAGCAAAAACAGGCTCTCCGAAAGAAATTATAAAACTGGCGTACAGAGAACATCTGATGGATGATGAGCAGGTATGGATCAATATGTTAAAAGACCGGAATGATGATACGCATCATTACAAAAATTCAGCGGCTGTTTTGTATACCGGCAGGATTGTGGGCAGATATCTGGAAATTATAAAAAAACTGATCGACGAGCTGGCTTTGCTGATCCCGACGGAAGAAATCCCTGATTTCAGAGTCCCGGAAACTTTTATCGATGCAGTGAAAAAAAGCGGGATGTCGTTAGATGCATTTGTACAAGCGATAAAAGCGGAACATAAATTTCGGACGGATGACGAAATTTTTATATACTGGGAAGAAATCAAAGGGAAATATGTATGATATTGCGTTATTTTTATGGGATGTGGAAATCCGCTGACAGTTTGGTTGTTTTTTACAAAACGGCTTTATTCATAATTTCTAAAATTTGGTGATATAAAAAATATTATCATAACTTCCGTTTTGCCGACAGATTTCCAGGCTGTGCTGCCAGAGAGGGAACCATTGACGGATTTTTCAGGATATCTTCTCCGGGAAAATGGGCGAAATGGATTCCCCCGAGTTCA
>JAAWJJ010000068.1 GCA_022796875.1 Eubacterium sp. | reverse complement strand
CGCTGGTGCTCATACGCCTGACGGAAAACCGAGTTTGAACCGGGGGAATCAAATCACATCCGCCCATCCCGTAGTTAGGGATACTAAAAATTCTGGAACTGGTTTCCCGGTTCCGGCGGTGTTACATATTTGGATGCTGCTGCAAAAAACTAAGAATTTTCAAAGAAAAATAGGTTCCGATATTCCGGCTCATGTTATTCAGGTCGGTTTCCAGTATCTCTTCGCATTTATTCAACCGGTATTTTACGGTGTTTCTGTGCAGAAACATATATTCGGCGGTTTCCTTGACGCTTTGGTTATGTTCGTAATAGCAGGTCAGGGTTTTTAAAAGATTGCTGTTATTTTCAGCGTCGTATTTTTCAAGGGCATAGAGCTGGGGCGTGCAGTATTTTCTTAAGTTCACGGTATTGCAGATTTCTCCGAGCAGGTCGTCAAGCCAGGTATCGATGTATGGCAGTATTTTAAGGGAACTGTCCTGGTTGAAAATGCATTTTTCCAGAGAACAGACGGCTTGTTTGTAAGGTTCATACAAGGGCGGTATGTATATTTATCATCGGATTGCGCGGGGGTTGAAGGAATGATCTACTGGATTTTGGATATTGAGGATCCCCAAAATCCGGTAGAGGTCGGAAAGTGGTGGCTTGCGGAACAGTTTGTGGACGGTGTTTTAGGGGCGGAATACGATCCTACGGCGAAACATAATCCGACATTCATGGATAAAGGGTATATGCATGGGCCGCAGTTTGTAGTGGATAACCTGGCCTATTGCGGATATTCCGGCGCAGGATTGTGTATCGTGGATGTATCGGATGTGTCAAGGCCGAAACTGAAAGGGCAGCTGAAGTTCCATCCGCCTTTTTCCGGCGGACTGGCGGGCAGCCGCTGCCATACGGCGCTTCCGCTGACAGACAGAAATCTGGTTGTGGTAACAAATGAGGGCGAGCGTTTTGCCTGGATGGATAAAGAAAAGCTGACCGAAGCGCAGCCAATGAATAATCTGCATATGGTGGATGTCAGGAATCCGCAGAAACCGACGCTGATTGCAGAGTTTCCGTATCCGGAAGTGCCGGAACATTTTCCGTACCACAATTTTAATGAAATGATGCTGGAAGCACAGGGACCGTTCGGGCCTCATAACGTCCATGAACCGATGTCGGGAAAACCGTGGCACGAAGATAATCCGGACAGGGTGTATTGCTGCTATTTTTCTGCCGGAATGCGGGTATATGACGTCAGTGACCCGTATTATATCAGGGAACTTGCATATTTTATTCCGCCAAACCCGGAAAAGCGCAGATTTCCACATTACCCAGGGCCGCTTGTGGCAACAACGGAAGACTGCGTGGTAGACGACAGGGGATATATTTATATGGATTGCCTGGAGGACGGATTATACATACTGAAGACAACGGTTTAATCGATACGGCGCCACCTTTTTTAAGGAAAGGCGGCAGCAGAATCAGGAGGAGCTATGAGAAAAAATCTGGTTGGAAATACGAAAAATAATCTCACCAATAATACAAAAAGTAATTTTGGCGTCACTCACTGGGCGGTTTTGCTGTTACTGATGGCGCTGGGATATTTTGAAAACGGAAGTATGAATGACGGGTTGAATACGTTTGTGGGGGTCTTTGCGGAACGCTATGGCTGGTCTTCCGGGATGCTGCTTTCTTTTTCTACGTACGCCGGCTGGATTTCCATTATCGGCATCGTTCTTTACGGGCAGCTGACGAAGAAAAAAGGCGCGCGCGTTACGGCTATTGTGGCATTGGCTACGGCCATTGCCGGAATGTTTTTGTGGTCAAGGTCCGTGACGCCGGCCATGTACTTTCTGGCTGTTGCGCTGTGTTCCTGTTCCGCCAGCGCGATTATGATTATCCGCGATACAACGACGAATAACTGGTTTCCGACGAAAAAAGGGCTGGCGATGGGCTGGGTAACGATGGGGCCGCTGCTGGCCACGGCTTCTATTTTATATATTATAAACTGGGGCGGAAAGGCGTTTGGGTTCCACGGATATTTTGATGTGATCGCAGTCGCTTTTTGCGTGCTTCTGGTTTTTGTCATTTTCTGGTTCCGGGACCATCCGGAAGATAAGGGGTGTTATCCGGATAATGACAGATCCGTTTCCAAAGAGCAGGTGATGGAACTTCACAGACAGGGTCTGCAGTACAAAAAAACAAGTCCATGGACGGTAAAAAAACTTTTAAGAACGCGTCAGGTATGGCAGATTGGAATCGGAATTGGAGGGATTAATTTCCTGATCGGGGCGGCGGTGATCAGCCAGATTATTCCGACCGTTATGTCTTACGGATATGAGAAAAGCCAGGCTATGGTTATGATGACGGTTCTTGCATTATGCGCCCTTCCTATGAGCTATCTCTTTGGGTGGCTGGATACGAAATTCGGTACGAAAACAGCAGTTATATTATTTTTTATCTGGACGTTTGCCGCATTGCTGTTTATGGCTCTTCCCGGAAAATGGACCGTTTTTGTTTCGGTGTTCATGATTGGAGGGTTTATCGGAGGTTCCGGGAATATGATGGGCGCCATGACCAATACCGTATTCGGGAGGTACGATTTTGCCAATGCATTCGCTGTTATTTATCCTGTTTGCGTTGTTGTAAAGTCATGCGGCTATGCCCTTACGGGAATCATAAAAACAGCTACCGGGTCTTATCGTGCAGTTTATATTGTTCTTATGGTTCTGACGGCCGTGGCTGTTTTCAATGCGGTATTTTTGGATGACCGCCTGCTGGGAAGAAACGGTTTGGATTTAGACGGAAAAGGAAATGAATGAGCAATATTTTTCCCCGGGAATAATTCTTGAATGATAATTTCATTTGTGATATAGTTAATATATTAAGCAAAAAAATGGACGGAATATTTTGACTTACGTTTTATTTCATTTAAGAAAATGTTGAGTTTGTGAATGTAATAAATTCACTTTCCGGAGGAATGCAGAATGATTAATTTATGGATAAAGGAATTTGAGAAAATTGATGAAGAGTGTATCGAAGAATATCTGGATACGCGTTCTCATAATGTTTGGAATCTTTATCCGGTAAAAGATGATTCGGCGATACTTCAGCATACAGACGGTAAAAGCGGCGATATAGACGTGCTCATTTATGAAGTAAAACACGGAAATGACCGTCCGATACCCGGGGGGGGGTATAATGCGGATTTCAATTTAAAATGCCGGAGGCTTCATGAAGATCTCTATATTATAGGACTGGATAATTTCCGGGAACCGGGAATGGAAGAGGAAATGCTCCAATCCGGCGCGGATTATTATTTCATTATGCCGGAGGAAAAGGAGTGCCTGTTTTTTGCTCTGGACCGGATCGCACAGAGGGTGTATGCCCAGCAGCGTTTTATGTCCAGGAGAAAGAACGACCTGTTTCAGAAATTTCTGGAAAGCGGCTGCCGGATTAACAGTGAAATGCTGGATAATCTGTTTGCGGACGGACTGTCGGAATGGTATCAGATCGGTATTGTGAGAATCCTTCCCGCTTACCAGAGCAGGAAAAACGGTCAGGCCAGGGAACACAGCAACAGTTTGCTGATTCTCGACGGACTTGAGATATTAAACGATATTTTTAAGGATTATAAACAATGCCTGATGGCAAACGTAGGGATTGATATTTATATTCTGCTCCGCGGAAATGAAGCCGAATTAAAGCAGTACAGGGAGGAACTGAGAAAGTTCCTGGCAGAAATTGAGGGAAAAGCCCGCCTGAGAAATAAGATAGGCATCTGGATCGCGTTAGGGCCGGTAGTCGCAAGTACGGAGATTGTCAAAAGTTATCAGAATGCCGTGGAAATGATGCATGAACGCTTATTATATCCTCAGACCGGTTTTCTTCCGAAAACAGTTCCTTTTGATGAAGGAAAAATGCAGCTTGCGCCCGCCGAAAAACAGCTTCTTGTAAATGCGCTGGAAGATGAAAATATTGAAGATATCAACAGATGCCTGAACAGACTGAAAAAACGTCTTATCACTTTTCGGGAGTATAACGGCAAAGATCTGTATAAGCTTTATCAGGAAATTATGGCGCTCGTTTTCTTCGGAAAAGATAAGATTCTCGACAACAGCCTTTCGGATGAACGTAATACATATGTCATGATGTTGGAAAAGTTTGAATATTTCTGGTCTGTCGACGATATGTTTGATACGATGTCCGACTGCCTGTCAGAATATGTACAGAAATGGAAACGGCTAAGAGAGGAGCAGGAGCCGGTTATCATCCGTAAGGCAAAGCATTATATCGGCGAATACTTCGGCAGTTCGATATCACTTCAGGAAGTCAGCGACTATGTAGGATTGAATTCCTCCTATTTTTCCGATTATTTTAAACGGATGACAAATCAGACTTTTTCCCAGTACTTAACAGAGATCCGGATCAGGCATGCAAAACATTTGTTATTGGAAGGCGGTATCAGCCTGGATGATATAGCCGAGCAAATCGGATACCGGGATAAAAAATATTTTTCCAAAATGTTCAAAAAAGAAACGAAATATACGCCCGGCGAATATAAAAAGAAATATGGATAAAAATCGCGGATAAAAATCAGGGATTGTAAATGATGGATAAATCATTTACGGTCCCTGGTTTTTTTATATGGCAACAGAGATTTAACAGAGCCGGATTCTTTGTTATACAAAATTGTTATTTTATTAACATAAACGGCTGTGTATCTGATTGACTGCGTTGCAATCTGACGGTGTTTTGAGAAGATATCCGTTGTTCATATAGGAAAAACCGCAAAAAATGTATCACACGTAAACGAAAAATAGAGGAATATGCACAAAAAGACAAAAATAAGACACCGTTTCCAAAGATAGAAAGTTGTACTATCCGGTCAAATTGTTAAAATTTTAAATAGAGTTCGGATGTTTTCGTACTCAAGCTGCAGTACTGGTACAACAAATCATTTTCGTTGTACTGGCAGCCTTATAAAAATCTAAACAGGAAGAGGGAGAATATGGGGGGAGATTTAAAACAAAACGAAATTGTCCTTGAAGTAAAAGGAATAAACAAAAGCTTCCCAGGCGTACAGGCTCTTAAGGACATCAATGTTGTGTTTCGCAGAGGTGAAGTTCATGTACTGATCGGAGAAAATGGAGCCGGAAAGTCTACCCTGATGAAGATATTGGACGGTATCTATAAGGCGGATGAAGGCGAGATTTATCTGAAGGGAGAAAAAGTCGAGATCGCAAATCCGAAGATGGCCGTGTCCAAAGGAATCGCCATGATTCATCAGGAATTAAGTTCGGTCATGGATATGACGATTGCCGAAAATATCTTTCTCGGAAAAGAAGAGAAAAAGGGTATTTTGATCGACTCCGGAAAAATGAAGAAACTGACCACGGAATATTTGACGGAAGTTGGTATGGGGGCGATTCCGCCGGCGACCAAGATGAAAAATCTTTCTACCTCGCAGCGGCAGATGGTGGAGATTGCAAAAGCGCTGTCCTATAACGCTGATATCATCATTATGGATGAGCCTACTTCGTCCATTACGGAAGCGGAAGTGGAAAATCTGTTTGGGATTATCCGTAAATTAAAATCGGAAGGCAAATGCATCGTGTACATCAGCCATAAGATGGATGAGCTGTTTGAGATCGGCGATGTGATTACCGTGTTCCGTGACGGGCTTCATGTCGGGGATTATCCGGTATCAGAAGTGGACGAACCGAAACTGATCAAACTGATGGTGGACCGCGACCTTTCGGAGATTTATCCGGAACGGAAAAACAAAGCGTCTGAGGTAGCGTTAAAAGTGGAAAACCTGAATCAGGAAGGTGTTTTTACCAATGTTTCGTTTGAAATCAGAAAAGGCGAGATCGTAGGTTTTGCCGGGCTGATCGGCGCAGGCCGTACGGAAGTCATGAACGCTATTTTCGGCGTGACCCATCTGACCAGCGGCTCGATCTATATTAATGATAAGAAGATACCGAAACAGTCGCCGAAAATCATGAAAAATGCCGGTATGGGTTATGTGACGGAAGACCGGAAAGGCTCCGGCTTGGTACTTGGTATGGATGTGGGCGACAATATTATTCTGGCGTCACTCGACCGTTTGTCTGACAAAGCCGGTTTTATTAACCGCAAAAAAGCGAGAGAAGAAAGCGTGCAGTACAAGGATGCTTTATCCATCAAAACGCCGTCGCTGTCCCAGAAAGCAGGAAACTTAAGCGGCGGTAACCAGCAGAAAATCGTACTTGCGAAATGGCTGATGGAGAGCCCGGATATTATCGTGTTTGACGAACCGACCAGAGGAATTGACGTCGGTGCAAAATCGGAAATCTATAAACTGATTGCGCAGCTTGCGGAACAGGGCAAGGCAATTATCTTTATTTCATCGGAATTACCGGAAATTCTCGGGATGTGCGACCGCGTTCTCGTTATGAGTGAAGGTAAGATCAGCGGGGAACTTCCGGGAGAGGAAGCCACGCAGGAAAAAATTCTGGCTCTTGCAGCGGCAGAAATAGACTAGGAGGTTAGTTATGGTAGAAAAAAAATCATTAAAAGGTTCGATGGGTTCGCTGATGATCGTATTCATCGTGTTAGGGCTGGGAGTTGTTTTAAGTATCGCTACGCCGACGTTTTTGACGTCCGCTAACATCATGAACATCCTCAGACAGATTTCCGTGAACGGTTTGCTGGCAATCGGTATGTCGATGGTTGCGCTGACCGGGGGTATTGATTTGTCTGTCGGCTCTATCGTAGCATATGCCGGTATTTTAACGGCGGGCATGTTAAATTATACAAGTTTGCCGATTGGCGTGATTGTTATTATCGCCGTCTGTATCGGCGTTATTATGGGCGTAATCAACGGCTATTTCGTGGCATACTGGAATGCACCGCCTTTCGTTGTGACATTGGCGATGATGACAGTAGGACGGGGTCTTACCTATATCTTCTGCGAC
Source organism: Eubacterium sp. (assembly GCA_022796875.1). Classification (GTDB taxonomy): domain Bacteria; phylum Bacillota; class Clostridia; order Lachnospirales; family Lachnospiraceae; genus JAAWJJ01. Next base: position 9,852 of record JAAWJJ010000068.1, on the reverse strand, counting down.
GGGAAACCGATTTCCAAACTGCCGGATGCTTTCCTGAAAATCGGAAAAGGCAGCGTGATCGGACTGCCGATACCGTTTATTATTTTGATGGTAGTTTTTGTGGTGTTTACAATCATGTTGACGAAGATGAAACATGGGCGGTACATATATGCGGTAGGCGGCAACCAACAGGCGTCAATGGTATCCGGTATCAATGTGAAGAGGGTAATCCTTTCCGTTTATCTGTTCAGCGGACTTTGCTGCGGTATTGCAGCGGTTGTTCTGACGGCCCGTGTATCCGCCGGACTCCCGAAAGCCGGCGACGGTTATGAACTGGATGCGATTGCGGCTACCGTTATCGGCGGAACAAGTCTGGCAGGCGGTACCGGAAGGCTGTGGGGTACTATGCTCGGCGTATTGCTGCTGGGTATGGTTAACACGGGACTGGATTTGTTAAACGTTACGTCATATTATCAGCAGGTTGTAAAGGGATTGATTATTTTAGGGGCTATATTAATCGATTCCAGAAGAAATAAAATAGCAAATTAATGAAGGAGGATTATTATTATGAAAAAGAAAATTTTATCTCTGATCGCAGTTGGGGTGTTGGCAGCAGGACTGCTTGCAGGATGCGGCGGCAATGCAAATGAAAGCGGCGGAGATGCCCAGAAAGAAGGCGGCGACGCTCCTGCAGTTTCTGCGCAGGAAGAAGAAGCAGGCGGCACTGAGGATGCCGGCGGAGCCGAGAAAAAAGACGGTAAATTCACAATTGGTTATACTTACTACTACAGTTCAGAGTTTATCACACTGATGAATCAGGGTGTTCAGGAAAAATGTGATGAATTAGGCCTTGATGTTATCATGCTTGACGCTGAAAACGATTCTTCCAACCAGATTACTCAGGTTGAGAACCTGATCGCTCAGAAAGTAGACTGTTTATATATCGCAGCCGTTGACTCCGACGCAATCGTACCGGCAATCGATATGGCAAAAGAAGCAAATATCCCGCTGGTAGCAGTAAACATGACGATCAATACGGATGAAGATTACTACTATTCAGGCCCGGACGATGTTCTGGCAGGCAAACTGGAAATGGAATCCGCTATTGAAGCAATCGGCGGCAAAGGAAACGTTTGTATTCTGGAAGGCCCAATCGGCCAGTCCGCACAGATTGACCGTCTGGAAGGAAATAAACAGGCGCTGGCAGAGAATCCGGATATTGAGGTTGTAGCTGACCAGACAGCAAACTGGAGCAGGGAAGAAGCGCAGGATATCGTTGACAGCTGGTTACAGGCATTTGAAATCGACGCTATCGTAGCTCACAATGACGAAATGGCTCTGGGCGCTATTATGGCTATCCAGTCTGCAGGCCTTACACCGGGCGAAGACATCATCGTTACCGGCGTTGACGCAATTGAAGACGGATGCAACGCAGTAAAAGACGGTACATTACTGTCAACCGTATATCAGGATGCAAAACTCGAAGGCGGCCAGGGTATCGAACTCTGCAACCAGATCCTGAACGGCGAAACTCCTGAAAAGTTTATCAACCTGATCGATATGACTCAGTATACAAAGGATAATGTTCAGGAACTGATTGATGAACTGTATTCATAATTTCATAAATCAAATGAGAATCTGAAGAGCTAGCGGCCCCTGAAAATAGGTCTTTCAGAGTTGAAAAAGGGAATAGCTTTGGCTGTTCCCTTTTTAAAAAATAGTAAAGGAGAATGAAAAAATGGAAGGTAAAATGAAAGTCGCTGTTATGACCGGCATCCGGAAAATGGAAATTCAGGAAAGAGATATTCCTGTACCGAAAGAGGACGAAGTACTGGTTAAAATTGAATATGTTGGAATTTGCGGTTCTGATATGCATTTTTTTGAAGCCGGCCGTATAGGAAACTGGATCGTAGACGAACCGTTGGTATTAGGACACGAGTCCGGCGGTACGGTTGTAGAAGTCGGTAAAAACGTAACAAATTTAAAAGTCGGCGACCGCGTGGCATTAGAACCGGGCGTTGGCTGCGGCGAATGTGAAATGTGTAAAAAAGGACTTTACAATCTCTGCCCGGATATGGATTTTATGGCTGTACCGCATCAGAGGGACGGCGTATTCCTGGAATATTATGCGCATCCGGCAAAAATGTGCTTTAAACTTCCGGATAATGTCAGCACGCTGGAAGGCGGTCTGATGGAGCCGCTCAGCGTCGGACTGCATGCAGTAAATATTTCTCAGGCGAAAATGGGACAGAGCGCGGTTGTCCTTGGATGCGGCTGCATCGGTCTGGTAACGATCATGGCGTTAAAAGCTGCAGGTATTGATGAAATCTATGCGGTTGACGTATTGGAAAAACGTCTGAACAAGGCAAAAGAAGTCGGCGCCATGGAAATTATCAACGGCAAAGATACGGATGCTGTGGAATATATCAAAGCGCTTCCGGGCGGCGGCGTTGACCTCGTTTATGAAACGGCCGGTACCGAATTTACAACTCTCCAGTCTGCGAAGATGGTGAAAAACGGAGGAGCCGTTACTTTGGTCGGCATGTGTGCAAACGCTGAAATTACATATGATATCGGAAGCCTCAGCGCGGCGGAAGCCCGTCTTTACACGATTTTCCGTTACCGCAACCTGTATCCGCAGGCAATTAAACTGGTCAGCCAGGGTAAGATTCCGTTAAAGTCTATCGTTTCTCATGAATTTGATTTTAAGGATATTATTGATGGTATCAATTTCAATATTGATAACAAAGGTGAGGTTATTAAAGGGGTTATCAAAATGTAAATAAAGCCTGAACCGAACTGTTTATCGTAAGGAGGAAAAATGGCAAAACAGATCTTAAATAAAGACGTATCCAATGTGGTAGACGAAAGCCTGACAGGGTATTTGCTTGCATACAGGAAATATTATAAAAAAATCGGCGAATACAATGCGTTTATGTATAAAGGACACAGGGAAGGAAAAGTTGCTCTCGTAGTCGGTGGCGGCAGCGGCCACGAACCGTTATTTACCGGTTTCTGCGGCGCCGGCCTTGCCGACGCGGTGGCGTGCGGAAACGTTTGTGCGTCCCCGAACCCGGAACTGATCAAAATGACGGCGCAGGCTGTCGACCAGGGAAAAGGCGTATTGTTTGTATACGGAAACTATGCCGGCGACAATTTGAATTTTGATATGGCGGAGGAAATGTGCCGCGCAGAAGGAATGAAGACTGCGCATGTGCGTGAATGGGATGATTTTGCTTCCGCACCGATCGAGAGAATTACCGACCGCCGCGGGATTGCCGGGGACGTATACACAATTAAAATTGCCGGCGCAGCCTGCGACGCAGGTCTGAGCCTGGAAGAAGTATTACGGATCACGGAAAAAGCAAGGGATAACACGAGTTCTATCGGTGTTGCAATTTCTCCGGGGACCCTGCCTGGAAATGAAAAACCAACGTTTGAAATCGACGACGACGAAATGGAATTCGGCATGGGGCTGCATGGGGAACCGGGTATCGAGAGAACCAAAATGATGCCGTGCAGCGATATGGTCGACCGTATGTACAACGAATTGAAGCAGGAAATGAATTTGAAATCGGGTGAGGAAATCGCCGTTCTGATCAACGGCCTTGGCTCTACTCCGCTGATCGAATTAAATCTGGTTTATTTTGAGCTGTACAAACGGATGCACAAAGACGGCATCCAGGTTTATGACGCAGAAGTGAAAAATTACTGCACCTGTATGGAAATGGGCGGTTTCTCCATCACGTTCCTGCGTATGGACGACGAGTTAAAACCGTATTATGACGCTCCTTGTTATTCTCCGTTTTATGCCAAAGGTTCCGCGAACGTAACCGTTGCGGAGGACGATTCGGAAGAAGAGCTGGAATTTGATGAAAATGACGTTGAGCCTGCCAAAATTGTCAGGAGCAAAGAAGGCGTTTTAACGGAACTCAATGCAGAAGATACCAGAAATATGCTGCTTTACATAGCGGATAAGGTGATCGCCCAAAAACCGTATCTGACAGAAGTGGACAGCGCGATCGGCGACGGCGACCATGGAATCGGCATGGCCGGCGGTATGCAGAAAGCCAAGAAGAAGCTGTTAAAGATGGCTGGTGAGGAAAACGCATATCAGTTATTCGAAACGGCAGGGCAGGCAATGTTAATGTCCATGGGCGGCGCGTCCGGCGTTATTTTCGGCAGCCTGTACCTTTCCGGTGCGCAGGGGATGGAGCCGAAAGCAGTGTTATGCGCGGACGATCTGGCAAAAATGGAACGTAAGAGCCTGGCGGCGATTCAGGAAAGAGGCGGGGCCCAGGTTGGAGATAAAACGATGGTAGACGCGCTGGCGCCTGCGGTAGAAGCGATGGAAGCAGGCAGCGGCAAAGGACTGCTGAAAATGCTGAAAGATGCTGAGGCAGCAGCAAAACAGGGCGTGGAGAACACCAAAAATTATGTGGCAAAATTCGGCCGTGCGAAATCCCTTCTGGAACGCGCGATCGGCCATCAGGACGCTGGAGCGACTTCCGTATATTTCATCATTCAGGGAATGCGTGAATTTGTGGAAGGAGAAATAAGTGAATAAATTATATTTTGGCAGTAATCTGAAAATGTATAAAACCGTTGCGGATACGGTGGCGTATCTTCGGGAACTGGCGCAAAGAACCGCCGATATTGACCGGAAAGAGGTGCAGTTGTTTATTCTGCCCTCTTATACGGCGCTGGAAAGCGCGGCTGCAAATACCGATCAGGCCTGTATCAAACTTGGCGCGCAGAATATGTGCTGGGAAGATCAGGGGCAGTTTACCGGTGAAATTTCTCCGGTGATGCTGGAAGAATTCGGAATACGTTTTGTCATGATCGGACATTCCGAAAGAAGGCATGTATTCGGGGAGGCTGACACGGAAGAAAACAAAAAGGTCAGGCATGCGCTGAAACATAGTTTTACCACACTCCTATGTATCGGGGAAACAGCCGAAGAAAAAGAATTCGGTATCAGTACGGAAGTACTTCGGACTCAGTTGAAAATAGGATTATACGGCGTGGACGTAAAGGACGCCGCCAATTTGTGGGTAGCATACGAGCCTGTATGGTCTATTGGCGTAAACGGGATTCCGGCGTCGGTGGATTATGCGGAAAGTATGCATTATGAAATTAAAAAGTGCCTGCGCGAAATTTTCGGCGAAGCGGCGGACGAGATACCAGTATTGTACGGGGGCAGCGTCAATCTGGGCAATGCAAATGATCTGATCGTTCAGCCGTCGGTAGACGGTCTTTATGTGGGGCGCGCTGCGTGGCAGGCGGAACAGTTTGAACGTCTGATCCGTAACGCAAAAGCGGCTTATGAGGAAAAAAGGAAAACGGCGGATTAATACGACCGGAATTAATTTGTGCCGTTGCCGTTATGGCAGAAAGGAGAGAATCATGAAAATTGCGATTGGCTGCGATCCGAATGCGCAGGAAGCAAAAGAGGCGCTGATTCAGTTTATCAGGGACAAAGGGTTTGGCGATGTGGCGGATCTCGGAAGCGACGACCCGATCTACGCGAATATTGCGATTAAAGTTGCGGAAGCGGTTGCTTCCAAAGAGTATGACCGCGGTATTCTTATATGTGGGACCGGCCTGGGCGTATCCATTGCGGCAAACAAAGTGAAAGGCGCGTATGCAGCGTTATTATCCGATATCTATTCGGCAAAACGGGCGCGTCTGAGCAACGATGCCAATATCGCCTGCATGGGAGCTTTCACTATCGGGAATAAGCTGCGCGAGGAATTGACAGAAGCATTCCTGACAAATGAATTTGAACCGGGATGTTCCTCACAGCCGAAAGTAGATGCGTATGTAACATACGATCAGGACAGAGGATAATGCGTCATTGAAAAATGGAACATCATCCATTAACCGAACAGGGAATCGAAAAATTCCAGAAAGATTATATTGCCGTGTTTGGGAATGAATGAAGATAAGAATAAGATAAAAGTAATTGCGTAAAACATATAAGCCCGCGGGAATTGTATTTACATACAATTCCCGCGGGGATTATTTTGTCTGGGAGAAAAGAGTGAACCGGTTTTATTTCGCGGTCGTTGCAAATTCTGTATTTACAAGCTTTTCGTATTCTGGTGAATCGGAAAGTTCACCTGCTTCCGATAAAATATCAAGAAGGAGGTCATAGCTTTCTTCCGTGAATACAAGGTCGGTATTCCAGGTATCCTGTTTGGCATAACGTTCTACTATCGTACTGATCGTTTCGTCGTCCGTTTCCGGGAACTGCGGAGCGATCACCGCGGCAATTTCTTCTGCGGAATGTTCGTTGACATAATCCATTCCTTTTTGCAGCGCATTGGTAAAGCTCTGGATCACTTCCGGGTTTTCTTCGATAAAGCTTTCTTTAGCAGAGAATGCAGTGTACGGTACATATCCGGATTCTACGCCGAGAGAAGCAACGACATACCCGCTTTTCTGCTGTTCTAACATAGTTGCGCCCGGCTCGAATTCCACGGTGTAGTCGGCTTCTTCACTGGAAGAAAACGCAGCGGCCGTGGAACCAAAGTCGATGCTCTGGTCAATGGTCAGGTCGGCAGCCGGGTTAATGTTGTTTTTCTTTAATACGTATTCGAATACCATCTGAGGCATGCCGCCTGCCCGGCCGCCGTAAACATAGCTGTCTTTTAACTGTTCCCACTTGAAATCTTCTACCGCTTCGCGGGCAACGATAAAATTGCCGGCCCGCTGTGTCAGCTGCGCAAAATTGACGACAAGGTCATTTGCGCCTTCGTTGTACGTATATACGGTGGTTTCCGGACCCATAAATCCGATATCCGCTTCTCCGGAAAGCACGGCCGTCATGGTTTTGTCGGCGCCGTATCCGGTGACGAGGGAGATATCAAGCCCTTCTTCTTTGAAATAGCCGTTTTCAATTGCTACGTACATAGGAGCGTAAAAAATAGAGTGTGCCACTTCGTTTAGAGTGACTTCCTGAGCCGCCTTTTTTTCGGGTTCAGGCGCGGTTTCTTTTTTCTCTTCTTTATCCGGTGTACAGCCAAAAAGCAGGGTGGTAGAAAGCAGCAAAACAAAAAGTGTGATTGCGATCAGTTTCTTTTTTTTCATAAATTTCCTATTTGCTTTTTGCGGTATTATATGTTAGAAATAAAAAGAAGTGACAAAAAACCGGAGCACGCAGCCGGAAAAGCCAGGAGGAAATCATGATTCACATTTATACGGGCGATGGAAAAGGAAAGACCAGCGCAGCAATAGGACTTGCTTTGCGGTTTTGCCATACAGGAAAAAAAGTCCTGATCGCGCAGTTTTTAAAAGACGGTACATCCGGGGAAATTTGTATGTTAAAGCAGATGGACAATATTGAGGTAATGGTCTGCGAAGAAAAACTGAAATTTACGTTTCAGATGAATGAAGAAGAGTTGGAACAGGCAAAACGGATTACAGAAGCGTATTTTTGCAAAATAAAAGAAAAAGTGGAAAAGGAGCGGATCCCGTTTGTGGTGCTGGATGAAATTATGGCGGCAATTTCGGCGGGATTACTGAAAGAACCGGAAGTACTCGATTTTCTGAAAAAAATTCCGGAAGGGTCGGAGGTCGTACTGACCGGGAGAAACCCTTCCAGAGAAATGTTAAACATTGCCGACTATGTGACGGAAATGAGAAAGATCCGGCATCCTTATGACAAAGGCGTTTTTGCCCGTGAGGGAATCGAGTATTAATTCAATAACCGCCGGCCCGGCATTGGGTTACTGCCAGATCGGCATAGGATAACTGCCGCCGCGCGTCAGGCGCGAAAGGGCCAGTACGACTTTTGGTTTGTCTTCATGATAAGTGATGCCGTACCATTTATCCGTAGTAGAAAGCACTTTGACCGTAGCTTTCTTTTCTTCCAGCAGCTCGTTAATAACGGTTGGAAGGTAATATTCCGCTTTCAGCGGATTCGTCTGGCAGGCGTTTTCCAGAAATGCCTGTAAACGGCGGTTTGTTTCGTCAATAAAGCTTGGAAAAAGCCCCCAGAGATTCATGGAAACCAGGGCGTCGCCCGGCAGTTCATGCCAGGTGGCGCCGTCGTCGTCCGTACATCGTATGCCGGAAATGTTTTCTTCGATCTTTAAATGTTCCGTAACGCCGATCAGATTATTCTGGCGGTCTGTTTCGCAAATGCCGCGCGATACGCTTCCGCTGTCCGTGGTTGTGTTCTTTAAAAGATAGCTGACCATACAGTAGCGATAATCATGGTCGTGAGGCCGGTTCAGAAAGTCAAAGACTTCCAGAAAAGCGCGCGGCCCGTAGTAGTCGTCCGCATTAATTACGGCAAAAGGCGCGTCAATGACATTTCGAGCGGCGTAAATCGCATGGGCGGTACCCCATGGCTTTTGGCGTCCCTCCGGAACGGCAAAACCTGCCGGCAGATCATGAAGATCCTGGAAAGCGTAACGTACTTCCATATGTCCGGCGATCTTATTCCCAATTTTCGCTTTAAACTCTTTTTCAAAAGAGCGCTTGATAATGAAGACCACCGTTTCAAATCCTGCCTGTTTGGCGTCATAAATGGAAAATTCCATAATTGCTTCTCCGTATACTCCGACCGAGTCCAACTGTTTTAATTTGCCGTAGCGGCTGCCCATACCGGCTGCCATAATAACTAAAATTGGTTTTTTCATGAAAACCCTCCTTCTGGTTTTTCGTTTGCGCTCATTGCACCAAGTCGCTGACGCGACGGCTAGCCTCAGTTACTGATTTTTTTACTCTTTCTCAAAATAAAAGCGGCAGTTTTTACATATTTGTTTTATTGTTGAATCAATACAAGACAACTTAAAACAAAACAAAAACTGTTATGCTTATGTTATCACGAATTTTTAAACTCAACAACTGTATATTTTGCTTTGTTTGTGTCAAAAATCTCGCCGAAGCTTAAACGCCCACAACAAAAGTTTGTCCGTCAGATGGCTTATGGAATCTTTGCAGGGAACAAACTGCATCTGAGCGAAATTGCCCGTTCCCTGAAAGAAGCCGCTGTGCCGCCTTCCGTTTCCTTTCTGAAAACTTCAGCCCGAAATGTGTCCGTACCCTCGACTGCAGATTTGATGCCAATGCCTGTTACCACTGTTTCCTAAAGCGTGGGGAGCGCTTTGCCATCACAACAGATGAATCTGTTTGAGCGCTTTAAATATAGAGGAAACTGGGGCATTTATATTTTAAAAATGGGGAAACTCAAAGAAATATAGACTTGACTTTTAGGCCGTTTTTAATATTAAGATAAACTACGTATTGCTTCATGCAACTTCTAATAACAAAACTGGAGGTAGTCACATGAAAAAGTGCATTTTAGTTGTTGATGATGATAGTATGAATTTGACCAGGACACAGATTATCCTGGGGAAAGAATATGATGTACTCACAGTGGAGTCTGGGATAGACGCGCTGAAGAAACTGAAAGAAACGAAAGTAGATATGGTTCTTCTGGACATTGATATGCCGAAAATGAACGGCATCGAAACCTTTGAGTGTATGAAAGTTTTTGCTCCCGAGATTCCCGTGATCTTTTTAACCGCTTCAGGACAGGAGGAGGATGTCGTCAGCGCCGCCAAGTTGGGTGCGGTGAACTATCTGAAAAAGCCCTACCGTCCTCAGGAGCTGCTGAAACGGATCGCCCAGGGGCTCGAAAAATGATGAGGCCAGAAGAACAGACAAGCAGACATCTTCTGCTGGCGGTCATCATTACAGTATTCAGCAGTATGCTGAGTTTTGTTACATTGGTTATGGTTTATGGTTTGGGAACTCTGGATGGGGGCTGTTGCAAAAGTAGATGAATCATCTACTGGAGCAACGGCTTCTTTTTTCTATCTAAAAATAAAAAGCAGGCTCCGAAGAACCTGCCATCCATGG
>JAAWJJ010000067.1 GCA_022796875.1 Eubacterium sp. | reverse complement strand
CAGACGGCACAAAACAGGATGGACTGTCCTTGTGCAGGAAAATGAGAGGCTCTTACTCCTGCCGTTTTCAGGCAGCAATTTGGGGACAGGGATGTCCCCAAAAGTCCGAGTGCGCCCGGATGGCGCATTGAGGACGGTTGCGTCCGAAACTATAAAATATCCCGGCAGGATTAGAGCCTCCATTTGACGGAACAGGCTGAAACAGCATGTTTTGTACCGTCTGCCGTCCGAAACCACAAGGCAAATGTTCTTATAATATTTTTTATATCACCAACTTTAGAAGTTTCAGATAAAGCCGCTTTACAAAAGAAAAGGTCAAACTGCCAGCGGCATCCCCCCGTAAAAAGTAACCGATAAGGAGGTACTGCCGATGATAGACAACCGCACTTTAGAACCTACGGAAAAGATAATCGCCGATACCCTGTCTTCCTTTTCGGAAAACGATATACGAAAACTGGCCGATTTGCAGGAAGCGGACCCGATCTATACCGTGGATCATCTGGAAATTGACTTTTCCGCTTCTTTTGCAGTGGGAATTTGTATTGGAATCCGCCCCGACAGGTCCAAAGAACTGCTCCATTCAAATTATCCGAAACATATTCTCTATAATTTACACCTGTACCGGTATCTCCTTTCCGAATTTCGGAAACAGGGGATTGGAACGGGAATTGATATCAAACCGAAAATGCTCCATCTTATGGGAATTTTTCCGAAAAAATATGAGAATGACTATTTAAACCGCTTTGTCAGGCCAATTCTGGACGAATTCGAAACGAAATTCCAACTGGAACTATGTACCGGAATCGGTTTCCCTGCTTTTTCCCATATACAGTTAAAAAATTCCTATAAAACGGCTGAGTTTGCTTTCGGATTGTATTTTTTTGAACATCGTCCCGTCCTGGAACTGCAAAAGATCAATCAGTTTTTTAACGCTACGCTGGAAGATTACGATTCTTACGTGGAAGAAGCCACCAAAGCGATCCTTACAAAGTCCCCGGACGTTCTGAATAAAATCGAACGGGTTATTGATATTATAGGCCGGATCCATTACGGAAATTCCAAAGCCGTGCGTATGCGCACCATGGATTATACCGGTGATCTGGCAAGCAAGCTGCGCCGTTATCACCTGCTGGAATGTGATTTTTTTGAAATGCAGAATGAGCTCCAGATGAAAGTAACGAACTCCATGTCAATGGCTGAACTCAAATTCCATATCCATGAACATTATAAACAACTCATAGCGCAGATTTACAACGGCAGCCATCCAGACAGCAAAATACTGATCGAACGCGTACAAAAATATATCCGGGAAAATTTTATGGAAGAACTGTCCATGAAAGAATTGTCAGAAATCGCCTGTGTCAGCCCCAACTATTTCAGCCATATGTTTAAAAACGAAACTGGTATCAATTATAAAACTTATCTGACAAATATCCGGCTTGAAAAAGCGGTGGAACTGCTGATGGAGTCTGATTCCAAACTCTATGAGATCTGTGAAAGGGTCGGTTACAAAAACGTCCGCACTTTTGTAGACGCATTTAAGAAAAAATATCATGTAAGTCCTGCTGCTTACAAAAAATCCATGCGGAGCAAAAACCATTCTTTGCAGAATTCTGTGCCTGCGGCAGACCGCCCTTAGCGGCAGGGTTTCCGTTTGCCGCAGGCCGTTCTAAACGGCAGGATTCTTGTTTGCCGCAGGCGTCCGCAAAACTTATTTTTCCTGAATAAACTCGATCAAAACACCGTTGCAGTCCCGTACAAACATGACCGCATCGTTCCCCATACGCACCTCATGGGCAATATCTACGCCGTTTTCCACAAATCCGGCTTTCAACGCATCCATGTCGTCCGTTGCAAAAGCGACGTGTTTTGTCCCTACCGTCTGAAGATCCGTATTCGGCGTCAGCCGATCTTCTGGAATTTTCTTCGGTTCCTCGTACTCAAATAATTCAATCTGATATTCGTCTTTTTCTATAAATACGATCTTTGCTTTTAACGGCGGACAGTATCCGTCGTCTTTCACTACCTGAAATCCCAGGTTTTTCCGATACCATTCTATGGATTCCTCCATATTGTATACACTGATTCCCGTATGCAGAACTCTTTTTACGTTTGATTCCATCCTTTCTTCTCCTTTACTGATTTGTTTTACGTTCTTTTTGATCCGTCTGGACACGTTATGGCCATATCCTGATAAATTTATTATTACATATCGAAACAAAACTGTATATGCGTTTTTTTGTGAAAAAGGTGAAAAAAATTGATATAAAAACACTTCCGGCATGAGGGGCAGCTCATAACCGGAAGCCAAAATACAAAATATGTATTTTCCTAAATTTACTCAGTTTACTTTCCTTATCCAATATTAATCATACTACTTTTGTAAATATTTTTCTACTGTTTTTACAAATTTTTTTAAATTTTACAACCTTTTTGTACATTTCACACAAAAAAATGACTCTCTGACTTACCTAACCGCCTTTAAAATCTCTCCGATAAAATATAAGGAACCGAATGCGACGACTTTCGCCGCAGGCGGATTCTTTTTCCATAAGCGAAACACCTCTTCTACCTTTGCGCAGGCCGTCACTTTTTTCCGACAGGAACGGATATATGCGGCAAGCCGTTCAGACTGCAGCGCCCGGGAACTGTCCGGAGCCACCGTAATAAATTCCGCCGCGGCCGGCAGGACTAACCGCACCATTTCTTCATAATCCTTATCCGCCAGCACTGCCATCCAGAACACAAATTTTTCTCCGGGATACTGGATACAAAGGCTTTCTGCCAACGCACGCACTCCGTCCGGATTATGCGCCCCATCTACCAGCAAAAAAGGATTTTTTTTCAAAATCTGCATCCTGCCGCTCCAAAATGTACTTCTGATTCCCTTTTCCATTTCCTCCGGCAGAATACGGCACCCGTTTCTTTGCAGAGAATATGCCGCCTCTATCGCCGTCAGCGCATTTTCAATCTGGTATTTTGCAGGCATGGAGATCTGATACTCCCGTTTTTTGTATTGGAACCGATATCCATTCCCGTCCTCCATCGAACGGATGCGGCACAAAGCATCACGATCCGGAAAAACACAGGGAATCCCTTTTTCTTTTGCCGCTAAAAGCAATACATCCGCCGCTTCCTGCTCCTGACATCCGAATACGGCCGGTACTCCGCTTTTTAAAATCCCGGCTTTCTCGGCTGCAATTTCCGCCAGCGTATTTCCCAATATTTCCGTATGATCGTATCCGATATGCGTGATTACGCTCAAGATCGGATGTTCCACGGCATTAGTAGAATCTTTCCTCCCGCCGAGTCCCGTTTCCAGCACGGTATACTCGCACTGCTCCTGTTTGAAATATAACAGGGCGACCGCCAACGCGTAATCAAACATAGTAAGCGGAATTCCGAAATCCCGGTTTATCACATATTCCGTCCAATGCAGCAAATCTCCGTCTGGAATCTGTTTCCCGTTCACACGGATTCTTTCCGAAAAATGCAGCAAGTGCGGAGAAGTGAACAATCCGGTTTTATATCCGGCTCCAGTTAAAATCTGATGCAAAAACGCGCTGACAGAACCCTTTCCATTCGTTCCCGCAACATGAATAATCTTTAACATTTGTTCCGGATGCCCCAGGTCTTTTAACACTTTCCGGCAGGTTTCTATCCCGGACAGATTTCCGAACCGCCTGCTGCGTTCGATCACTTCCAGAGCCTTACTCAGGCGCTCCCCCTCTTCTTCTCTGATCTGCTCCATATGCTTCTTTCCTCTCGCTTTCTATTTCCTGACTTGTCGAAATACCAAAAATCAAATATAATATAAAAAAATCAATAGAAAAAATCAATAGAAAAAAATGAACAGAAAAGAGTAAATGACCATGAAAATCAATCAAATTCTGCAAAAAGACCAGATCACATTATCCTTTGAGGTATTTCCTCCGAAAACGGCTGCCAAATACGAATCCGTGAAACAAGCGGCCTGCGGCGTGGCAGCCCTGCAGCCGGACTACATGAGCGTAACCTATGGAGCCGGCGGTTCCACACAGGGCAGCACGATAGATATTGCACAGGAAATTCAGCAGCGTTATCAGGTAACTACAATCGCGCATCTTACCTGCGTCGGCGCAACGAAAGAAAAGATCCGGCAGACGCTTCTGGAAATCAAAGCAGCCGGAATCGACAATATTCTGGCGCTCCGTGGAGATAGACCGCAGGGATTTGAGGGGAATCCTTTCCTGGATTACCATTTTGCCTCCGAACTCGTAGAAGAAATCAAAAATTTCGGCGGTTTCTGCGTCGGCGGAGCCTGCTACCCGGAAGGACATGTGGATTCTGCAAATAAAAAAGATGATATTACCCATTTAAAGAAAAAAGTAGACGCCGGTTGTGAATTTCTGACTACACAAATGTTTTTTGACAATAATCTTTTTTATAAATTCCTTTATCAGGTACGCGCCGCCGGAATTACGGTACCGGTCATACCGGGAATCATGCCGATCACACGGGCCAATCAGGTGGAAAACGCCGTGAAATTATCCGGATGCAACGTACCGGAACGATTTAAAAATATCGTTGACCGCTTCGGAACAAACGCCAAAGCCATGCAGCAGGCCGGCATCGCCTATGCCACCGACCAGATCATCGACCTGATTGCCAACGGCATTAATCATATCCATGTCTACTCTATGAACAAACCGGAAGTGGCGCAAAAAATACAGGATAATTTGTCGGAGATCCTGCGATGCAAATAGAAGAAAACGAAGTGCTGCGCTATCTCGGCTTCCGTGGAAATTCTCCGGACGGAAACACACGCGCGCTCATCCGGGAAATAAGCAGACAGATCATAACCGAAACACACCCCAAACACCTCTGGCAGAGAGATACCCTGCACTGGAAAGCGGACGGGAGCTGTGTCTTCCACGGCATTTCTATAAACAGCCGCTCGTTTCGGCAGCATCTCGGAGATTGCAAAGAAGCCGTCTTGTTTGCCGCTACGCTCGGTATGGAAGCCGACCGCTGGCAAAACCGCTATTCCAGGCTGGAAATCAGCAAAGCCGCCGTCTGGCATGCCGCGTCGGCGGCAGCGCTGGAATCTTATTGTTCGCAGGTTCAACCGGAGATTGCCGCCTCTTTTTCCGACCGGAAATGGTATTTCCGAAGCGGATTTTCCCCAGGATACGGAGATTTTTCGCTGGAATTACAAGGCGCTCTGCTGCAGCTTCTGGATGCCGGAAAAAGACTTGGCATTACTCTTACGGGCGGCGGACTGATGCAGCCGGAAAAATCCGTCGTCATGTTTCTCGGTATGAGTACATCACCGGATACCTGTATGAAAAAAAGCTGCGCCGCCTGTGAAAACACAGAATGTATTTACCGGAGAGATTGATCCAGAACATTTCCCGGGAAAACCCACACAGAACATTAATTATAACCGAACGAACAGAAAGGAACGATCAAAAATGGATATTCGATCCGAATTAGGAAAAAGAATTTTATTTTTCGACGGAGGGCTCGGTTCCCTGCTGCAGGAAAAAGGACTTGCCGCCGGAGAACTTCCTGAAATATGGAATATCACGCACCCGGAAATTTTAACGGAAATCCATGAAGCCTATGCCAACGCCGGCGCCGATATTATTATGGCGAATACTTTCGGCATCAACCGGCTGAAATATCCGGGTCAGTGCAAAGAACTGGTCCGGGCCGCTTTTAAAAATGTAAAAGAGGGGATCCGAAAAAGCGGAAAGCAGTGTTATGCCGGACTGGACATCGGACCGACCGGAAAACTGCTGCAGCCATTAGGGGAACTGGCTTTTGAAGACGCCGTGGATCTTTATGCCGAAATCATAAAAGAAGGAACCGACGCCGGCGCCGATCTGATCGTCATCGAAACGATGAACGATACTTATGAATTAAAAGCCGCTGTCTGCGCCGCAAAAGAGAACTCCACGCTGCCGATATTTGCCACGGTTATTTTCGGAGAATCCGGAAAACTGCTTACCGGCGCAAACCCTGCCGCAGTAACCGCATTACTGGAAGGGCTGGGCGTAGACGCAATCGGTATGAACTGCGGATTAGGCCCAAAACAAATGGCGGAAATTTTTTCCGATCTGGAGCAATACGCTTCTCTCCCGCTTATCGTCAATCCAAACGCCGGACTTCCGCATTTTGAAAACGGACAAACCTGCTACGACGTTACTCCGGAAGAATTTGCGGAGGACATGGAACTGTTCATCCAAAAAGGAGCCTGGCTTGTCGGCGGATGCTGCGGCACCACTCCGGCTCATATCAGGGAAACCGTCGCGCGCTGCCGCGAACTGACACCGAAACCACGTGCAAAAAAACAGGATACGATCGTCAGCTCCTACTCTAATGCGGTAATCCTCGGGGAAAAACCGGTCATTATCGGAGAGCGGATCAATCCGACCGGCAAAGCAAGATTTAAACAGGCGTTGCGGGAAAATGATATCGACTATGTTTTAGAAGCAGGCGTTAAACAGGCAGATGCCGGCGCGCATATTCTGGATGTCAACGTCGGACTGCCGGATATTGACGAGATCACAATGATGAAACAGGTGGTTTCGGAGCTTCAGGGGATTTTGCCTCTGCCTTTACAACTGGATACGACCAATCCTCTGGCAATGGAACAGGCCATGCGTATATACAACGGAAAACCGATGATCAATTCTGTCAACGGAAAAGAAGAAGTCATGGCTCAGATCTTCCCTCTCGTCAAAAAATACGGCGGTGTCGTAGTCGGATTGACTTTAGACGAAAACGGTATTCCGGACACGGTAGAAGGCCGGATGGCAATTGCAGAAAAAATTTATCAAAAAGCCGCCGAATATGGTATCTCCAAAAAAGACATCGTGATTGACGCGCTGACGATGGCAGTCAGCACCGATCAGAATGCCGCAAATATCACGTTGGAAACCGTACGGCAAATTACGGCTATGGGCAGAAAAACCGTTCTGGGCGTATCCAATATTTCTTTCGGGCTGCCGGTCAGGGAATATATTAACTCCGCCTTTTATACCATGGCCTTGCAGGCCGGTTTATCCGCCGGAATTATCAATCCGAACAACGCCGCAATGCGCAGAGCCTATGATACTTTTTGCGTATTAAGCGGAGCGGACGCCCAATGTGCCGATTATATCGACAGATATGCGGCAGAACAGGCTCAAACGCCAAAAGGCCTTTCCCAAATTTCCGGAGGCGCTTCGAATCAGTCCGCACAGCAGGAAACAAATTTGCAACACCAGAACACAAGTTTGCAATATCAGGATACGAGTTTATCTGAGCAGGAAAAGAGTTTATCTGAGCAGGAAAAGAAATTGTCAGAATATGTCATCAAAGGTTTAAAAGAACCGGCATATCAGGCAACAAAAGCGCTGCTTTCCAGCAAAGATACGATGGATATCATCAACCATACCCTTGTCCCGGCGCTGGATATTGTCGGAAAAGGTTTTGAAAAGGGGACTATGTTCCTGCCGCAGTTATTAATGAGCGCAGAAGCCGCAAAATCCGGATTTGAGGCAATTAAAGAATTTGTCACCGAGCATGGATCCGCACAGGACAAAAAAGGAACGATCGTAATCGCTACCGTGAAAGGCGATATCCACGATATTGGTAAAAATATTGTTAAGGTATTGTTGGAAAACTACGGATATGACGTGATTGATCTCGGAAAAGACGTACCTCCGGAAACGATTCTGGAAGCAGTCCAAAAATCTCATGCCCCTTTAGTTGGATTAAGCGCGCTGATGACCACTACCGTCGTCTTTATGGAAGAAACAATAAACCTGCTCAAAAAAGAAGCTCCGTGGTGTAAAATCATGGTCGGAGGCGCTGTTTTAACACAGGAGTATTCCAATCAGATCGGCGCAGATTTTTACGGGAAAGATGCCATGCAGTCCGTACACTACGCACAACAGATAGTTACAACGTAACAAGTTCAGCCATCGCCGTCATTATGGGGGAATCATGGCCCAGGCCACCCTCTCTTGCCGCATTGCGGCAATTCACCTTGTGCTTGCATGAATGAGCACATAATAGCGGCGATGAACGGAACTGTTACCACCTTTTATAATTTTATCCCGAAAAATGCAATTAACATATTGACAAAAGTCTGCTTTCTTTATATAATAACCATGTTGTGCCGGCGTGTCGGAATGGCAGACGAGGCAGACTCAAAATCTGTTGTGGGCAACCACGTGCGGGTTCAAGTCCCGCTGCCGGCATCTGATAAAAATCTTTCAGGCCTTATTTTATAAGGGTCTGGAAGATTTTTTGTTTTCCAGTGTTTTGATTACTCTCGCCGATCTTTCATTTTTATCTTACTGCATCAGTTACTTTTCAAGCGGCTTCCCTCCTCCATGAAAAGTAACCTGCATCATAATAATAGTAAAAAATGGATAAACGCTTTCATAGACTTTATATTTCCTGTATGTTATACTTCTGCTAGAAAGATACAAAAACAGCCATACAGGCCATGAAAGAAACGATACTTAAATGGGGCCGGATTCGCCGGCTTTCCAAACACTATTCCATCTCTACAAAATATAATATAAGAGGAGGACAGTAAATGAAAAATATGAAAACAGTGGCAGCGGCGGTATTTTTTACCATGATGGCGCTGTTTCTACCGTCAATGACTGTTTCGGCGGCAAGTCTGGGAATAACGGTAAGCCAGAATACAATGGCAAAACTGCAGGCAGTTCATTATGAAAACAACGAAACGATTGGAAAATTACTGGCTCCATCCCGATATTCCAGCTCTGATAAATTGAATAAAAAAACAGAAATTGCCCTGCGGGAGGGAAAAAGTCCCGCGGATATCACGGATGAACAGGCTATTAACGAACTGAATCAGGATAACAAAAAGGTAATGTCTTTTGAGGAGTCATTCGCAGAAGTGCAGGCAAATATAGGAGAGATCATCCGGAAAATAGTAGACAGTACTGCCGGTGCTGAAAGTAAAGACGCCGCTTATTTTACGGATAAGATATTGCAGAATAAAGAAAAACTGCTGCTGGGGCTTGCTTATCTTAATAGATTATACAACTTCGATATGGGCGGACATAATATCAGGGATGTTCTCCTTTATGAGCCGGGTTCCTACGGAGTTTCCACAGATGTCCTGGACTGGCTGATACAGATCGGCGGCGCCGGAGGCGATACCTTAAAGCTCTCCAATAATGCCAATGTATTCGGTTACAGAAAGCTGTTCTGGTCCGTTACTTCGTCTGCAACACTGGACGCCTTTCTGGAAGAAAACAGGCAAAAGTGGATACCGAACACACCGATGAATGAGTGGTTTCTACAGGAAAGTCCGGCGGATATACTGGAAAACTCATCCGACTGGGATAATAAAAATAACGAAATATACCAAAGACTGTATCATGACGAAACTACGCGTGCCCATATTTTACCGCTGCTAACCGTATCGGAAGACAGCGTTTACCTGATTGCGAACTCTGCCACCATTACATATGGAATTGTTGATTGTTATATAGACCGAAATTTAAGAAAAACAAATCCGGCACGTTACGGAGAATTGCGTAAAAAATTCCGTCAGCAGCTGGAACAGGCTGCTGTACAGCAAAAAGCCTTTATTGATTTCTGGTACCGGATTGCAAAACCGGAAAAGAAAGGTCTGCTTTCCTCCAACCGCATCGTCTTGGACAGTTTGCGAATTGACCCCGATACGACCGTCCAATGGTCGGATAAATTCGGAGAGAACGCTGCACGGGGCGTCAGGGAATTTTTTACTCCTCTGAATTTGTACGATAACTATATGTTTGCCGACGGCGTAGCAGAAGGCACACGTATTCGTTACTATATATCGAAAGCGTTAACAGAACGGGGATTTGCAACTTATGCCCATGAATTAACTCATATGCTTGTTTCCGAAGTAATGCTGAACGGATATGGTTCACGGGACGGCATGCTGGCAGAAGTCTATACAAGAGGAATGTTCGAGCCGTACGAACTGAACGATCCGCCTGCTTTTAATCTGAACCTGATCTATGACCGGGAGGCCATCGGCGACCGGTATCATAACGGCCTGCCTGAACATTTTCAGACGGAAGCGGATTTGCAGAGCTATATGAGCGGTATCCTGGATGTCGTTTATACGCTCGATTATACGGAAGCAGACGTGATATTTTCCAAAAGCCCGGAAGAAAAAATGAAGTGGTTTCACAAGCTGGAACAGACAGAAGATCCGGATAAAAGGGTGAATCAGGGAGAAGACGGCTCCAAGCATAATCTCGATTCGGTAAGGGATCTGACCCTGGATGAAGCAAAAAATCTGAATACTATCGACGACCTGATCCGCGACAGTATTCTCGTATCCCGCTATGAAGTAAACGGAACCAAGACCTCAGGAACCATGGCAAGAAACGGTTATTATGTTGTGCCTCTTTTCAGTGCCAACTATGCCGGTGTACAGAATAATTACGGTGTCAGCGGCGATGTCATGATACGGCGTCAGGCGTTTGAACTGCTTGCCGAATACGGATATTACAACGGTATGGTTCCTTATATATCCAACCAGTATAAAGAAGCAGCAAAATCGGAACAGACGATTCTGTCAGACCAGTATATCCTGAAGAAAATATCGGGCGGAACGTATGAAACGATGGCCGATTTTAAAAAAGCAATGTTTCAGAAACGAATTGATAAAATCAGCGAATTAAAACCTGTCACGATTACGTGGAAAAACCAGTCCGTTACGATCACTGATTTTGAAACGCTGCGCCTGCTGATGAAAGAGGCTGTAGAGAACGATTTAGTCAATGTCAATGTATTGCCGGGCGGTTATAATAATATCCGCGCGCAGGCGACAGAAGTAGAACGCCTGAAACAAGAAATATTTAAAGCATATTTAATTCAGACAGAGGACTTCAAAGAATCCATTTACAAAACTTCTTCGACGCCGATCACTCCATCCGGGCCAGGAGTTACACCGGGGGATACCGATACAGATCCGCCGCAAAAACCAGGCAGCAATAACATGGAGCAGACACAAAAACCGGACAATAACGACACGCAGCAAATACAAAAACCGGACGCCGGAACCGCTCAGAAAAATACCGCCCCGAAGCTGCTTCTCTGCACGGTATCTTCTGCAAAGACTTCCAATACGCTCCGATGGAATTCCGTAAAATCAGCAGACGGATATGAAATATACGGGGCAAAATCAAATGGAAAATATAAACGCCTGAAAACTGTCAGCAAAAAATCGGTGAAGTGGAAACATCAAAAATTAAAAAAGGGAACAAAGTATAAATATTATGTCAAAGCATATAAAAAGATTAACGGAAAGCGGGTAGTTCTTGCCAAATCCATATCCCTTTATAGTATTACAAAAGGAGGAAGATACAACAATCCTTCCAAAATCAGGGCGACGAAAACGCGCGTAAGCGTAAAATCCGGAAAAAAAGTTCGGCTCCGCGTGACCGTGACAGGAAAAAAGATAAACAAAACCGGGAAAAAAGTAAGTTATGTTTCGTCAAATCCGTCTGTTGCAAAAGTATCAAAAACAGGTGTCGTTACCGGAAAAAAACGCGGCACTTGTACGATATACTGTATCGCCCAGAATGGATTGTATAAAAAAGTAAAAGTAACGGTAAAAAGAAAATAACGTAAAAAATACAGAAAATGACCACATTGTTTCAAGTGTGGTCATTTTCCGTGTCCCGTACTTTTTTCATTATTTTTATGATATCAAATATCTATCCGTTATTTACTTGCCATAATGATTTGTATATCACTACAATTTTAACTTCCTCTGCTTATTGATTATCCTTTCACTCAACACTTCATATCTTTCAGAATATCAAAACAATCAAACGTTGCAAAATAGTCCCGCGGCGTTTCCGCACGGCGGATGAGTTCCGCGCTCCCGTCTTCTTTCAAAAGAATTTCCGCGGACCTTAATTTTCCGTTGTAATTATATCCCATGGAAAACCCGTGCGCACCCGCATCGTGGATCACAAGCAAATCTCCGATATCAATTTTCGGAAGCCTGCGGTCGATTGCGAATTTATCATTGTTCTCACACAAAGAACCGGTAATATCATAAGTATGGTCACACACGTCGTTCTCTTTGCCCATTACCGTAATATGATGGTAGGCGCCATACATAGCCGGGCGCATCAGATTGACCGCACAGGCGTCGCAGCCGATATAATTTTTATATGTATTTTTTTCATGAATCGCTTTTGTTACCAGACAGCCATAAGGCCCCAGCATGAAACGGCCCATTTCCGTATAAATTGCCACATCGCCCAATCCGGCAGGAACCAGCACTTCTTCAAATACTTTTTTCACGCCCTCGCCAATCGCACGGATGTCGTTTGGCTCCTGGTCCGGTTTATACGGAATACCGACACCACCGGAAAGATTAATAAAACGAATATCACAGCCGGTTTCCTTTTTCAATTCCACTACGACTTCAAATAACGTTTTCGCCAAAGTTGGATAGTAATCATTTGTGACCGTATTACTTGCCAAAAAAGCGTGTACGCCAAAATATCTGGCGCCTTTTTCTTTTAATATCTTAAATCCCTCAAACAACTGCTCTTTTGTAAAACCATATTTCGCATCGCCGGGATTGTCCATTATGCTGTTACTGATCTTAAACAACCCGCCCGGATTAAACCGGCAGCTGATCGTTTCCGGAATATGCCCAATCGTTTTTTCCAGAAAATCAATATGCGTAAAATCATCCAGATTGATAATCGCTCCGATCTTATCTGCATAAACAAACTCTTCCGCCGGCGTATCATTGGAAGAAAACATAATATCTTCTCCCTGAAAATGCAGGGCGTCCGCAAGCATCAGCTCTGTCATAGAAGAACAATCGCAGCCGCAGCCATACTCTTTCAAAATGTTCAGTAAAAACGGATTCGGCGTCGCTTTTACCGCAAAATACTCTTTAAATCCTTTATTCCACGCAAAAGCTTCTTTCACAGCTTTTGCATTTTCCCGGATTCCTTTTTCATCATACAGATGAAACGGAGTCGGGAACTGTTTTACGATTTCCTGTAATTTCTCATTACTAACAAATGGTTCTTTTTTCATCTTTTATCCTTTCTGACTATTCATACAATGCCGTCTGCCTGATATGCGCAGACACCGGCAAAATTACTATATTACTTTTCCCTTTTTCCGTCAAGAAAAAAATCCTGCCCGGCACAGCGAAGCTTTGAATCCTTTCATATATAAAAATTAAAAAAAACAAGACTTTCGCCGATAAATATGATACAATGAGCACAAGCGAGAAGAAAGAGGTTACTCTTTCGGCGAGCGGCGAATGTCGATCATGAATCCCTGATTCATGATACAATGAGCACAAGCGAGAAGAAAGAGGTTACTCTTTCGGCGAGCGGCGAATGTCGATCATGAATCCCTGATTCATGATACAATGAGCGCAAGTAATGATACCGCCCGCAGGGCGTCGTACGGAGGTTTTTATGAGCGATATCACCTATATCCAGGGTGTCACCCAAAACAATGCTACAATAACAGGATCCGTTCCGTCTTCATCCGACAGGAACGGAAGCGATTTCTCTTCTTATCTGACTACTACGACAACATTGGAAGATATTTTTAACAGGGCAGCACAGACTTATGGGGTTGATGTAAATCTGTTAAAAGCGATTGCCAAACAGGAATCTGATTTTGACGTCAATTCCACTTCTCACAGCGGCGCACAGGGGTTGATGCAGCTGATGCCGGGTACGGCAGCTGAACTTGGCGTTACCGACGCTTATGACCCGGAACAAAATGTTATGGGCGGAGCGAAATATATCAGCGGCCTGCTGGAAAAATATAACGGAGAACTTACGCTGGCTCTGGCGGCATATAATGCCGGGAGCGGAAATGTTGCCAAATACGGCGGTGTTCCTCCTTTTGCAGAAACACAAAACTATGTCAAAAAAGTAATGGGTTATTATACAGGCGGAGTCACTCTTCCAAATGAAACGGTAACTACTGCCGTTCCGACGGATTCTTCTTCCCAGGAAAGTAGTTTTGAATCACCGGAACTCGCCGCTGCACTCACGGCGATTGCATTTGGGATTGATGCCGGGCAGGCACAGAAAGCCGTATCTGTCGCAGACGAAATTTTCACTTATGAGGAGTATTTGAGGTTTATTGACCTGTATCTTTCCCTTACGGAAAAGGAAAAAGAAGAACAGCCGGAAACCACTGCCAAAAATCAATCATCGGATCAATATTATGCCTCTCAGAATATCCGGTATAATAATTCCATTTTAAATCTTCTTTCCGGAAGAAATGTCTGATTTCTTTCTGGAAAATATCTGATTTCTTTCCAGAAGAAATATCCGATTTCTTTCCGGAAAATATTTGATCTTTTTAACGACACGTACAGGAAGCAGGCTTTTCCCTGCTTCCTGTTTTTCGTTTCACTTTTTCATATCAATATTTACTGTCCGGTTTTCGCCATGCTGCATTCTCTAATCTTATCACTGCATTACTGCGTATCCGGCTTTCGCTCTGCTGTGCTCTTTAATCTTCTCCCTGCAATGCCGCGTATCCTTCTTCTCCGGTACGAACTTTAATAACGTTCTGTACGCCGTATACAAAAATCTTGCCATCTCCGATATGTCCGGTATAAAGCGCTTTTCTTGCCCGGTCCACTACCACTGCCGGATCGACTTTTGCCACAACGATATCTACCTGAATCCGCGGCAGTAACGTCATATCCATGGAAACGCCACGATAATACTCTTTCTTGCCTTTCTGCATCCCGCAGCCCAAGACATTTGTAACCGTCATGCCGGTAACGCCAATTTCATTCATGGCATCTTTTAATTCATCAAACCGATTCTGTTTTGCAAAAATCGTAATCTTGGTAAACGCCGTATCACTCGCAGCTACTACATTTCGAACCGCAGCGGCTGTTTCCGATTTTACCTGAACTGGAACGGCGTCGTCCATGGAAACGGCATCTTCCGCCGCCGCTTTCTGACGGAAAACAGAGCCTGTCGTTCCAAAGTTGTTGATACTGCTGCTTAATGCAAAGTCTGCATATGCAGAAGCCAGACCGTGTTCATGCAGATCAAGGCCTTCCAGCTCTTCCGTTTCCTCACAGCGAAGTCCCATGGTTTTCTTCACTATGACAAAGATTACCGTCATAAGGACCGCCACCCAAGCCGCTACGGAAACAACGCCCAGACACTGCAAACCCAAACATTTCAAGCCGCCGCCGTAAAACAATCCGGCCTTTTCTCCGATTCCGTAATCATAGTAAGCAAAGAAACCAACCAGTATGGTACCCAGCGCGCCGCAAATGCCGTGTACGCCGACGGCGCCGACCGGATCGTCCACCTTCAGTTTTTTGTCAACAAACTCAATACCGAACACGACTGCAAATCCACATACAACACCGATCACTGCCGCGCCGACCGGGGTCACGGTATCGCACCCCGCCGTAACGCCTACCAGTCCTGCCAGCGTTCCGTTAAGCGTCATGGAAATATCCGGCTTTTTATACCGTACCCACGTAATAAACATCACTGTCAGCGTAGCGACTGCCGGAGCCAGATTTGTCGTATAGAAAATTCTGGCGGCATCCAGATCCAATCCGTCCGTCAGTCCCAGAGTGGAACATCCGTTAAATCCAAACCAGCAGAACCATAAAATAAATACTCCGAGCGCCGCAATCGGAATATTGTGTCCCAGAATCGCATTTGGCGAACCGTCTTTATTGTATTTGCCGATACGCGGACCAACTACTGCCGCTCCGACAAAAGCCGCAATGCCGCCTACCATATGTACTGCCGTGGAACCTGCAAAATCATGGAAACCAAGCTCTGCAAGCCAGCCGCCGCCCCAGATCCAATGTCCGGAAATCGGATATACGACGAGGCTCATTAACAAACTGCATACACAATACGAGGAAAACTTCGTTCTTTCCGCTACTGAACCGGAAACGATCGTCGCCGACGTCGCACAGAACACGGTCTGAAAGATCATCGTTGCATAATCATCCGAATTCAGGCAAAACAGATCCAGTCCCCCGATAAATGCTCCCGCACCTCCAAACATGATTCCGAATCCGATCAGCCAGTAAGCCGGCGTCCCAATTGAAAAATCAAGCAAATTCTTCATCACAATATTTCCTGCGTTTTTTGCCCTGGTCAGTCCGGATTCCACCATAGCAAATCCTGCCTGCATGAAAAATACCAGCGCTGCTCCCAACAATACCCAGCCTGTGTCCAAACTGGAAGCGATTGATGTAATGTCCATAAATAATTCCTCCCTTTTATTGATATACTGCTGCATATAAAGGAACAAAAAAACGTGCCATTCTGTCTTTGTACGACAGAACAACACGTCTTTGTGCCATATACAAAAGAAAAAGGCACTGTAGGTATTTCTACAGCGCCTTTGCTTTTGATAGGTGTATCTTACATCAACTGTTTTTAAATGTCAACAATGAAAAAATCTCTTTCCAGCCAGTATATTTAATATAATATATACTTTTTAACCAAATATTTACAATTATCAAACACACTTTTTATGTATAATTACGGATTTTCAAAATCAAAAATTGTTTTTCTTTTTTTATATTGACTTTTTATTCTATCTTTAGTATAGTAATTTAGTCGGTATTTTATATCAACAATCAACGATATCTCAGACAGATATCCTGCTACCTTGGCGCAGTAGGTAGCGCGCATCCTTGGTAAGGATGAGGTCGGCGGTTCAAGTCCGCTAGGTAGCTCTGTAATGGGGCGTAAAAAGACTTTTCAAAGTTTCATTCTTTGGAAAGTCTTTTTTCATTTGAATACAGAAAATAAAAACCACTTTTTTTCTATCCGATTTAAGATGTTTCGAATCAATAGTTATTCCGTTTCTCCATCTTACGTAATCCCGCCATAATTATCAACATAAAATTGTTTGACATGCAAATAATGACCATATATAATAAAAGTACGAAAAATCATACGAATTTACGAGGTGATATTATGTTAGCTGTAAAAAGCATGGATGTGCGTGAAAATTTCAAAGAATGGTGTAATAA
>JAAWJJ010000012.1 GCA_022796875.1 Eubacterium sp. | reverse complement strand
TTAGAATAACTCTATCCAATATTTTATCTTTGATATTTGTTTTGATAATCTCTCAGAAAAATATACATAGCAAATGATGCATACAAACAAAATATCATTATTCACATGTGTTGTTGGAAGATCATTTGCATAAGACTGGCAGTAAACTTGCACTTATATTCAAATGACATCATTTCCAAAAGCCGTCTTGCAGACCAATTAAAAAAATGTTGGTTTTTAGCCTGTGAAAGAGTATAATACAATCAGTACGGTCTATGATAAAAAAAAGGAGATTCATATGTTAGAAGTTGGAACAAAAGCGCCGGCGTTTTCACTGCCGGACCAGGACGGAGAAATGCACAGTCTGGAAGAGTATGCAGGTAAAAAAGTAGTGCTTTATTTTTATCCGAGGGATAACACTCCGGGGTGTACAAAGCAGGCATGCGGATTTGCGGAACTGTATCCGCAGTTTCAGGAAAAAGGCGCCGTCGTAGTTGGCATCAGTAAAGATTCCGTTGCTTCGCACAAAAAATTTGAGGAAAAATACGGATTGCCGTTTACGCTGCTGTCGGACCCGGAACTGGACGTTATCAAAGCCTACGATGTCTGGAAAGAAAAGAAAAATTACGGCAAAGTATCAATGGGAGTGGTGCGGACGACATACCTGATCAATGAAAACGGGATAATCGAAAAAGCGATGGACAAAGTAAAAACTGCGGAAAACCCATCGCAGATGCTGGAATTGGTCAATTAAAAACAACGGAAAATCCGTTGCGGATGCTGGAACTGGTATAAGAAAAACAGTCGGAAAGGAAAACGAACATGGAAATAAAAATCAGGAAAGCGCAGCGTGCGGATTTGGCGTCTGCGCTTCCGATTTATGACAGGGCAAGAAAATATATGAAAGAACACGGAAACCCGACGCAATGGCCGTCTTATTATCCGGGAGAGGAAGATCTGCGGGAACATGAAGAAAACGGGGAACTGTATGTTGGCGTGGATGAAAACGGACGGATACATATGGCTTTTGCTTTTTGCACAGGGGATGAACCGAACTATCGGGTGATAGAAGACGGCGCGTGGCCTGACGACGAAGCATACGGTACGATCCATATGCTGGCGTCGGACGGTGCGGTACCGGGCTGCTTTCAGGCCTGCCTGGAGTTCTGCAAAAGCCAAATATCGAATATACGCGCCGATACGCATGAAAATAACCGGATTATGAACGCGTTGTTTCTGAAAAACGGATTTGTCCGCTGCGGTACGATTTATGTAGAAAACGGAACTCCAAGAACGGCGTATCAGTTAAAAGTTAATAGGGCAGTCGTGAAACGGCCTTGCAAAAAAGTTTGAATCTTTATCTTTGCTGTTTACATACTAATTTCCGATACTGCCAGAATTGCCAGCCGAAAGCCAGAAATAAAATACAGTATAAAATGAACAGAGCGATAAAGACGCCCTGCAGTACACGGCCCTCTGCTGTATTATTATGGCCCTGCAAATAGATATTCGGCACAATGCATGTAAAAAAAAGACAAATCAACGGAATAATCCGGCCTTTGAAAATCCGCTTTATCATATCCAGCCGGGAAGCGTCGTCGCAGAAGATTTCCTCATCTCCGTTCATCTCCAATACGGATTTCCTGAAATAGCTGTATCCGACAAAATCCTTTAGATACTCCCAGCCACAGTCGCGGAATATCTGGACATAACTGTCTTTGTGTGCAAGTCCGTCCGGGTTAAAATCCAGTTGGTAAACAACGTCTTCCGGTATGCATTTCTCAAAATGATAAAATCCGGGAAAAACGACACGGGTAAATTTCCAGCCGTTTTTGTGCTGCTTTCTCAGGTACTCTTCTTCCTGCTTCCACTGTACAATAGAAAATAATCTGAATTGTGTTTTCGTATTTTTCATTCAGCGCACCTCCAGCATAGTATGGTATAAGCGGTCAATCCGTTTCATTTCCAGCTCAAGCACCTGCTGTCCCAGCTCCGTGATACGGTAGATCCTTCTTTTCTCTTCTTCACGCACAAACCGGATCAGCCCGTCTTTTTCCATTTTGGACAGGCTTCCATACAGCGTGCCGGGACTGATTTTGATTTCACCGTTTGTCAGGGTGTCCACTTCCCGGACGATACTGTAGCCGTGTGCTTCTTTCCGAAGACATAACAGAATATAGAATCCTGTTTCCGTCATGGGTGCGTATACTTTTTTTATATGGGCGTCCAAATGATCACCTCGCCAACCATACTGTTTATTACATATCATTCACTGCGATATATCGCAATGCGATATTACAATATATAATATAGCACTGCGATATATAAATGTCAATCGTTATTCTTTCATATTCACGGCAAACTATCCGGTTCAGCGATTCAGCAATTCGGAAATATCAGCGAAGTTAATATACAGATCCTCATATATGCCTGCTTTTACCGAGTCGGTAAAGGTGTAATCTCCAATATCCTCCAAGTCAAACTTGTAAACAAGTATATGGCTTTTCTCAGGGTCAACAAAATTTGTTTCATCCTTATTCTAAAAAACAGCGAATGGAGCAACGTAGGGTCTGCATGAGCCGTGTTTTGACCTGATGTATTCCCGGATGATGCCAAAAAGCTCGCCGGCAATTTCCTGATGTTTTCGGTTTGGCGGCGCCATGAAATAGATCTGGCCATCGACCAGTTCTGCGCGTTCTCCGTCCGGCAGGTCATAAATATCGTGAATGGTATAGAATTTTTCCTGTACCAGTGCTGTAGCCATACGACACACTTCCTTTCCTGAATTATTGTGTACGGGTTATATTTAATAATATCATTCTCTGCCATTGAAAAAAGCAGAAAAGTAACGTATATTACACTTTTTTGATTGTAATAGTTCCTTGATTTTTATATAATATTCCTGAAAAGTTCAAATAGCACATAACAGGCAGGTGAATACAACACATATAACCACATACAATGACCAGAAAGGAAGTGTTACCGTGGCACAATCATTAGCGCAGGAAAAACTCTACACTGAGGCAGACTACTACAATCTTCCGGAAAATGTACGCGCGGAGTTAATCGATGGCCGGATTTATTATCAGTCTGCGCCAAGCCGTATCCACCAGGAAATCTTGAATTACCTGAACACGGAAATAAATATATATATACGTTCCAAAGATGGTAAATGCCGTGTCTATCCGGCTCCATTTGCTGTCAAATTACATCAGGATAAGAAAAATATCGTAGAACCTGATATAAGCGTCATCTGTGATCCTGATAAGCTCACCGACAAAGGATGCTCTGGCGCACCGGACTGGATCATCGAAATCGTATCGCCAGGCAGCAGGCGAATAGACTATTTCACGAAGCTCTTTAAATATCGTACTGCTGGTGTACGTGAATACTGGATAGTAGATCCTGATAAGAAACGCATTACGGTATATGATTTTGAATCAGAGGATATTGGGGACTATACTTTTTCTGATTCAGTAAAAGCCGGCATCTACAATAACCTGTATATCAATTTCGCCGATATTGCTGATCTGCTTGATAGTTAGTTTCCCACCCCATGAAAAGTACCTTTGAAGCAATACTATACGGCCAGTTCTGCCATCAGTTCTTTTACAGTACAGATGCGGTCGATTTCCCCGACTCTGGAACCGCAGAAAATCAACCCGTTGCGAATATCTCCTTTGACGGCGTTAATCAGGGCCTGTGTAATACAATACGGCGCGGTTGCCGGATTACAGGCGTTCAGGCAGTTAAAGCAGTTTGTGATTTTCACGGATTTTGCTTCCACATTGCGGACAAAATCGTTACGGATCGCACGGCCCGGCAGGCCGACAGGACTGTGGATGATGACGACGTCTTCTGATTTGGCGCGAATATAAGCTTTCTTATACGCGTCGCTGGCGTCACATTCTTCGGTGGCCACAAACCGGGTTGCCGCCTGAATTCCGTCGGCGCCCAGAGAAAGCGCATGGGCAGTATCTTCTTTTGTAAAAATTCCGCCTGCTGTAAATACCGGTATCTGTGTCCGGTATTTTTCTTCATAACTTTGTTTTACCGCTATAATCCGGCGGATTTCATCATCATAGCCAGGCTGTTCTGCCTGTGCAAGCTGTTCAAAAGAAAAGCCAAGGTGTCCGCCGGCTTTCGGGCCTTCGATAATTATCAGGTCAGCGGTTCTTTTATATTTTCTGTCCCAGTATTTCAAAATGATTTTGGCGGCTTTTTCGCTGGAAACGATCGGGGCGATCGCAGTGTCGGGATTGATAACGTATTCCGGAAGCGCGGTCGGTAATCCGGCTCCGGAAATAATGACATCTACTCCGGCGTCGCATGCGGTTTTTACATATTGCTCGTAGAGCCGCGTTACCGCCATGATATTGACGGCAATCAGGCCGTTTCCCTGTGAAAGTTCCCTGGCTTTTTTTATTTGTTCCGGTAAAATGCGGAGATTTGCTGTTTCCGGGTCTTTGGAAAAATCCGGTGCGTCGTATCCCACCTGTGCCGTAGAAATTACGCCCATACCGTTTTCTTTGGCTACGGCGCCGGCCAGACGGCATCTGCTGATACCGATGCCCATACCGCCCTGGATAATAGGAAGTTTTAACAGTTTGTTTTTAATTTTTATTGCGTTCATTTGATGCCCTTTCCTGTGCTGGAAGCTTGTTATATGTTTTTATAATAACAGTTTATCACAAAGGGAAACGGATTCCAACTGTAATCCGTATTGGGGTTGATTATCGCTGCAAGTATCCATATAATGATAAGTAATTATAATAAAAGAGGCGGTAAAAATGAACGAAACTGTTTTAGTCGTAGACGATGAAAAGGAAATAGCGGATTTAATCGAAGTTTATTTGAATAACGACGGGTATACCGTGTACAAGTTTTATAATGGCAAGGATGCGCTGGATTGTATCGAAAAGAAAGATCTGGATCTTGCGATACTGGACGTCATGCTTCCGGATATCGACGGGTTTTCTATATGCAGAAAAATCAGGGAAAAGCATTTTTATCCGGTTATTATGCTGACGGCAAAAGGGGACGATGCGAACAAGATTATGGGGCTGACAATCGGCGCGGACGATTATATTACGAAACCGTTCAGCCCGTTGGAAATGGCGGCGCGGGTCAAAACGCAGCTCAGGCGCTACAAGCGTTACAATGAACTGGCTGGAAAGAAAACGGACGAAGTCAATGAATATGATATTCGGGGACTGTTGATTAACCGGAAAACGCATAAATGCTTTTTATACGGGAAAGAACTGCAGCTGACGCCGCTTGAGTTTTCTATTTTATGGTATTTATGCGAACACCAGGGAATCGTGGTTTCAGCGGAAGAATTGTTTGAAGCCGTCTGGGGCGAAAAGTATCTGAATAACAACAATACGATCATGGCGCATATCGGTCGTCTGCGGGAAAAAATGAACGAATCTGCGAGGAAGCCGAAATTTATTGTAAATGTCTGGGGAGTAGGGTATACGATTGAATAGAGAAAGAAAACAAAACAGGGACGATTTCCGGCATTTCAGGACGAAAATATTTTTCAGTACCGTTTTACTGGTAATTATTGCGGTCGGAGTTATTAACTTTTTATATTCCGGTTTGTTTTTCGGAAGATTTGCAAACTGGATGGTTGCGGTACTGCAGAATTTATTTATGATGGATTATTATGAGGCGCTGTTGTTTTACCAACGGGTATTCCGCAACCATATGACGTTGATCTTTATGGTTGCGATCATTGTTGTCTTTCTGATCATTTTTTATATTTATCTGAACTGGTTTACGAAATATTTCCGGGAAATCAACAGAGGCATTGATACGCTGCTTACGGAAAGCGCAGGGGAAGTTTCCCTTTCCCCGGAACTCCGTGAAATCGAAAAAAAGATAAATACGATCAAAAATACGCTGGAAAAGCGGAAAATAGAGGCACAGTTGGCGGAGCAGCGAAAAAATGATATGGTCGTTTACCTTGCGCATGATTTAAAGACGCCTCTTGCTTCTGTGATAGGATATTTGAACCTGCTGAATGACGAAAAACAGATTTCAGAGGAATTGAGGGAAAAATATTTGTCTATTTCTCTCGAGAAAGCAGAACGCCTTGAAGATCTGATTAATGAATTTTTTGAAATAGCGAAATACAATCTGTCTAATATTACTCTGCAGTACAGCAGTATCAGCCTGAAATTTTTATTAGAACAGCTTCTGTACGAATTTCAGCCAATGCTGCAGGAAAAAAATATTGCCTGTAACCTGAATATGGCGGAGGATATCACATTAAAATGCGACGCCGATAAAATGCAGCGCGTATTTGGCAATCTTTTAAGAAACGCGGTCATTTACAGTTTCCGCGGCACGACGATAACGATTGCCGTCGCAGTGCAGGATGGATGTGTGAACCTGAGATTTACCAATTTTGGAAATACAATTCCGAAAGAAAAGCTGGATCACATTTTTGAACAGTTTTACAGACTGGACGCCGCCAGAAATACGGAAAGCGGAGGAGCGGGACTTGGCCTGGCGATTGCGAAACAGATCGTGGAGCTGCATCATGGGAAGATTACGGCAAAAAGTGAAAATGAAACAATTGAGTTTGAGGTTTCGTTCCCGCTGTTATGAAGAAGTATAAGGAGTTTTGACGGAAAAGATGGTGTCTGAAAATGTTTGAAAAGAAATACTATGCAGGTATTGATTATTTTCGTATGATTGCGGCGCTGCTCGTAGTTACGATCCATACACGGCCGCTGGAATCTTTTGGCAAAACGGCGGATTTTATGCTGTCGGGTATTGCCGCGCGCGTGGCGGTTCCGTTCTTTTTTATGGCGTCGGGATTTTTTCTGCTCTTTGGCTGTGCCGGCCATACCGGAGATGCGGGGAAGCTGTTTCGTTTTGTGAAAAAGACCGCCATTGTTTATGCGGCTGCCACGCTGCTCTATCTGCCGGTAAATATTTACAGGGGGTATTTTTCCGCAGAGAATATCGTATCGAAAGTCATGCAGGATATTGTTTTCGACGGGACGTGGTATCATCTGTGGTATCTTCCTGCTTCGGTGGCCGGCGCGGCCATCGCCGGGGTTCTTGTAAGGAAAGCCGGTTTGAAAGCCTCTTTGGCCATAACCGGAATTCTTTATGTGATCGGCGTATTCGGCGACAGCTATCTGGGAATCGTGCGGCAGGTTCCTGTTTTGTCGGATTTTTACCGGCTTACTTTTCAGGTGTGCGATTATACGAGGAACGGTATTTTCTTTGCGCCGGTGTTTTTGGCGCTCGGAGGATATCTGGCGGACAGAAAACGTATCCTTTCGGTGAAGAAAAGCCTGTGCGGATTTCTCATTACGTTCGGCTTATTGTTTGCGGAAGCAGTTTTGCTCCGCCCGTTTGAAGCGGAGCATCATGATAGCATGTATTTCTTTTTGCTGCCGTGTATGTACTTTCTGTTTTCCCTTATTTTACACTGGAAAGGGAAATGTCCGGTATGGTTCAAAACAGTGTCGCTGATCGTCTATATCATCCATCCGATGATGATCATACTGCTTCGGCCGGCGGCAAAACTGCTTGCTCTGCAACAGCCGCTGCTGGAAAACAGCCTGATACATTATGCGGCGGTCTGTCTGCTGTCGCTTTTGGTTTCCGTCCTTTGTATTTTGCGGGGAGGAAAAAAGCGCTGACGGTTCTATCTTCTGCGGGCGAGCTCTTCCTTTACCTGCTCAATTTTTTCGTTTGTCAGGTTATACGGTAAAATCAGTAAAATTCCGATAATTCCGAATATGATCGGCAGGATTCCGTTTGCCGCATAAATAAACTGAGTGGTAAAAGAGTCCTGCATTTCCAGCGCGGTGTCAAAATGGGCCCAGTTTAACAGCCAGCCTACCAGATATGCCGATAATGCTACGGCCAGTTTGATGGCGAACGTAGCCAGCCCGTAGATCAGTCCCGGCGCCCGGACGCCTGTTTTCCACTCCCCGTAATCCGCCACATTCGGCATACAGCCCCAGATGTTGGCAAAAACGCCGCTTAATGTCAAACCGCCGAAAATAGCGGAAAGTACGATAATTACGCTGTTTGTCCGCGCGGCAAGAGAAAGGATGCCGCTGATTATGGCGCATGCGCCGCTGACAATAAACATATTCCGGTTTCCCATTACTTCGATCAGCTTAGGGACAAACAGCAGTCCCAGAAGCGGCAGAGTATACATTGTCGTCAATATGACGGGAATCATATTTTCGCTTCCGAGATAATACAGCGCATAATACGGCGTAAAAGCGCTCCGGAATGCCACGAAAGAATTGATAAAAAATACCATAAATAAAATACACAGCGCAGGTTTGTTTTTTGTAATGGATTTCAGGCTTTCGGAAAATTTCGCGATATTTTTTTCCGGCTGTATCCGCTCTTTTGTCCCGTAAGTCGCAATCATCGTAAATACGATACAGCAAATACCGACAATGATACCCAGGGCAAGATAACCGCTCTTATCCATGCTTTGGCCGTCTGCACTGAAACGCGTAATGATGCTGACAGCAAACATATTTAACAGAAATCCTGCCAGATTTGCGCCCCAGTCCCGGAACGCGCCGAGTACGGTCCGTTCTTTGATATCGTTTGTCATCAAGTTTGACAGCGAGCCGTACGGCATCTGGAACATGGTAGAGAAGACAACGTACAGCAAATATACGATATACGCCCAGGCCATCTTTCCGCCATAGGACCAGTCCGGCGCCACAAAGCACAATGCCAGGAAAATACCGTATGGAATTGCAGCGGCCATCATAAAAGGACGGTAGCTGCCGAATTTTGTTTTGGTGTGGTCGGCAATACTTCCCATTACCGGGTCGTTAATCGCGTCAAACGCCGTTGCAATGAGGAAAATGGTTCCTGCCGCAACAGAGGAAAGTCCCAGTATATTTGTAAAAAATACCATGAGATAAGTAGTGACCAGGTTATAGGCAAACTGGCTTCCCAGATCTCCGCATCCATAGCAAAGCCGTTCTCTGATTGATAATTTCATAACTGTTCCTCCTCCATTAATAATATAAATACGGGAACGTCGGTATCCGGACGTTTGTGGATAAAAACTTGCTCATAGTATTTAAGTATTCGTCAAGTCTGACGCATCGTCCGTCGTCGTCTACCTCAACATAGGAAATTTCCCGGTTCGGATATCTGCCGTGTTTTCCCTGCGAAATTTCCTCGTCACGGTATCCCCAGTTTGTGACAAACAGGCAGTTATATTCCGTTACAAAGATGTGCGGGTCCGTTGTTACATAAAAAACTTCGTCGTAAATATCCCCGTCGAGAAGATG
Source organism: Eubacterium sp. (assembly GCA_022796875.1). Lineage (GTDB taxonomy): Bacteria > Bacillota > Clostridia > Lachnospirales > Lachnospiraceae > JAAWJJ01. The sequence continues at coordinate 62,389 of JAAWJJ010000012.1, read as the reverse complement.
TCTGTCCAGCCATTCGTTTAAAGAGTCGTATTCTCTGCCGCGAAAGATGCGCGGCATATCAGGCGGTGCAAATGTCAGTTCATGCACGAAGTTTTCCGCCAGCACTTCATTGACTTTCGGGTCCCAGAAATTCGGGCTCTTAAAAAAATCCAGCGTTTTCTGAATCTGCGCTTCCAGGCTTTCTTCCGTATGTACTACATGGGGCGGACGTTCCCTTTCGGCAAATTCTTCCGGAGATTTGGCGTCATAATAAAATTTCGGCAGTTCTACGTTTATGGCGCGATAATATTCCATCATGTCGGAATGGTCTTTCGCATAAGTGATTTTTCCGTCTTTTATATGAAGCAGCGTCGCAAATTTGCTTTTGTAGGTTCCGTCTGCGCCGCCCCAGCAGGTTTTGCCCTCGCCCGTACGGAATACCCAGAATTTTCTTTCGTGGCTGGTTCCCAGTACTTTGACGTTTGACCATTTCCAGTCCGACACGGTATTGTTAAGCCAGTCGTAATGCTGTTTTAACTCTCCGGCTCCCAGATGCTGATACATGCCGGGCGGCGCGTACGGCAAATCCAAAGTGAATGTTTCGTCAAAAAGATCCGTATGGCCGGATTCCCAATAGTTGATTTCCGAAAAAATTCTGGCTGTATTCATATCCTGTTCCGGCACAAAAATTTTACTCTTCATGATTTTTCCTTTCTTACCCTTGTAAAGTGTGCTAAAATAGTTTACAAATCTGTTTTTTCCCGCGGACAATGAGAAAACAGCCATGGGCTGCATGGATATTTGGCGCATGCCGCGAGGAAAGCAATTTGAGGTGTTACATGGAATTACGTCGTATTCAATATTTTGTTACATTGGCGGAACAACTGCATTTTTCACATGCCGCCGACGATTTGTACATTTCCCAATCGTCACTGAGTTATCATATTGCCGAATTGGAACTGGAACTCGGCGTGAGGCTCTTTAACCGGGATAAGCGCCAGGTTACCCTTACAAAGATGGGGCTGGAACTGCTTCCCATTGCGAAAGAGATTCTCCGGCAGGCAGATTTGCTGAAAGCAACTGCGGAAAGGAAAAACGCCTTTTCCGAGCAGAATATGGAGCTGAATATATGTCTGGACGATTCTTCCCAGAGATACGACCTGCTCGGTATTGATTCGGCAATTGCCAGGATGCGCACAGCATTTCCGGACGCCGATATCAAACTGGTTTTTTCTTCTTTTGGCAATATCATTGCCGGACTGAAAAACTACAGTTATGATGTTGGATTTGTCATGTTGAGATATGGTGAAAAATTACCGTCTGCGTACAACGTAATTCCCATTTTTGAAGATGTACTTTCCATCGTTTCTATTTTTGACATGAATTTTTCTACGCTGCCGAAACTTTTTGAAAGTACGCCTCTGTTTTTGTTAAAAGATGATCATCGATGGGCAAATCAAATCACTGCTCTTTTCAGAGATATGAATATTTTTCCGGATATACGCTGGGAAAATAATTTTGCTTATATGCTGTCCCGGGTGACGACCGGCGAGGGATTATCAATCCTCCCGCGGTCTGAATTTCAAGCAGAAAGCAAAAACCGGCTGAATTTAAAAGCGATCAACTTTTCCGGAAAAAAATCAAAAATTTTTCTGTGCGCCGCATGGATGGAAGGAAACTATAATCAGGGAATCCTGCCTCTGGTAAACAGCGCCCGCGATGCAAATAACTCTGAGAAAGAACCGGATGATTCATTTGCTAATTTGATTATATCTCCGGAAAATAATTCAATCAAATCAAATACCTGATTATCGTAATCAAAAAATCAGATGAAAGTTATTTTTACCGGTGCAGGGGAAAGAAAGCGGCATCGCCGTAATGTGAGGAGGAAAAAATATGAAGATGATGACTTTGGGGACGACGGGGATTACCGTACCGCAAAATGCATTCGGGGCGCTGCCGGTGCAGCGGACCGATCTGGCGTCGGCGGTGAAAATCCTGCGCCGCGCTTATGAGGGCGGCATGCGCTTTTTTGATACGGCGCGCGCGTATACGGACAGCGAAGAAAAGCTGGGGAACGCATTTGCAGGGATGCGGGACAAAATTTATATTGCGACAAAGACAATGGCGCGTACGCCGGAAATGTTTTGGGAGCAGTTGGACACTTCCCTGAAATTGCTGCAGACGGACTATGTGGATCTGTACCAGTTCCACTGCGTGGACACCTGCTACAAACCGGGCGACGGAAGCGGGATGTACGAATGTATGCAGCAGGCGAAAGAGCAGGGGAAAATCCGGCATATCGGAGTGACCGCCCATAAACTGGGCGTGGCCGAAGAATGTGTGGAATCCGGTCTTTATGAAACGCTGCAGTACCCGTTTAGCTATCTGTCTTCAGACCGTGAAATCAAACTGGTGGAAAGATGCCGGGAGAAAAATATCGGATTTATTGCGATGAAAGCGCTGGCCGGCGGTATGCTTACAAATGCTCGCGCCATTTACGCCTGGCTGACACAGTTTGACAATGTGCTTCCGATCTGGGGAATCCAGAAAACAGAGGAACTGGAAGAATGGCTGGCGTTTATGGAAGAAAACGTTTCGCTGGATGAAAGCATTGCGTCGTTTATTGAAAAGGAAAGGGTGGAACTGACCGGCGATTTTTGCCGTGGCTGCGGTTATTGTATGCCGTGCCCGAAAGAAATTCAGATCAATAACTGTGCGCGTATGTCGTTAATGCTGCGGCGCGCGCCGTCGGCAAGCTGGCTGAATGATACGTGGCAGGCCAATATGAAAAAGATTGAAGACTGCGTAAACTGCGGGCAGTGCAGGACGAAGTGCCCGTATGAATTGGATATTCCGGAGCTGCTGAAAAAGAATTATGAAGACTACAAAAAAGTGCTGACCGGCGAGGTGACGGTTTAGGGGCGCCGTTTTACTTTTTTACCGCGGCCCTGTTGTTGCAACGGTGAAAATGCAGGATAAAAAAGTATTATCGGTCTGCCGTTTGCCGAAAGATTTCCAGGCTGTGCTGCCAGAGAGGGAAACATTGACAGATTTTTCAGGATATCTTCTTCGGGAAAATGGGCGAAATGGATTCCCCCGAGTTCACTGTCTGAGGTTTTCCCGCTGTTTCGTGAAGTGCCTCAGGCGGAACATGTTTTTCTTCCTGGACAGCCTTTCGGGTTTTCCTAACAGCGGCGTCAAGCACGTTCGATGAGGGTATGCCTTGCGAAACTCGGAACTGCCATCAATTAAGAAATAAAAATCCGGAACAGTTTCTTATGGCAGTTCCTCAGACAGTCGACCGGCATACCCATTCGTGCTTTTCCTGCCGCTGATAAGGAAAACCAGGCGAAAGAGCTTCCAAAGGAAGAAAGAACATTGTCCCGCCTGCTTGCACTTTCTACATTTCCGGGAAAACCGAGTTTGAATCGGGGGAATCAAATCATATCCGCCCATTCCCGGAGATTAGATATCCAAAAATCGGGAACCGGTTTCCCGGCTTTGGCAGTACAGCCGGAAATCCATATCAAAAAAATGCAGATAATACTTTTTTATCCTGCAATTTCAAAGTTTGAATACAGTGGCGCCGCGTGTTAAAAACGTAAACGGCGACGCATAAGGAGGAAACTATGAACGTATTACTGACGGCAATCAATGCAAAATATATCCATTCCAACCTGGCGGTTTATTCCCTGCAGGCATATGCAAGGGAGCATGGGCAATATGCATCGATTGCAGAGTTTACGATTAACCATCGTGTAGAGGAAATTTTAAACGAACTGTATATGCGCAAGCCGGACGTGCTCTGTTTTTCCTGCTATATATGGAATATTGAGTATGTAAAAGAGCTGTCGGCGGAATTTCATAAGCTGTGCCCGCAGACGCCGATCTGGCTGGGAGGACCGGAAGTGTCTTTTGAAACGGAAACTTTTCTGAAAGAAAATCCGTCTGTTACCGGGATTATAATCGGGGAAGGGGAAGAGGCTTTTTACCGGTTATGCGCCTATTATGACAGGGAAGGCTTCATGGAGGAAATAGATGGGATCGCCTGGCGGCGGGAAAACGGGGAAATTTGCATACAGCCGCAAAAAAAGCTGCTTCCGCTGGATGAGATTCCTTTTTGCTATCAGGATCTGGAACGATTTGAAAACCGAATCATTTATTATGAGTCCGGCAGGGGATGTCCGTTTTCGTGTACGTATTGCCTGTCATCGGTCGATAAACAGCTCCGTCTGCGCAGCCTGGAACTGGTATACCGGGAATTGCAGTATTTCCTGGATCAGCGTGCGGCGCAGGTAAAATTTGTGGACCGGACGTTCAACTGCGATCATGAACATGCCATGGGGATTTGGAAGTATATCAAAGACCATGATAACGGCGTGACAAATTTTCATTTTGAAATATCCGCGGATTTGTTAAACGAACAGGAACTGAAACTTTTGTCGCAGATGCGCCCCGGGCTGGTTCAGTTTGAAATCGGCGTGCAGACGACGAATTTTGAAACGCTCAGGGAGATCCGCCGCAGTATGAGTATTGGCAGGCTGGAAGATGCGGTGCTGCGGATTCATAAGGGCAGAAATATTCACCAGCATCTGGATTTGATTGCCGGACTTCCTTATGAAAATTATGATTCTTTCCAGAAATCTTTTGATGAAGTGTACGCTTTGAAACCGCAGCAGTTACAGTTGGGATTCCTGAAAGTATTAAAAGGCTCTTTCCTGTATGAAAATGCAGAGGAATACCGGTTGGTTTATCGTGATAAACCGCCGTATGAAGTGATGGAAACGCGCTGGATCTCTTACGGTGAAATGCTTCGTATCAAACTTGTGGAGGAAATGCTGGAAATACATTATAACAGCGGTCAATTTGTAACGACGCTTGCCGTTTTGGAACGAATTTTTGAAAGTCCGTTTGAAATGTATCTGCGTCTGGCGGCGTTTTACGGGGAAAACGGCGTTCTGCATCAGAAAATGACGAGGCTGGCGCGAAGCGAGGTCCTCTTAAAATTTGCTTCCGGAATAGATCCGGACTTCCGGGAACTGTATGAAGAAACGCTTCTTTACGATCTGTATATACGGGAAAATGTCAAAAAACGCCCGGAATGGGCGAAAGATTTGTACGTTTACAGAGTATGGATCCAGAAATCGCTGCATGAAAAAGGATATCAGAGTAAATACTGTCATTTGGAGCCGTTTTTTTATCCGGTCCGTGAAATCGACGTTCGGCAGAATTTGGATTACGAACGGCTCATGAAGAAAGCGGACGCCCCGATGTGGGTGCTGTTTGATTATGAAAACAGGGATGCATGGACAAAAGAAGCCGATATTATGTGGATACGCAGTACCTGGACAGATGATACGGAATAGGAAAATCTTTTGGATTTTCCTATTCCGTTTTCCAGTATCGTAAAAAGGATGCGTATTAATATTCGTGTTTTACCGGTTTATTATCGTATTTATGTTTCCAGGTACCGTCCGGCTGTCTTTCCGTTGTCAGATCATACTGTACATTTTCCCACGGATCCTGTAAATCTTTCCAAAGATTGTATAACGGCGGGAGAAAGTCTTTTAATCTGCCGGATTCATAAACCATATGGGATTCCAGCGGCATATCTTTTTCATGGGCTTTTATGAAATCAACGCCTTCCCTGGTAGTAACTACTACGGTTCTCCAGTAAATGCCGCCGTCTACGTCCTGGTGCATATGTATAAGCAGGGAATCGGCTTCACCGAATTTTGCGGCGCTCATCCAGCAGTGCTCATAACATTCGGTAAACGGATATAAAGTAATGCTCTGGCGGGTAATTGTAAGCGGATAATTCGGATCAAATTCGTAGGAGGCTTCCACGGAGCCTTCGTATCCCACTTCGCATGGCGGTACGATCCAGTCAAATCCGTAGTGTTCGCCCGGAGCCCAGATGTGGTAGCCTTTTTCCATGTTAGCCCACCACCAGTCCACCATTTTGGAATCCACGCCCGGGATAAATTCCGTAACGTCCCTGAAAATTACTTTATCAGGGTCTGCAAATTTGGGATGGAACTCCAGCGGCGGTTCCGTAGTGATTACTTCCGCTATGTCGAAAGGAACTCTTTCATATCTTACGATAGGTTCGCCCGGTTGGTAAGTATGGCGCTGTCCGCCGTTAAAAATTGTTTTTTCCATATTGATCTCCATTCTGTCATATCTGACTTATTGTTTTTTCTTATTTAACTTATAGCTTTTTTATATTTGACTTATTATTTTTTCATATTTGACTTATTGTTTCTTTTTATTGCGGATCAGCATCAGGACGACTGCACCCAGAATATCCATAATAATAAATACGGTGTACGGCAATGTATAGCTTCCGCCGGAAATAGCCAGGCAGGTTGCCATAATTGCAAATGCAAGTACGCGGATCAGGGAGGCGATCGTTGTGACGATACTGTTCGCTTGTTTGAATCCGGATTTACCAAAGATCGACATAACCATAGACGGGATCAGGTTTAAGATACCTCCGAGCCCCAGTCCGATAAAAATACATCCGATCCAGATCAGTACAGGGTTTGATGCAAAAATTAAAATTAACAGCGCGACAATGTAAGATATGGAATAAATCACGGACGCCGGTTTTGTCCCGATCTTTCCGTCCAGCCATCCCCAGAAATAAGAACCCGGAATAGCAATAATGGAAGAAATGGTCAGGAAAGTCAGAGCTTCCGGCTGTGTGTAGCCAACCGACATCATACGGGGGATAAACTGGCTTACGACGCCTACCGTAACCATCCACAGCAATCCGTAACCGATGCTGATGAGCCAGGTATTCGGCGTTTTTAATATCGTGCCAAGGGAAATGCTGCTTTCATCCTCCGGAAGCGCCTGCCCGGCGTCCTGTGCAAATTTATCTGCAGCGGCCGGAGCCATGTTATCCGGATAATGTCCGACCGTTTCCGGGGTATCTTTCACCCAGAAAAGAGAAATGATTCCGATAATGATCACGGCAATGCCAAAAATGATAAATGCCGCTTTAAATCCTGCCTTTGCAAGAAGCACGGAAAATCCGGATACGAAAAAGGCACTGCTTAAAGGCGCGCCAATCGTAGCCCAGCCGAGCGCGATTCCTTTCTTTCTCGGAAACCAGTCAGTCATGAGTGTCGGCGCTACAAAACTGAAACTGGAAGCGAAAAAACATACTACCATGAGAAGAAGTACGTATAATACAATATTGGCGCACATTCCCCACAGGCAGAACGCAACTCCTGTGATAATCAGGGAAATGACGCTGATCATTCTCGTACTGTGTTTAATTAACAGCCTTGCAAAAAGAAATCCTCCGACGATTCCTACAATACTTGCCGGCGTTGCATAAGCAAGCAGTGCATTTGGGTCAAATCCGTACGCTCCGGCGAAAGCGCCTGGAAACAGGTTCTGGCCGTCCGTGGAAAGCGCCGCAAAGAAAAAATACATCAGCATGGCGTAGATAATCATGCTCCAGCCCCAGCTCCCGAAACGGCTGTCGGTTAAGCTTTGCGATAACTTTTTGTTTTGGTTCATATCTTGATATCCTCCTTATAAATGATTTTCCTGTTATAGTTATTGTATATTTTCCCGTGGGGAAAAGCGAACAGGAAAAAAACAGGTTGTTACAAAAATTTATTGTAACAGCCTGTTTATGATTATTCAGGAAAAATCAGTCGAACCGTTTTAATTTTATTTTTAAAATGTCCGCAAGAGCGTGGACTTTCGTATCCATATCGTCATCTTTCCAAAACAGCGCTATCCGGGAGGAATACTTTGAAGCATCGATTTCTTTTGACAATAATTTGCGTTCTTCATCCAAAAACATTGTTTCATATACGATCGTCACGCATTGCCCGGCAATCAGTGAAAGTTCCAGATCCCGTCTGGAGGCGTATTCCCGGCAGTTTTCCGGCAGTTTCAGTCCATGGTAATGAAAAAAAGCCGTGACGGATTTTTTGAAATCAAAAGAACAGGACGGATGCAGCAGTCCTATCGTTTCGTTTCCCAGGTCGGCCAGAGATAAATCTTCTTTTGCAGCCAACGGATGATTTTTTGACAGATAAATCCGTATTTTTAACTTTTTTCTATGAAGAGGAATACACTTTAAAGAAGCCAGTCCGTCAAATTCACTCTGATATAAAATGGCCATATCCAAATTGTCAGCCTCAAAGTGTTTCAGTATCAGTTTTGGCGTCATTGTTTCAAAATCAATATGCAGTCCGTTATATTTTTCTTCATATTCGGAAAAGGCAACCATAATCTCTTCGTTGCAGTTGCCCATATCTTCCAGAGCAATGCGGATATGGCCGTTCTTTCTTAAATGGAAATCTTTTACTTTATCGATAGAAATCCGAAAACGGTTTACAAGTTCTTCCCATTCGTCAAACAGGAGCTCGCCCTCTTTCGTGAGCGTAATCCCTTTGGTTCCGCGATGAAATAATTTAAATCCAAGTTCTTTTTCCAGCGCTTTAATCTGGCTGCTGGCAGCCTGCTGCGTAAGAAACAGGGTTTCTGCCGCCTTTGAAATATTTTTTTCTTTTGCCGCTTCTACAAAACATTCGACCTGTGTATCCGTCATGTTCTCGCTCCCTGTTTTAAATATCCCTTACGTCATAAGGAGTTGTCTGGTATACATAATAATTCAGCCAGTTTGTGTACAAAAGCTGCCCGGCGGAACGCCAGGTAACGACGGGCGGTTTGGCAGGGTCGTCATCCGGGAAGTAGTTGATCGGAACTTCCGGGTTTAATCCTTTTTTGACGTCGCGAAAATATTCCAGCGCCAGCGTATCGGCGTCATATTCTGGGTGGCACATAATAAAAAAGTGATGATTGTCAGCAGATTTGACAACGGCGACGCCTGCTTCTTCCGATACGGCCATCAGTTCCAGTTCTGGTATGGCAAGAATTTGTTCCGCTGTAATTTCCGTAGCGCGGGAATGAGGAGCATAAAAACAGTCGTCCATTCCCCGGAACAGCGGCGATTTTGGTTTTAACATTTTGTGGGCGTAAATACCGGATAATTTCGGCAGCCGGTCGCGTTTTTCAATCCCGTAATGATAGTATAATCCGGCGTAGGCGCCCCAGCAGACATGCATTACACAATGTACGTGGAATTTGCTCCATTCCATGATACGGCACAGTTCTTCCCAGTAATCAACATCTTCAAAACGCACGAAATCAAGCGGGGCACCGGTAATAATCATGCCGTCGTATTTTTTGTCTTTAATAGCGTCGAACGTTGTGTAAAAAGAATCCAGATGCCCGGGATCCACATGCTTCGGCTGATAAGATGAGGTTTGCAGAAATTCAACTTCCACCTGCAGCGGCGAATTTGACAGCTTGCGCAAAAGCTGCGTTTCCGTTACGATTTTTGTCGGCATCAGATTTAAAATCAACATTTTTAAAGGACGGATATCCTGATGTATTGCAAAATATTCGGTCATTACAAAAATATTTTCGCTTTCCAAAATCGAAGTTGCAGGAAGGGAGTCCTGAACTTTAATAGGCATAGTATAGACCATCCTTTCTTTGCGTATTTCAAACAATTATAACACCCATTGCAAAGTTCTGCTACTGTTTTTTGAAAAACAGTCAATAAGTCTTTTGGCCAGGCCATCAGAAATCTGCTATAATAAATGGCATTGGAGCAAATAATGACTGTGGAGAAAAGATCAGATGGATGCTGGAAAAATAAATTATATGCAAGGGTGATTTGCATGTAATTACAATCAAAATTCAGGAGGGATAACATGAACAGACCTGTTACAACATTGTTTATGTTGATGTCGGTTGACGGAAAAATAAGCACTGGCACAACGGACGATTTCGATGTAGACAAAGATTTTCCCAAAATGGCAGGGGTTAGCGAAGGCCTGCACCAATATTATGAAATAGAGCAGACTACGGATTTGTGGTCCCTCAATTCCGGTCGGGTTCAGGCCAAAATTGGTGTCAATACAAAGAAAATGCCTAAAAAAACGTCGGTATCTTTTGTGATAATAGATAACAGGCATTTGAATGAAAATGGGATACGGTATTTATGCGCATTATCAAAAAAGTTTGTGTTGATTACGACAAATGCAAATCATCCGGCATTTAACATAGAGGAAAGTAATTTGCATATTATATACCAAAAAGAATTATCGCTGGAAAATGCACTCATAAAACTTAAATCAGAATATGGCTGCGAGAGAATAACGATACAAACCGGAGGGACGCTAAATGGCTTATTTCTTCGTGAAAAACTGTTCGATTATGTTGATATTGTGGTTGCTCCGGTTTTAATTGGCGGTAAAGATACTTCTACTTTAATTGATGGGAAATCCCTGGTTTCAAAAAGAGAGTTGTCGAAATCAGGTGTTCTGAAACTGCAGGAGTGTGTGATTTTGGAGAACTCATATTTGCGGCTGCGCTATGAGGTGATTCGCTGATCAGGTTACTTTTCAGAATTTTTTCTTTTTTTCTTCCGGTGATAATGTTATGATAGAAAAAAGGACGTCAGTGCTGTCATTATATTGAAAGATCCGGTACAGCGAAAATCAGGCCAGTGAAGATTTGGGTGGCCTTGTATTTGTTGCGCCGGTAATGAGACGAGGGATAGATATGGGAAACAGAGAAAAAGAACCGGCAGAATGGAAGAAAGATACGGTCCTGGTGCCTCAGGAGGAAAGCGTACGGATACAGTATGTGAAAAGAATGAAAGAAAACATCATCAGCCAGAGGGAAGCGGAAGAGGAATTGTTAGAGCAGATGATGGAAGAACAGAAAATAGTTGACGAGCTGAATAAATCGCTAGATGAGAATTTATTAAAGACGGTCGAATTGCGCAAATATAACCAGGAAGTCAGAGAGCATATGGAGAACCAGGTCTATCGGATGAACGGTATTACTCCGGATAAAATGGAGGGAATGAAAAACTACCGCAAAGCATTTTACATAGGCAGTGCGTTTGCTATTTTTGTTCTGTCTGTAGTCATGGTGGCAATTACAGGGATTACGCATGGATTTCAGTCTGAGATCAGTTTGTTTTTGGCATATTTTACAGCGCTGGAAGGAGCGGTACTGATTACGGAAACAAAGCGTGTATGGGCTGTAAGAGCGATATTTCGGGTTATTTATTTTCTCCTGTTTCCGGCAATGATGGTTATTTTCGTGTGTTACGAACTGGGGTATCCGGAATACGGCCGGTTTTTGCCGTATTTCAGCATGGCAGGGATGGTTGTTTTTATTCTGGCGATGATCAGTTATTTTGTATATGATCCGTATCGTAGAGATAAGGCAAATATAAGGAAAGCAAAAGACCAGATGCGGAACATTCAGCGGGCGGCAGAAAAAAGTGTGAGGAAAAACCGCCGCGCGATAGAGAAAACCGAGCGCAGGGAAGAAAGAAAAGCGGCTCGGAAAGAAGCGCGTGCTCAAAGACAGGCGGAGAAAGCGCAGCTGGAAAAAGAGTGGGGCGCAGCAACGGAAGAAGTAAGCGGCGTCGGCCTGGACGCAGCAAAAGCAGAGGAAGCTGTTACAGAGATGCATGCCGGAAAAACAGAAGCCGAAGAAGTAAGAACAACAGCAGAAAATGCAGGAATAAATGCTGTAGAAGAGCTGACAGAACAGAACGTGGAAGCGGAGCAGATGGAAGAGGAAGCGCAGATCGCGGAAACGGAACAGATTGCAGAGGAAACGCAGATCGTAGAAGCGGAGCAGGTTGCAGAGGAAGCACAGATCGTGGAAACGGAGCAGGTTGCAGAGGAAGCACAGATCGTGGAAACGGAGCAGATGGAAGAGGAAGCACAGATCGTGGAAACAGAGCAGATGGAAGAGGAAGCGCAGATTGCAGAACAAGAACAGAAAGGAATCATAAAATGGTTCAGACGCAGCAGGGGATAGCGCGCGAGCTGCTGGAATTGTCCAAAAGCAGGATTCTTATGCAATTTCGTTTTTTATCGCCGGCAGTATCTGGAATGCAGATGAAAGAGAGTGAGGAAGTGACTTTTGCCTGTGACGGAAACCGATTTTATTATTCTCCAAAAGCAGTGATAGAGGCGTTTAAAAATGAAAAAAATTTTTTGAGCCGCATGTTTCTGCATTGTACGTTTCATTGTATGCTGCAGCATATGTATGCGAAAGAACGTTATCAGGGGAAATACTGGGATCTGGCCTGCGATATTGCAGTGGAACAGATGGCAATGGAAATGAAAAGTCCGTATTTGGAACTGCACAGCGATCCGGCCAAACGCGCAGCGTTGGAAAAAATAAAGGAAGAGATGCCGGCCTTAACGGCGGAAGTGATTTTTTATCATTGGAAGAAACATCCGCCGGCAGAAGCCGACCTCTGCGCACTGAAGTCTTTATTTGCCATGGACGGGCACGGCGGCTGGAGCGTCCGGAAGCAACAGACGGAAGAATTGCCGGAACAACAGGAAGCGGACAGTGATTTCGGGAATGTTTCGGATGTGGAAATGGAAGCGCAGAAAAAAGAATGGAAAAAGATTTCCCAGCGGGTGTTAACAGAGCTGGAACATTTTTCGGATGTTTCAGATTGCGAAATGGAAACGGTCTTTTTGAATTTAAGGATGATTACGAGGCAGAAATATGATTATCGGAGATTTTTAACGAAATTTTTTACGGCAGGAGAAACGCTGCGGATCAATCAGGAGGAATTTGATTACATTTTCTATACGTACGGTCTGCGGTTATACGGAAACGTACCTTTGGTGGAAGAACTGGAATACAAAGAAGAGAAACGAATCCGGGAATTTGCCATCGTGATTGACACATCCGCTTCGGTAAAAGGTGAGGCAGTACGGGCTTTTTTGCGGCATACGTATCAGATTTTACAGCAGAGCGAAAACTTTTTTTCCAAAATTAACCTGCACCTGATTCAGTGCGACAGCGAGGTGCGGGAAGATAAGAAAATTGAGGACAGGGAACAATTTGAGGATTATCTTTGGACAATGCAGATCAAAGGTTTTGGCAGCACGGATTTTCGTTCTGCGTTTGACTTTATCGGGCAGCTTTGCAGCGGGGGAGAATTTAAAAACCTGAAAGGGATTTTGTATTTTACGGATGGAGAGGGAGTGTATCCTGTAAAACAGCCGCAGTTCGATACGGCGTTTGTTTTTCTGGAACAGGAGGGAAAAGAGCCGGACGTACCGCCATGGGCAATGAAAATTGTTTTGGATGAGAAACAGCTTGAAGAATGGGACGGGCAGAAGTAAATATACAAGCCAGGGAGCAAAAAGAAGTGAGCGGGGCGGAAAGAATGTATAGGACAAGGAGCAAAAATGCAGCATGACGGTTTGGAAATATATGGAAATGAATGTGTCAGATATCATGGGAACAAAAAAACGGTGCGCTTACCGGAGGGGATTACCTCAATTGCCGATAGCGCTTTTTATTTTAGCGGCCAGTTGGAGCGGCTGATCCTGCCGGAAGGCGTGCGGCGGATCGGCCGCCATGCGTTTGCAGAATGTTTTCGGCTGCAAACGGCCGTATTACCGGATACGTTGGAAGTGATCGGGGAATCGGCTTTTGAAAACTGCCGGGCGCTAGAGGAAATATTTTTGCCGCCGCAGACAGCTTATGTCGGAAAAATGGCTTTTGCAAAATGCAGCTCGTTAAAAACAGCCAGGCTTTCCGATTCACTGGAAGTATTGCGGCACGGCCTTTTTCTGGGAGATGTGAACTTAAGGGAAATTCATTTGCCGAAACAACTGGCGCGGATCGAAGATTCCGTATTTTATTATTGCAGATCGTTGGAAGAGATTATGGTGCCGGAACAGGTTGCGGATATTTATCCCAATACATTTTATGAATGTAACAGCCTGAAACGCGGATATATTCCGGGGATCCGCCTGCAGTTTTACAGGAAGCAGGAACAGCTGACGTTCGTGATGTTATACCTGGCGAACCGGCAGGCTTATTGTTCGGGAGAACAGCAAATGTATGAAGCTTATATTCGGGATTTTAAACCGGAAGTATGCGAAAGGATTGCGGAAACTTCAAATTACGAAGCGCTGGACGGTTTTATGCAGTTAAATTGCTTAACGCAGCAGGAACTGGAGCGCTGGATGGAACAGGTTAGAAAAAAAGGGAACGTGGAATTCACGGCGAGGCTGCTGAGGGAGAAAGCAGAGCATTTTCCGGCGGCCCGCGATATATGGGAAATATAAGGATAACGTGATATGTGGGAGATTTAACGATGAATATTAAGCAGGCAAAAGAGCAGATCAAAAAAACGGTCCGATTGTATTTTTCCAAAGACAGTCTGGGGAATTATGATCTGGAAGCGGCAAAACAGCGCCCGGTGTTTTTAATGGGGCCTCCCGGTATCGGGAAAACGGCCATTGTGCAGCAGGTTGCAGCGGAATTAAAGGTAGGGTTTGTATCTTACTCTATGACGCATCATACGAGGCAGAGCGCATTGGGGCTGCCTTTTATTGCGGAGAGGGAATTTCAGGGAAAACAATATCATATCGCGGAATATACGATGAGCGAGATCATTGCGTCGGTGTATAAAGAAATGGAACAGACAGGATGCACGGAGGGGATTTTATTTCTTGATGAAATGAATTGCGTGTCGGAAACATTGTCGCCGGCCATGCTGCAATTTTTGCAGTATAAAACGTTCGGTACGCATAAAGTGCCGGAAGGGTGGCTGGTTGTGGCAGCCGGAAATCCGGCGGAATACAATAATTCCGTGCGGGAATTTGACCTTGCAACATGGGACCGTCTGAAACGGATGGATGTGGAACCGGATTTTGCGGCGTGGAAAGAATACGCAAAAGAGCAGGAGGTGCATCCGGCGGTACTTACTTTTCTGGAACTTCATCCGGATTATTTTTATCATATTGAACGGACCGTAGACGGCAGGGACTTTGTTACGGCGCGGGGCTGGGAAGACTTGTCTTCCATGCTGCATTTGTATGAAAAAAATAATGTGGAAACGGATGAAGTCCTGTTTGGACAATATTTGCAGTATCCGAAGCTTGCGGAAGAATTTGCCGTTTATTACGAACTCTATCGGAAATATCAGTCGGACTATCAGATCGGACAGATACTGGCAGGGAAAGCGCCGGAAGCTATATATGACAGGGCAAAAGACGCGCTGCAGGATGAAAGGATCGCTCTGGCGGGAATGATCGGCAGCGCGGTAAAAAAGGAAGCCGCGCATGTGATGATGGCGGAACAGGCGCTGCTCGTATTGCGCGACTGGCTGCGTGAAATGAAAGAAAACATGCCGGTGCAGAACGTGTTACAGAAATTCCAGGATACCATTGCGGAAAAAACGGAAAACTATAAAGAAAACGTTCATTCGGGAAATATCGGGAAACAGGAAAGGAAACAGGAGGAATATACCCTGCTTTTTTTCAAAGAAACGGTATCGGAAGCGTGGAAAGCCATAAACGAAGCGGAACGGAATACGCCGGAACAGAATTTTGCCGGACAAAACGGAACGGAACAGGATGAATTTGAACTATTCAAGAGCGTCTATTCCCGTAAAGTGGCGGAAATGCAGGAAGAAGCAAAGGCAT
Organism: Eubacterium sp.; assembly: GCA_022796875.1. Taxonomy (GTDB): domain Bacteria; phylum Bacillota; class Clostridia; order Lachnospirales; family Lachnospiraceae; genus JAAWJJ01. The sequence continues at coordinate 46,877 of JAAWJJ010000012.1, read as the reverse complement.
TTGGAAAAAGTATGGAACATGCTCTTTCGTTTACAGACAACGTCTTTGGAGAAAAGACGGAGCTGCTGCTTTTGCTGTCGGAGCTGACGCATGATTATGCGTGCAGCCGTTTCCTGGCCCGCCATGGAAACGACGCCTATTATCATTACAGCAGAGAACTGATGTTGGATGAGCGGTTAGAACAGTTACGCAGCATAGTCGATATTGGCGCCTTTTAATTTTATGGCGTCCTGCGCTTTGCGCTGCTGCTGATAGGGATTCGATTCATTCGGATATTTGATCGTGGTATTTGTTACACCGCCGGATATATATGTGCGGCCGCATTCCGGGCATACGGAAGTATGGATACTGACCGATGCATTGATTACTTGGCCGTTTTTCTGCGAGGCTTTATCAAAAGCGTTTGCTACATGCTCGCTTTCATGCGCGCGGACAGCCGAAGCGGCGCTTTCCGGAGAAATATGCTGCGCAGATTTAAAGGAAACGTTTTCATTAGAACCGTCCTGATATTTACGGTTTTTACAAGTCTGGCATTCTTCAGTAGGGGCGGTTTTGCCCGGCGTATCGGTTTTGTCGGCGGTATCGGTTTTGCCCAAAGCGTCTGTTTTACCGGAGGCATCAGTTCTGCCGATGGCGTCTGCCCGGCCTGTAAAACCGGTTTCGGAAAGTCCGGTATTCATATATGGTGAAGTATAGGAGTATGGCTGATAGAGAGAACCGATTGTCATAAATGAAATCCCCCTTTTTTGAAATCCTTTTATTATGTTCAGTATATAATGGAAATGAGGGAATTACAACAGGAAATATTCTTTTTGGATTTTCAGATGGTTAACTTGAAAAGAAATTACGATTATGATAGTATGAAAACAAATCTATTTACGCAAAACAATCAGATTTCTTGACGGGATTTGCAAAATAACACGAAAGAACAGGAAAGTAATATGATATGGATAGAACCGGAAAACTGGGAACGAACTAAACTGCTGGAAAAATACCTGGAATATGATTTTCCATATATTAATCTGGGCGCTGAAGTTGATGTTACGGGATTGTACCGCATCAGTAAAAAACACGGCCTGTCTTTTTACTGTGCTATGATTCATACGGTGACAAAAACCGCATTGGAAATCAGAAATTTTAAATATCGTTTCTGGAACGGAAAACCATTAATCTGTGAATCATTAACTCCCGTGTTTACTTATCTTCCAAAAGGAGAGGAGCAGTTTTATCTGGTAAACTGTCCGTTTGAAGAGGATATGGCACATTTTTGCCGTCAGGCGTTGGAAAAGGCGATTCTGATCGGAAAGAGCGGAAAGCATGAATACGGTATCGCGCCGGACGATATGGAAATTCTTTATATTTCCTGTATTCCGTGGGTGCATTATACGCATTTTATACGGACGGTGAAAATCGGCGGTATAGATAATATTCCTCGTATTTCCTGGGGGAAATATATTACAACTGCGGACGGACGGATGACAATGCCTGTTTCCGTCCAGGTTCACCACGGACTGATGGACGGGTATCATGTAGGTATGTTTTTCCAAAAGCTCGAAGAACGTCTGAATGGATACAGCCGATTGGCCTGATTATTTTTTGAGAATTGATTCTTTCCGTTCTTTATGTTAGAATAGGGAAAATGTTTGGGAATAAATCGGAAAGAAAGAGGTGGCCATATTGAAAACAAATGAATCTGCGGAAAATTATCTGGAAACTATTTTTTTATTGAGTAAGCGGCTGCCGGTAGTACGTTCTGTAGATATCGCAAACGAATTGAACTTTAAAAAGTCGAGCATCAGTGTCGCTATGAAACATCTGCGTGAAAACGGCCATATTACGGTGAATGAATCCGGTTTTATCTACTTAACGGAAACAGGCCTTGATATTGCTGAAAAAACATACGAGAAGCATGAATTTCTGACCAATTGGCTGACCGATATTGGTGTCGACCCACAGGTAGCCAGTACAGATGCCTGTAAAATCGAACATGTTTTGAGTGCGGAAAGCTTTGAGGCAATTAAAAAATATGTACGAAAATAGTCCTTACAGGCCAAGGAACAGCCGGAAAAACAGACAGGGAAAGCTTTAAAAGCCGTCCCTGTTTTACGTTTTTTCCAGTTCGATTTTTTTAATATGGCGATTTTTCATATAACCAAGAGAAATGAGTCCTGCATCCATAATTTTTTTCAGATTTTCACCGCTTAACTGCCAGCAGGTGTCATCGTCTAAAATCACTTTGAATTTTTCTTCTTTTTTATCAAGACGGACCTGGTATAGATTTCTGCGGCTGATTGCCCCGATTTCCTCCAACGTATTTATCATCCGATATACCGTGGCAATCCCTACGTTCTCCTGCCTCTTTGCTGCTTTAAAGCAGATCTCCTTACAGCAGGTACACTCTGATTCCAATACAACGTCCAAAATAGCACTCCGCTGTCTTGTGATCCGAAGTCCCCGTTCTTTTAAACATTCCAGAATCTTTTCTTTCTGCATTTTTGTGTTTTCAAATGTAATATTCTGTAAACTGTAGTTTTCTTTCTGGTTCACCGCTTTTTCACACCTTTTTAAATCTGTACTTCTGATGCTGCATAATTATTTAAACCATAATTTTGGCTGCCATATCCTTTCCGATTGCAACCCGCGTGTCTTTTACATTTACGATTACATTGCCTTTGTTTTCCGAAACAACGGTAACGGCGCTGCCTGCGATGAATCCCAGATTTTCCAGAAATCTTCTGATTTCATCTTTTCCGCCTACCCGTTTTATAACATTCGTTTCGCCTTCTTTTGCAAGTGTCAGTGGCATCATCATCACCTCAACCTTGTATCAATTTAACTGATTCTTTGCATGTAACTAATGTTAGCATACACTAACTTTTGGAGGTTGTCAAGAACAATTGTAAAACTTAAATTATTTTAAAGTCCCGCCTTTTTATGTTCGGCAGTATGATAAAATAAACGGAAAGATTATTGCAGAGCAGCAATATGATTTGGAGGATCAAATGGAACAAAATTATGAAAATGAATATTACAGAAACGAGAATCCACGGAGAACGGTAAGACTGAATGATGTGCTGAAAAGATGGCGTTTTTTTGCGATTGCCTGGCCGTTACTGTGCTGTGTCTTTGCAGTGATTATCGTATTCCAGCCCGGCAGGGAAGGAGAAGAACGTTTCAAGTGATGCAGTGTTTATTGTCATTCCACTGGTTTTCTTTGCGATCAGGATGGCAATGCGTCGCCGTTTGCTGAAAGAACGCGGAAATGCCGATATTTTAACTACAGCTGTTGTCGTTTCGGAGGGAAGACGGAAGTATACGGGAAAAGTGACAGGTTTTTTCCTTTTTCCCATAAACGGAATACGTGTTCAGGATGTATTTTAAAATGTTTAAAAAAAGTTCTTGACAACTAATATATATTTGCATATACTAACCTGTGAAAGAAAAGACTAACCATAATAGCATCGGGTTAGTTCTTAGCGTAAAAAGAAATTACAGGAAGGAAAGAAAGTGTGCATGAAAACTTTAAGGGAAGTAAAGGTAAATCATACGGTTAAAGTGATCCGGCTGCATGGAAGCGGCCCGGTAAAAAGACGGATTATGGACATGGGAATTACAAAAGGCGTTGATGTTTTTGTAAGGAAAGTGGCGCCGCTTGGAGATCCGGTAGAGGTAACGATACGAGGGTATGAATTATCCGTGCGAAAAGCGGACGCAGAAATGATAGAAGTAGAATAGCAGCAAAGGGCAAATTTTTTGCCCATAGGTTAGCAAAAACTAACAACAGTAAGGAGAAACGAATTATGGAAGTTAAAATAGCATTAGCGGGAAATCCAAACAGTGGTAAAACCACATTATTTAACGCGTTAACCGGTTCGAATCAGTTTGTCGGGAACTGGCCGGGAGTGACCGTTGAGAAAAAAGAGGGAAAATTAAAAGGAAATAAAGACGTTATTATACAGGATCTTCCCGGTATTTATTCTTTGTCGCCATATACGTTAGAGGAAGTCGTGGCAAGAAATTATCTGATTAACGAAAGGCCGGACGCCATTTTAAACATTGTAGACGGCACGAATATTGAAAGGAACCTGTATCTTTCCACACAGCTTCTGGAACTGGGGATTCCGATGGTCATGGCTGTCAATATGATGGATGTCGTACGTAAAAAGGGCGATGTCCTGAATATGGCGAAACTGTCGGAAAAACTCGGCTGCATAGTAGTAGAGATTTCAGCGCTGAAAAACGAAGGAGTGAATCAGGCGGCGGAACTTGCGGTAAAAGCCGCAAAGAGTAAAAAAGCCGTAAAGATCGTGCATGAATTTGACGCGGCTGTAGAGCAGGCAATTGTTTCGGTTCAGGATAAGCTGTCTTCGGACGTTGCGGAAGAGCAGAAGCGTTTCTTTGCGGTCAAATTGCTGGAACGCGACAGCAAAGTCGGCGAATTATTACAGTCTGTTCCGAATGTAGAAGAAGAAATCGAAATGTTGGAAGATACAATGGACGACGATACCGAAAGTATTATTACCAATGAAAGATATACATACATCTCGTCTATGATCGGAGATTGTGTAAAAAAAGGTACGAAATCAAAAGAAAGCGTTTCGGATAAAATCGATAAGATTGTAACGAACCGGATTCTGGCGCTGCCGATCTTTGTCGGGATCATGATTCTCGTGTATCTGGTTTCGGTCACAACGGTAGGTACTTTTGTAACGGACTGGACGAACGACGGTTTATTTGGAGATGGATGGAGCCTGTTTGGCCTCGTGGATGTACCGGGAATCCCGGCAGCGGTATCAGCCGGCCTGGAATCCATCGGCTGTGCGCCTTGGCTGGAGGGACTCATCGTAGACGGTATTGTCGGCGGCGTAGGCGCGGTTCTTGGTTTTGTACCGCAGATGCTGGTGCTGTTTATCATGTTGGCATTTTTGGAATCCTGCGGATATATGGCGCGTGTGGCGTTTATTATGGATCGGATTTTGCGCAGATTCGGATTATCCGGAAAATCTTTTATCCCGATTTTAATCGGCACGGGCTGCGGTGTCCCGGGCATTATGGCTTCCCGTACGATCGAAAGCGACCGGGACCGTAAAATGACGATTATGACGACGACATTTATCCCTTGCGGAGCAAAGATGCCGATCATTGCCCTGATTGCAGGCGCGATCTTCGGCGGCGCATGGTGGGTAGCGCCGTTGGCATATTTTGTCGGTATTGCAGCAATTGTTATATCTGGTATTATATTAAAGAAGACGAAACCGTTTGCGGGAGAACCGGCTCCGTTTGTTATGGAACTTCCGGCTTACCACTGGCCGACAGCCGGCGGCGTATTGAGAAGTATGTGGGAACGCGGCTGGTCTTTCATCAAAAAAGCAGGAACAATTATTTTGTTGTCTACGATCGTATTGTGGTTCTTATGTTATTTTGGCTGGGCAGACGGACAGTTTATGATGTTGACAGATGAACAGCTGGATAATAGTATTGTAGCAGTGATCGGAAACGCGATTGCCGTTATTTTCCGGCCGCTCGGATTTGGCACATGGCAGTCAACCGTTGCGACGATTACCGGCCTGATTGCAAAAGAAAATGTAGTTGCAACATTCGGCCTGACGTTTGGTTTTGCAGAAGTAGCGGAAGACGGCGCAGAATACTGGGGCGCGTTAGCCGGTACTATGACGGCAGCCGGCGGTATGGCGTTCATGATCTTTAATCTGCTGTGCGCGCCTTGTTTTGCGGCTATGGGCGCAATCAAGCGTGAAATGAACAATATCAAATGGTTCTGGGCAGCAATCGGTTATCAGTGTGTATTGGCCTATTGCGTAGCGCTTTGCGTCAACCAGTTAGGACTGTTTTTCGCAGGTAACGGTTTCGGCGTAGGAACAGTAGTGGCAGTGATTATTATTATAGCGATTCTGTACCTGTTATTCCGGCCGTATAAAGATGTAAATAACATAAGGGCCGGTGCGAAAAGCATGGCTGCGGCACGGTAAAAGTTCAATGAGGGGTGTTTTATGGGAACAGTAATTGTAGGTGTGATTCTGATTGCAATTGTCGCCGCGATTATCATAAGTATGGTCAGACGAAAGAAAGCAGGCAAGTCGCTTCACTGTAACTGCGTGGACTGCGGCGGAGCCTGCGGGCATTGTAACGGCGGCAGCCATTCCGGGAAACGGTAACGGAACACTGCCATTCCAGGCAGCGGAAAACGGCTTGTATTCTTTCTGAAAATGATTTATGATTATCATCATGAATTACAAGAGAAGGATGGACGGGCAAATGAAATTAAACCGTGTTTCTGATTTGACAAAAGGAAATATTATAAAATCTTTACTGCTGTTTGCATTGCCTATGATTCTGGGGAATTTGTTGCAGCAGTTATACAATATCACGGACAGCGTTATTGTGGGGCGGTTTGTCGGAGCGCAGGCTCTGGCGGCCGTAGGCGCTGCGTATGCTTTGATGACGTTTTTAACGTCTGTCATTATCGGACTGTGTATGGGGAGCGGCTCTTTATTTTCCGCCGCTTTTGGCGCGAACCGTGAAAAAGAGAGGAAAGAAAGCATGTGGGCGGCGTTCTGGCTGATTGCTGTTGTTACCGTGATATTGTATGTTGTAATGTTTGCCTGTACTGATGGGATTCTTCATTTACTGCAGGTTTCGGGCGATGTATACGGTCTGATGCGGACGTATGTGAGAATTGTTTTTATCGGTTTGGGATTTGTCTTTTTATATAATTATTTTGCGTATGCGATGCGCGCGGTAGGAAATTCTGTGGTGCCGTTAGTGTTTCTGGTGATAGCAACGCTAGTAAATATCGGATTGGACATTATATTTGTGATCGGGATGGGAACGGGAGTCGCAGGAGCCGCTTGGGCAACCGTGGCCGCCCAGGGCATTGCCGGAGTGGGAATAGCGCTGTTTGGCCTGATTCGTATGCCTGAGCTGAGGGTCAATGTAAAAGAGCAGAAATTGAAAAAAGAAATCATTCAAAAAGTGATGCGGTATTCCTTTTTTACCTGTATGCAGCAGTCGGTTATGAATTTTGGCATATTGATGATACAGGGATTGGTAAACAGTTTCGGCACCATTATTATGGCGGCTTTTGCCGCGGCTGTAAAAATTGATACGCTTGCATATATGCCGGCACAGGAATTTGCCAATGCATCTTCTTTGTTTCTCTCGCAAAATTACAGCGCCGGTGAAAAAGACAGGGTAAAGAACGGACTGAAAATGTCCGTTCTTTTGAGCGTCCTTTTTTGCGTTATCATATCGGCAGTCGTTTTTCTGTTCGCCCGTGTTTTTATGGGAGCCTTTGTCCAATCGGGTGAAACTGCCGTGATCGAAGAGGGAATCCGGTATCTGCGGATCGAAGGAGTCTTTTACTGGGGCATCGGAGTGCTGTTTTTGCTGTACGGATTGTACCGCGCAATCGGAAAACCGGAAATGTCTTTGGTTCTGACAGCCGTTTCCCTGGGAACCAGGGTGTTTCTGGCGTACTTGCTGGCGCCGCGCACGGGCTTCGGCGTGCTTGCCATCTGGTGGGCGATTCCGGTCGGATGGTTTCTGGCGGATTTGACAGGGTATATATATTACAAAAAGAAATGTACGATATAAGTATGGTGGTGTGAAAAATATTATCAGAAGTTGGCAACATCAGGGAAACTGGTTTCACAGGTATGCTGTCAGTCCCATACAAAATATAACAATTGCCTGCTTCATCAAATGGATTTTCTAACCGCTCTGACAGGATTACTTTTGCGTACGCATGCGCCGTCTGCCGTCCGAAACCACAAAGCAAATGTACTGATAATATTTTTTATATACCAGTTATTCTTCCGTTTTGTTATAATAATTTCTGTTATTTAATACTCTTGTTACCTGTACGCGGGAACAGCCGATCAGATCAGCAAGCTGCTGATGTGTCAGGTTGTTATTATAATAGGCGCGTACACGGGCCTCGCAGTCATCCAGGGAAACGGTTGCCAGCTGAAGCACATTGGAATGTGTTTTGCCTGCCAGCATGGATACCCACTGCCTCATAAGGCCGTTTTCTAAAACTCTGTTATAAAAAACTTCTATATTACATTTATGGACAACCGTATTGTTTTTTAAGGCAAGGCAGTTCAGGCCGCACGGTTCTCCGAATAAAGATTCAATCTCACCGACGATACTGTCCGGATAATGGATGGCAACAATCTGTTTATGGCCTTCCCGGCCAGGTATATACACTTCTACAATTCCTTCAGAAACCCAGAAAACATCAGTAAGAATCTGATCTGTTTGATAAATGACGGAATTTTTTTTCAGTTTGATAACCGGACAATCAATAAAGAGCCGTTCCATTTCTTTCCGTGAGAAAAAATTTCTCATGTTTGTGATGTTAAATGATTGAGTATCAGACATTTTTTGCCTCCATAGTGTAAAGTGACGAACTACACCTATAATATAGCATATCCAAAACCATCTGAAAACAAAAAGATGTATCGCAGGTTACAAAATAGAAACCAGGAGAGAATCCTGTAACTTGTGATACATCTTTTTTGAAATAAATGTGGTATCTTTTGGGTAACTTAAAACCATTTCATATTATTTCAAAATTACAGGAGAAACAGATATGGTAAATGCAGTGGGAAGGGATATTCCTGAAAAAATTATATTGGAAACAGAAAAACCTGTTTTTGAGGGAGCCTATAAAAATTCAGGGCATGATGTAAAGAAAATATCTTCCGGCCTCCGTTCTGCAAAAGTAAAGAAAGGACAGCTTCCGGAGTCAAAACTTGTCGCATCCATAGATGAAGTCATCGACCGGACAGGATTAAAAGACGGTATGACGGTTTCGTTTCACCATCATATGAGAAACGGAGATTATGTCGTGAATACCGTGATGGAAGCTATCGCCAGAAAGGGTCTGAAAGACATCCATGTGGCGGCGTCCGGGTTATTCAAATGCCATGAGCCGCTGGTTCCGCTGATTCGTGACGGAGTGATTACAAAAATCACTTTAAGTACGATTTCGCCGGGACCGCTGGCAAAAGCGATTACGAACGGATATTTGAAACACCCTGCCGTATTTATGAGCCATGGCGGGCGGCCAAGAGCCATTGAATCCGGGGAATTACATATTGATGTAGCGTTTATTGCCGCGCCATGCTGCGATGCGGAAGGAAATATGAACGGCGCGTACGGAAAATCGGCGTGCGGCGTATTGTCCTACGCATATGCTGATGCAGAATATGCCGATCAGGTAGTTGCCGTGACGGACAATCTGGTTTCGTTTCCGGCCAGTCCTGTTGAGATATCCCAGGAAAAGGTTGATTACGTGGTGGAAGTGGAAGCGATCGGAGATCCGGAAGGAATTTCTTTTGGCCCGACGAAACCAACTGAGGATTCGGTAAATTTGAAAATTGCGGAAACAACGGCGCAGTTTCTGGATGAAGCCGGATATATCAGAGATGGGATGTCCATGCAGACCGGAGCCGGCGGTACGTCTATTGCAGTTGCGGCGGCAGTTGGAAATATTATGAGAGCCAGGAATGTAAAGGGTTCCTTTGCATCAGGCGGAATCACTTCTTATTTTGTAGATATGCTGAAAGAAGGATTATTCCGGGGACTGTTAGACGTGCAGTGTTTTGATTCGGCGGCGATTGAATCTTACCGTGATAATCCGAAGCATATGGCGATGAGCGCATCCCAGTATGCCAACCCGAATACAAAAGGGGCGTTGGTGAACCTGCTGGATATTATGATTCTCGGGGCGACGGAAATGGATATAGATTTTAATCTGAATGTGGTAACCGGATCCAACGGAGTGATCTTAAGTTCCTCCGGCGGAAACAATGACTGTGCGGCGGGTGCAAAAATCGCCGTTGTCGTTACAAATCTTGTAAAAAGGGATATGTGCATCCTGAGGGATAACGTAACTACGGTAGTCACTCCTGGAGAAACGGTAGACGTGCTGGTGACCGAATACGGAATTGCCATTAATCCGTTAAGGACGGATTTGTTGGAAAAGCTGAAACGCAGCAAACTTCCGATTATGACAATTCATGAATTAAAAGCCATCGGCGAGAGCAAAGCGGCGAAAGTGATGAATCCGGAATTTACGGATAAGGTGGTGGCCGTTGTGGAGTACAGGGACGGGACCATTATCGATGTGGTGAGAAAACCGGTACAGGAATTTTAGGGAAATAAGGCACGGAAACGTGAAAGAACGTATTACATAAAAACAATCAAGGGAGGAAACAAAAATGGCAGTAAGGAGATCAGATTTGTATTTACCTGCTAACTCAGAAAAATTTATTCAAAAAGCGCCGACATTAGGCGCGGACGTAATCACGCTGGATATGGAAGATGCGGTACCGCCGGCAGAAAAAGCCGCAGCGCGGGAGATGGTAAAAAAACATATCAAAGATATGGGCAAATATGGCTCGGAAGCATGGGTACGTATCAATGCATGGGATACGGATCTGACAATGGACGATTTGGATGCTGTAGTAATAGAAGGGCTCGACGGCATTACGCTTCCAAAATGCGCAGGGCCTGACGAAGTGAAACGTCTGGATTTTATCGTAACGGATCTGGAGAAAAAACGTGGGCTTCCGGTCGGAAAGATCAAACTTGCGATTCTGATCGAAACGGCAATCGGCGTCATGAATGTAGATCAGTCCGTATTTGCCAGCGACCGTCTGGTAGCCGTTATCTTTGGCGCGGTTGATTATACGAGGGACATGCGTGTGACGAGAACCGATACGGCGGAAGAACAGATCTATGCCAGGGCAAAAATCGGCGTAGCCGCCAGGGCGGCAGGCCTGGTTGCGGAAGATGCGCCTTTCCCGTCCTATAAAGATGACGCAGCGTTCGAATATAATACGAAAACAGGCGCCCAGTTGGGATTTGAAGGACGCCAGATCATTCATCCCAGCCAGATTGCCATCGCGGAACGCGTATATACTCCGGAACCGGAGCGCGTAGAGTGGGCAAGAAAAGTAACGAAAGCATTTGAAGAAGAGGGAATTGCGAAAGGTTCCGCTTCCGTGCCGGTAGACGGACAAATGGTAGACACCCCGGTATATATCAATGCGAAAAACGTATTGGAACGCGCGGAAGAAATCATTGCGAAAGACGAAATGAAAAAAAGCTTACTGGCAGCAATCAATCAGTAAGAGAAAGGATGTAAGGGAATTATGCCGGAAATGAAATTAGCAGGCCCTCGTTATAAGTATCCGGTTTCTGATGCAGAATTGGACAGACGCCTTGCAGCCGTACAGGCAGAACTGAAAGCCAGGAACCTGGATTGTGCGCTGGCGCAGACACAGAGCACAATATTTGACAGTATTACGAGATATATGACGGATACGGTGACACATGCTTATGGTACCACATTGATCATTCCAAGCGAAGGAAAAATGATTATGGTTAACCACGGCGTGGATAATGATAATGCAGAGGTTCCCGCCACATTGCGTAATGTGGAGAAACTGATTGTAAAACCGTACTGCCAGCCATTTGGCTGTACCGACGGAATGGCGGGAGCCGTTGTCAGTGAGGAACTGAATGCCCGTGGATTCAAAAAAATCGGCTTGATCATGAAACAGCTGATCAGCGCAGATACACTGGATGTAGTCAGGGAAAAGGTAAACGGATCTGAATTTACGGATATTACGAAAGAGTTCAGCTACATAAAGGCCGTAAAAAGCGAAGAAGAATGGAAATTGATTGATAAAGCGATCACGGCGCATAAGCAGCTGATGGACATGGTTCCGGCTATGATCCGCCCGGGCCGCACAGAGTCGGAGATCCTCGCGGATATTGAACATGCTTCCAGATATATCAAATGCGACTGGATCGGCAATGTGGCGGTCGGTTCCGTTCCGAACGGAAAAGGGATTGGATTTTTTCAGAACTTCCAGGCAAACAGGGTTATTGAAGACGGCGACGGTGTGACGGTCATGATAGAAGTGTCCGGCCCCGGCGGAATCTATTGTGAGCTGGCAAGAACGTTTTGCCTGGGCGAGCCGGATCCGGAATTACTGGATTTGTATCGGACCGCATTGGAAGTGCAGACTCTGGTAGCCCGGGCTGCAAAGCCGGGAGTTACGGGTGCAGAGCTAAACCAGATTTACAATGATTATGTAACGGAGAAAGGAATTGTCCCGAATGGGCGTTTTGTAGGGCACAGCCAGGGATACGACATGATGGAGGCGCCGGTTATCTGTCCGCAGGAAGATATGGAAATGCGGGAAGGAATGTTCCTTGCCATCCATCCGGAGCTTGTCCGGAACAGCCAGTTCTGTATTTGCTGTGACAATTTCCGTATTACCCCGGAGGGGGCGAAACGCGTAACGGTTACAGACCAGGAAATATTTGTCCTGAAAGTTTAAATAAGAATTTGTAAATATGTTGATAATAAATAAGATTAAGGAGAAGAAAGATGAAAAAAAGATTACTAAGCATGTTGGTAATAGGCAGTATGGCGGCAGTCCTGTTAGCAGGCTGCGGCAGCGGCGGCAGTAAAAACGCAGATACAAACGCAGACGGCGGCCAGGAAACCGCGCAGAAGACAGAGGAAAGTAACGCAGCGTCTTCAGAAACGGAAAACGGCGCGGTATCGTCTGCAGAACCGGCGGCAGATACGTCAGGGATGGATTTCGGCGATTATACCGCAGACAGTCCGTTAGAGCTGAAGCTCAGCCATTTCGCAGGGAGCGATACCAATCAGCTTGCGATTTTAGCGAATACGTTTGCAAAATATGTAGAGGAAGATACAAACGGAGCGGTTAAAGTGACCGTTTACGGGGGCGGTACATTAGGAAACGACCAGGAATCCCTGGATTCCGTCATTGCCGGCACGTTGGACTGCGCGGTAAATAATACGCCTATTATGAGCGGGTATTCGGAAGGACTTTCAGTATTGGACCTGCCGTATTTATTTGAAAATTATGATGATATTTACACATTCCTTGAATCCGATGTCTGCCAGAAGATGAAAGATGATTTCTCTGAAAAAGGCGCATACATTCTGAATCTGCAGTGTGTAGGATTCCGGAACCTGGAATCTTCCAAAGGGTTTGTGAAGACGCCGGAAGACGTTGCGGGTTTGAAAATACGTGTGACAGGTTCAGACGTATATGTAAATACCTGGAATACATGGGGCGCAAATGCATTGACAATGCCGGGAAACGAAGTATTAACGGCGTTGCAGCAGGGCACGATCGATGCCTGTGATAATACAAATAATACCTGTTTCGCTGACGGATACCAGGAATATGCAAAATATATTTCCGTTATGGAATACGCAACACATTTTAACGGTATTACAATGAATAAAGCAAAATTCGACTCCCTGACGGCGGATCTTCAGAATACTATCCTCGCGTCTGCTAAAAGGGCGGCGGATGACTGCACTAAAAATCTGGAAACACTGAATCAACAAAACCTGCAGGATATGGTAGACGGTGGGGCGGAAGTAAGTGAAGACGTGGATAAGGACGCTTTCAAACAGGCTTCCGAAAAAATATATTCCGACTTTACGTCCGGCAATGCAAAAGGCGTGGAATATTATGAGGAAATCCAGGCTTTACTGCAGTAAGTAAACGATAAAACAAATGTGAGGTGCGGTTATGCAGGTATTTGAAAAAATAAATAAAGTTATTTCCGTAATAACCAAAATATTTATGATTATTTGTTTTTCATACATGACCATTGCATTGTCCATCCAGGTATTCGGCCGCTATATATTTAACGCGGGTTTTTCCTGGACAGAAGAATCTGCCCGCTATATTATGATCTGGTCCGTATTCATCGGCGCAGCATACATTGCCCTGAATCTGGAACATGTGAAAGTATCTCTGATTGAGGATGCCTTGAAAAAGGCGTCCCACAGAGAAGTCCTCCATATCGTCCAGCATGTGATCAGCCTGATATTTGTCGTTATAGTGCTGTGCTACGGATTTATGCAGTTGTCTATTGCCAGCCTTTCAAGATCAGCAAATACAGGACAGAGTATGCTGTTTCCATATATGGTATTTCCGGTGGCATTCATTTTGTTGACATATGCGTATTTTTACAGATTGGTGAAAAGCATTTTGAAAATGAAAAACAGGCAGGAAGGAGAAAGTGAGTTATGACAATGCATTTGGTTTTATTTCTGGTTGTTGCGATCGTACTTCTTGTTATTGGGGTTCCGGTAGGAATTACTCTCGGCCTTTCTTCGATTCTGTTTTTCCTGTTAGAAGGCATTCCTGCAATGACCGTGGTACAGCGGTTGTTTTCCGGATGCGACGTCGCGGCGCTGATGTGTATCCCGTTCTTTATTCTGGCGGGCGACCTGATGGCGAAAGGAGGAATTGCCAAAAGGCTGGTGCATGTATGCAACATGGCAATCGGCAACGTAACCGGCGGACTGGCTCTGGTAACGATCGTTGTCAGCGCAATTTTTGCCGCGATGACAGGATCCGCAATGGCATGCTGCGTAACGATCGGTACGATCATGCTTCCGTATATGCTGGAAGCGGGTTACAGCAAAGAGTTTTCTACCGCTATATTTTCGGCGGGTTCAGTATTGGGGCCGATTATCCCACCGTCCACGGCGATGATCATTTATGCGGTAAACACGAACGTTTCGTTGACAGACCTTTATCTGATGGGAGTTCCGGCAGGCATTTATTTTGCAGTCGGACTGGCAATAGTCGCTTATTTCCTTTGCAGGAAGAACGGATATAAAGGAAAATCCAGAACGGATGAAGGGGAAAAATTTACGGTAAAGGAATTTTTAAAAGCATTGGGAAAAGCGGTTCCGGCAATCGGCTCTCCGTTAATTATTCTCGGATCCATCTATTCGGGAATCTGTACTCCTACGGAATCCGCCGTACTGGCAGTATTGTATTCTCTGGTGATCGGCCTGTTTGTTTATAAAGAGATCAAGATCAAAGATATTCCAGGCATTTTGTTTAACGCGGCAAAAGGAACTGCAAATATTATGTTTATCGTAGCCGGCGCATCGCTGTTTGCATTCGTGATATCGTACGCGCAGCTTCCGCAGATACTGGTAAATGCGCTGCTGGGAATTTCTTCAAACAAATATGTTATTCTGATTATTATTCTGGTAATTTTGCTGATTATGGGATGTATCATGGATGCAACTCCGATTCTTTTAATTACCATTCCGATGTTCCTGCCTGTGATACAGCAGCTTGAAATCAGTACGCTGCAGTTTGGGATTATTATGTGTTCAGCAGTATGTATCGGCTTTGTAACCCCGCCGTTTGGCACCTGTTTGTTTACGGGAATGTCGGTTTCCGGGGTATCCATGCAAAAACTGGTCAAATCCATCATGCCGTTTATTGCATCCATGTTAGTAGTATTGCTTCTGATCACATTTATTCCGCAGTTGACATTATGGATTGCACGCTAAGGAGAGTAGAATTATGGCAGACGTATTAGTGATGTTTAAAAAGAGCGATTTGGTGCCTATGGTGGTGACGCAAAAACATATTGATAAAATAGCGGAATGTATTTCCGGCCAGGTATATTGGTGCGCTGACGAAGAAGAAGCTCTGGAAAAAGGCTATGATGCAGAAGTTCTGTTCCTTTGGGGCGGAAGCGGCGTAATGCCGGAAAGATATTGCCGCCTTTCTGAAAAACTGAAATGGATTAATTCCTTTTCGGCAGGAGTAAATCCGATTATGGACAGTTCCATCAGAGATTTGCCTGTCAGGCTGACAAACGCAAAGGGAATACACGGAAAAACCATGGCTCTGACGACGATAGGATATATGATCAGTTTTATGAGGTATTTTCCGGAATTGCAGAGAAGGCAGAACAAACATATCTGGAGTAAAAAGTTTGACGTACAGCCAAAAGAAGCGGAAAATTCTACCGTTGCAATTGTCGGCGCCGGATCCATTGGCGGTGAAATAGGACGTCTTTCCAAAGCGTTAGGGATGAAAGTGCTTGGGATCAAAAGAACCGTTACGCCGTTGGAATATTTTGACGAAGTGTATTCCAACGATGAAATCGACACCGTTATTGCACAGGCGGATTTTGTGGTAATTGTGACTCCGCTGACAGATGCTACCCGCCATATGTTCCATAAAGACAGGTTCAAAGTGATGAAGCCGGATGCGGTCCTGATAAACATTGCCAGAGGTCAGATCGTAAAGGAAGATGATCTGATTGAAGCATTGCAAAACGGGGAAATAGGCGGCGCCGCATTGGATGCTACATATAACGAACCGCTGGAAGCGGACAGTCCTTTGTGGGATATGGATAACGTCATTGTTACACCGCATTATTCTGCGGACAGCGGCCTGTATATGGAAAGAGCTATGGAGCTTTTTTGTGAAAACCTCAAAAGATTCGAGTCAGAGGAAACATTGATCAATGAAATTAATTTGAAAAACAGGTATTGATGAAGGAGAAAAATATGAAACTGGTAATTATCGAGCCGCTTGGCGTAGAAAAAGAAAAGTTATTGGGTATGGCGGAAGATGCCTTAAAGGATTCTGTTGAAATCGTTTATTACGATACGAAGACAACGGATATAAAAGAATTGATTGAACGTGGAAAAGATGCGGATATCATTCTTGTAGCTAATAATCCGTTAAACGCAGAAGTCATTAACGGCTGTAAAAAGCTGAAATATCTGGACGTTGCATTTACCGGTATCGATCATATTGCCATGGACGCATGCAGAGCGAACCACGTAGTGGTAAGTAACTGCGCAGGATATTCTACCGCAGCGGTTGCAGATTTGGTATTCGGTATGCTGATCAGCCTGTACCGCAATATTGCCGCCTGTGACCAGGCAGTGCGGAACGGAGGTACGAAAGACGGGCTGATCGGCTGTGAACTGGAAAATAAAAAATTTGGGGTGGTCGGTACAGGAGCCATCGGCATGAGAGTAGCTCAGATTGCCCGGGCGTTTGGCTGTGAAGTCCTCGCGTACAGCAGGACCAGAAAAGCGGCGGATGGGATCAAATATGTTTCTCTGGAAGAACTGATGGGTGAAAGCGATATTATTTCCCTGCATGTTCCGTCCAATGCGGAAACAAAGGGAATGATAAGCAGGGAAAAAATTGCGCTGATGAAACCGTCGGCAGTACTGATCAATCTGGCCAGGGGGCCGGTTCTTGACAGCCAGGCGCTCGCAGACGCGCTGAACGCCGGGCAGATTGCAGGAGCATGTATCGACGTGTTCGAAGCGGAGCCTCCGATTGCAATGGATCATCCTCTGGTAACGGCAAAAAATACGGTGCTCACGCCGCATGTTGCATTTGCCAGCAAAGAAGCTATGGTAAAACGGGCGGTCATTGCGTTTGAAAATATCGTTCAATACCAAAAGGGGACGCCTCAGAACGTCATGTAACAGGAGATAGCGAAAATGAGCCGGCAACAGTGTAACAATAAATGAAAAGCATATATAAGGTGGTAGCAGTATGACAATAAATGAAAAGGCGTTGAAACTCCATGGCGAGTGGAAAGGGAAACTGGATATCGAATCCAAAGTTGCGGTAAAGAGCAGAGAGGATCTTGCCCTTGCGTATACTCCGGGCGTTGCAGAACCTTGCAAAGAGATTGCAAAAGACAAGGAAGCAGCCTATAAATATACGATGAAAGGCAATACAATCGCGGTAATATCCGACGGCAGCGCAGTGCTCGGATTGGGAAATATCGGCGCGAAAGCGGCGCTTCCGGTTATGGAAGGAAAAGCGGTGCTGTTTAAGGAATTTGGCGGCGTCAATGCCGTTCCGATTTGCCTGGATACGCAGGATACGGATGAAATTGTGAGGACTATAAAAGCGTTGGCGCCTGTTTACGGCGGTATCAACCTGGAAGATATTTCTTCACCGAGATGTTTTGAGATCGAAGAAAGGTTAAAAGAAGAATTGGATATCCCGGTTTTTCATGATGATCAGCACGGTACGGCAATTGTTGTACTGGCAGGGATCATTAATGCATTGAGGCTTGTCGGGAAGACGAAAGAAGAATGTAAAATTGTAATAAACGGTTCCGGGGCGGCCGGAATCGCTATTGCAAAATTATTGCTGCGGTACGGGTTTCAGACCATTACGCTGTGTGACAGCAGCGGCATTATAAACAGCAGATCTCCAAAGCTGAATCCGGTTAAAAAAGAAATGCTCAAAGTAACAAATTTAGAAGACCGGCAGGGTACGCTGGCGGACGCCCTGGTAGGTGCGGATATTTTTATCGGCGTATCGGCTCCGAACAGCGTCACGCCTGAGATGGTACATACCATGAACAGGGATTCCATTTTGTTTGCGATGGCGAATCCGGTTCCGGAGATCATGCCGGACGTTGCAAAAGCGGCGGGCGCGCGCGTAGTGGGAACCGGGCGGAGCGATTTCCCGAACCAGGTTAATAATGTCATTGTTTTTCCAGGGATTTTTAAAGGTGCGCTGGAAGGCCGCGCCCCACAGATTACGGAAGAAATGAAACTGGCTGCGGCAGAAGCCATTGCAGGCTTGATTCCGGCAGAGGAATTGAATGAAGAAAATATTCTTCCGGAAGCATTTGACGGCCGCTTGTCGGATACGGTTGCAGAGGCCGTAAAAAGATGTATAAAATAAGGTATTGTATTCGGAACAGGAATGTATTATTCTATGAGATAGCTGCGTTATCATGCGCAGCTATTTTTCGATATATCGTATCTTTCGTCAGAAACAGTGGGATGAATCAGAATTGGGATTCAGATCAGGAGAAAAAATGAAATACGTAAAACAATTTGTAATTATTATTTTTATTACTTTTTTAGGCGAGTTACTGCATTATTATCTTCCGCTGCCTGTCCCGGCCAGCATATACGGAATGCTGCTTCTGTTTGCAGCGTTGGAATTTAAAGTAATACGGCTGGATGCTGTTAAAGAAACCGGGGACTTTCTGATACAGATCATGCCGGTGATGTTTATTCCGGCAGGAGTCGGTATTCTGGACGCATGGGGCGTCTTACAGCCGGTAATACTACCGGTAGCGGTGATTATGGCGGTATCCACGGTAGCCGTCATGGGAGTGTCCGCGCTGGTGACGCAGGCGGTGATCCGGTCAGGGAAGAAAAAGGAGGTTCATACAAAATGATTCGGGAGTCGGTTTTTTTCGCGGTGTTGATCAGTCTTGGCGCTTATGAATTGGGGATAATGCTAAAAAAGAAATTCAAATTTGCCTTTTTCAATCCACTGCTGATTGCCATTGTTGTAGTTGCGGCTGTTTTGCTGTTTGGGCATATCGATTATGAAACATACAGCGCCGGGGCAAAATATCTGAGTTATTTTCTTACGCCGGCAACCGTCTGCCTCGCCATACCTCTTTATGAGCAGGTGGAAAAGCTGAAGCGGAACTGGAAAGCTATTTTTGCAGGTATCCTGTCCGGCGTTTTTACCAGTATGCTCTGCGTTCTGGCGATGTCGCTGCTATTTGGACTCGATCATGAAATGTACGTAACACTGCTTCCGAAATCCATTACGACAGCGATTGGCATGGGAGTTGCAGAAGAATCCGGGGGGATCGTGGCGATTGCCGTAGCCGTCATTGTCGTAACAGGCGTATTCGGTAATATCGTGGCGGAATATGTTTTCAAACTGTTTAAAATAGAAGAGCCGGTCGCCAAAGGAATCGGACTTGGTACGTCGAGCCATGCAATCGGTACGGCGAAAGCTTTTGAAATAGGAACTACGGAAGGGGCGATGGGCAGTCTTTCCATTGCGGTGGCAGGGGTGCTGACGGTGATTGCAGCGCCGTTGTTTGCCGGTTTTTTTTCCGGATAAATCTATTGACTTTTTGTAAAAATATGTGATAGACTACCAGATAGGAAAACGGAATAGCAGGAAGTCCTTTTCGCAGATTTCCTGCTGTCCTGCATAAAAGAAATAAAACGACATAAACGACACAAGTAGTGCATTGCACATAAATCTGATTACGGTACATATGTTTTCACTGTGGCATCAGAAATTATGTAATGCAGCGCTTGTGTCGTTTATTGTATGGGGAAATTCTGAAAAAGTGGAATTTTCCGGGAAGGAGATTTATTATGCCACGAAATCAGGCGCAAAGAATGTTTTTTGCATTTGTAACTGTAGTGATTACCGTTCATGCCTATGTTTTTTACAGTTTGTATGTAATTAACGGAAACACGTTTATGGAGTATGCCGGTTTGGCAGCAGGGGAAAAGGTTCAGAGCGTGCTGCAGGCCATCCATATATTAGGAGGGGTAGAGGTGTTGGGAAACCGAATACCGATCTGGGGTGTCGTCATAATTGAATTCTGTCTGGCGTATTTACTGGAAAATGTAATGGGAAGTCCCTGTTCTTTTAAACTGGCCTGCAAATGTTTTAATCCGGCAGAAACGCATCCTGTTCTTTTTGAATCTGCGATCATATGCGCTACCGTAGGCCTTATGTGCCCGGCCATGAGTTTTCTGGCCGCCATTTTGTATTATCCGTACAACGCGGTGGATTTTCATTTTTTTACGCTTCTGGCAAACTGGCTGAAGCTGGTATGTTTTAATTTCCCGTTTGCATTTTTTTCGCAATTGTTTTTTATTCAGCCGTTTGTGCGTACAGTATTTAAAATTGTGTTCCGGAAAGATATTGCAGCCCGTATAAAGCAGGCGGCCTGACACCGGACGGCACATGGAATGGCAAAGGATATCGAGTTACGCTTGCAACATTACCGAAAAAGTATTAGTATGGACATACAACAGTACATGATCTGGTAATATTTGGCAGAGAATAAGTATGGTTAAGAAAAAGGAGGTAAGGTAATGTATTGTACAAGACAAGTAACAGATGACCTGTTTTGGGTCGGCGGCGACGACCGCAGGCTCGCAATGTTTGAAGGCGTTTATTCCGTACCGGATGGAGTTTCCTATAATTCCTATTTATTGATGGATGAAAAAACGGTTCTGGTCGATACGGTGGATAAAGCGGTAGAAGACGTTTTTCTGGAAAATATCGCGCATGTTTTAGATGGCAGGACGCTTGATTATCTGATTGTGCAGCATATGGAGCCGGATCATTCCGCGTCGCTGAAAACCGTGTTGCTGCAGTATCCGCAGGTAACGGTTGTCTGCAACAGCAAAACGGAAACGATGATGAAGCAGTTTTTCGGTGAAAATTTAAACGCTTCGATTCAGATCGTGGGCGAGGGGGATACTTTAAAAACCGGAAAACATGAACTGTCATTTTTGATGGCGCCGATGGTTCACTGGCCGGAAGTTATGGTGACTTACGACAGTGAAGCGCACATTCTGTTTTCCGCGGATGCGTTCGGCACTTTCGGCGCGTTAAACGGCGCGTTGTTTGCGGATGAAGTAGATTTCTTTGCAGATTATTTGAAAGAGGCAAGGAGATATTACACGAATATTGTCGGTAAATACGGTCCGCAGGTACAGGCTTTATTGAAAAAGGCTTCTTCGGTGGCCATTGATATGATCTGCCCGCTGCATGGATTTGTGTGGAGAAAGAATGTCGGGGATTATATTGTAAAATATCAGCAGTGGAGCAGGTATGAACCGGAAGTAACCGGCGTAATGATCGCTTATGCATCCGTTTACGGAAATACGGAAAATGCGGCGAATATCCTGGCATGCCGGCTGCGTGAGCGTGGAATCAAAACGGTGATGTACGATACGTCCGTGACGTCGTCTTCCGAAATTGTGGCGGCTGCGTTTGAATACAGTCATTTGGTATTTGCGTCTACCACATACAACGCGGGAATCTTTATTACTATGGATGAACTGCTGCGCGACCTGGCGTCCCACAATTTGCAGAACAGGACTGTTGCGTTTATCGAAAACGGTTCCTGGGCGCCGACGAGCGGCGGATTGATGAAAGAGATTATAAGCGGGTGCAAAGACATGACGGTTCTGGATGCTGCCGTTTCTTTGAGATCTTCTTTGAGCGAAAGCCAGATGGCGGAAATTGCGCAGTTGGCGGACGCCATTGACGCGACGATGCCGAAGCGTGAATTTGTGGCGGTGGATCCGCAGGTGCCGGCAGAAATCGATAACAATGCGTTTTTTAAATTAAGCTACGGCCTGTTTGTCCTGACTGCGAAAGACGGAGAAAAAGACAATGGATGTATCATTAATACTGTAACGCAGCTTACGGATACTCCGAAACGGATTACCGTTGCCGTAAATAAACAGAACCTGACGCATGATATGATTTTAAAAACCGGAATCTTTAACGTGTCTGTCCTGACAGAGGAAGTGCCGTTTAAAGTATTTCAGCATTTCGGGTTCCAGAGCGGCCGGGAAGTAAACAAATTTGAGAAATGCGATAACGTAAAACGCAGCAATAACGGCGTTTACTATATCCCGAAGTATACGAACGCATTTTTGTCCGCAAACGTAATAGAAGCGAAAGATTACGGCACGCACACGCTGTTTGTGGCGGAAGTTACGCAGGCGGCGGTACTTTCCGACGTCCCGTCCGTAACGTATACTTACTATTTCGAGCATATCAAGCCGAAGCCGGCGCCGGCAGATGAAGACAAAAAAGGTTTTGTCTGCAAGATCTGCGGATATGTTTATGAAGGAGAGGAATTGCCGGCAGACTTCATCTGCCCGCTCTGTAAGCATGGGGCGGAGGATTTTGAGCCGCTGTAAGACTAATTGGCAGCGCAGCTGCGTCAGATGGGATGTTGTATACTGGAACAAGCAGTTTCATAGAGTATGAAACTTTGGAATAGGAGCAATAATACCTTTCTCTGAACGTAAAGATCAGCTATAATGTAGCTATTATAAGACGGCAAAGGAGGTATATTATGGCAGACAAATTTTATGCAAAAGGGCCGGGAAATAACGGTTATATCAAAAACCTGGAAGTTTGTTCTTTTAACAATCTTGACGGAAACTGCGGTATGTTCCAGATGGCTCTTTACAAAACGAAAGACGGCAAATATTATTTGTATGGGGCATGTTTCGGTGGTACGCAGCATGGAATCATGATCAGCGACGTAACGGATCCGTATAATACGAGATTTGTGAAACATTTTCCGCTGGTGGATCCAAAGGAATATCCGACAACGACGACGCCGAAAGTCCAGATTGCGGACGATCTGATGATCTGCGCCATGAGCGCAGGTTCCGGACCTGGCGCATTAGTAGACCAGTCAAAACTTAAGAGTATCAAATGTGAGGTGGGAATCCGTATTTATTCCCTGAAAGAAGATCCGGAAAATCCAAAATTCTTAGGCTATTGGGATTGCGGCGTGCCTCATTCAATCGGAGTACATCGTTTTATGTATAACGGGGGGCCGTATGTCTATCTGTCTTGTGAGCATGAACGGTTCGAGGGTATGATTATGCGGATCGTAGATATTTCCGATCCGGCAAATCCGAAAGAAGTCGGAAACTGGTGGTCGCCGGAACAGTTCGCGGACGGTTATCCGGGCCGGGAAGTAGACCATACGGCGGCGCATGTACCTTCATTCATGGATAAAGGCTGGATGCACGGACCGCCATTTGTACGGGAAGACGGGTTATGTTTCTGCGGGTACTGCGGAGACGGCTTGTATGTGTTGGATGTCAATGACCCGACCAGGCCGAAATGCGTGGGAAACCTGAAATTAATGCCGGTATTTTCCAGCCATCTGGCAGGCGCGAGGACGCATACAGCGCTGCCGCTGCCGGGACGCGACCTGGTGGTCGTTACGAATGAAGGCGAGCGGTTTCAGTTCTTTAAACCGGGTTCCATTACGGAAACCCAAGCTATGAACAACATTCATATGATTGATGTACGGGATCCGTCCAAACCGACCCTGATCGCGGAATTTCCATATCCGGAAGTACCGGAGGATTTTCCGTATAAAAACTTTAACGAAATGAATCTTGGATGCCAGGGACCGTTCGGGCCGCATAACCTGCATGAACCAATGAGCGGCAAACCGTGGCTGGAACAGCGCGGCGACAGGGTATACTGCTGTTATTTTGCAGCCGGGTTACGCGTTTATGACGTATCCGATCCGTATTATATTAAAGAACTCGCGTACTTTATTCCGCCGAATCCGAACAAAACTCCGGAAGAATCCTATTTCCCGGGATTCCCGGGACCGAGAAACGCTACGACGGAAGACGTTATCGTGGACGACAGAGGGTATATTATTATGGATGCGCTGGACGATGGGTTCTATGTGCTGAAAATGGATGAGAGTATTAAATAACAGGTTGAAACACCCCGCGGCAGTACGCGGGGTGTAAATATTATCGGAACATTTACTGCATTGTTTCGGACGGCAGACGGCACAAAATATGCTGTTCTGCCCGTTCCGTCAAATATTTTAGAAGTCTGGCAGAATCAGGAAAATATTTCACAGAAGTAGAATGTCAGGCCCGTGCAAAATATAACAATTGTCCTTGCGGAAGAAAATCCATTTGATGAAGCAGGCAATTGTTATATTTTGTATGGGCCTGACAGCATACCTATGAAATCAGGTTTTTTGATGCTGCCAACTTCTGATAATATTTTTTATACCGCTGGATATTTTTATAGTAAAGAAATTCACGAATAGAAATTGAATCTTCCCCGGGAACTTGGTATAATAGCTGTACGTGGTTATGCCAATAACGGCGTATGTCCACATTCAGTTAAAAAAACGGAGTTTAAGATGAAAACAAAATCACTTTATGAATTAAACAGAAAACAACAGTATATTATTCAAATGAGGCCTTTGTTAATCAAAGACGCTTTGTTCAGCGACGGTACGGAGGATTATCGGTTCCCGACGGAGGCAGGCCCGGGAGAAACCGTAACGATACGTTTTCGGGCAGGCAAGGATAACGTAGATATTGTCAGGCTTTGCACCAGAGATTATAAACAGTCGATGGATCTTGCGGAAGTGGAAGGCAGATTTGAATATTATGAAACGCAGATCATACTCGGAGAAGAGCCGTTTTATTATTATTTTGAAATTATGTCAGGCTGTTTAAGCTGTTTTTATGACCGGACAGGGGTAGCGATTGAACATAAGCCGGAGTTGGACTTTTGTATTTTGCCGGGATTTTCTACTCCGGGTTGGGCAAAAGGCGCCGTCATGTATCAGATTTTTGTAGATCGGTTTTTCAATGGAAATCCAGAAAACGACGTGTTGGACAATGAGTACCACTATATTCATTACCTTAGCAAAAAATCGGAAAACTGGGAAAAATGCCCGGATGCCGATAATGTGGCGGAATTTTATGGCGGAGATCTGGAAGGGATTCGCAAAAAACTGGACTATCTGCAGAATCTGGGAGTAGAAGTGCTTTACTTAAATCCGGTTTTCGTATCGCCGTCAAACCATAAATACGATACTCAGGATTATGATTATATTGATCCTCATTTTGGCAGGATTGTACATGATTGGGGAGATACGCTACAGGATGGGGATGAAGACAATATCCGTGCAACGCGTTATCAGACCAGGGTTACGGATAAGGAGAATCTGGAGGCTTCCAATCAGATGTTTGCCGAATTGGTACAGGAAATTCACGCCCGCGGAATGAAGATTATTCTGGACGGTGTTTTCAACCATTGCGGTTCCTTTAATAAGTGGATGGACAGGGAGCGGATTTATGAAAATAAAGAGGGATACGCTCCGGGAGCATATGTATCGGCAGACAGTCCGTACCGCGATTATTTCAAATTTTATTCCGAGAACGACTGGCCGTATAACGGCCATTATGTCGGCTGGTGGGGGCATGATACCCTGCCGGAACTTCAGTATGAGCAGTCGCAGCAGTTGGAAAATTATATATTGAACGTTGCGCGTAAGTGGCTGCTGCCGCCGTATGAGATCGACGGCTGGCGGCTGGATGTGGCGGCAGACCTGGGGCAGTCGATTGAGTATAACCATGCGTTCTGGAAGAAATTCCGGAAAGTTGTCAAAGAAACAAATCCGGAAGCGCTGATTCTGGCGGAACATTACGGAGATGCCGAAAGCTGGCTGAAAGGCAAGGAATGGGATTCCGTGATGAACTATGATGCGTTCATGGAGCCGTTGACCTGGTATATGACAGGCGTGGATAAGCACAGTGAAAATTTCAGGGAAGAAGCGATTGCGAATCTGGATGAATTTACGGCTACGATGGATTGTTTTATGCATAAGTTTTCTACGGTTTCTCTGCAGTGCAGTATGAACGAACTGTCCAATCACGACCATTCGCGGTTTCTGACCCGTACGAACCACAAGACGGGCCGGGCGTGGCAGTTAGGGACAAAAGCGGCGGAAGAAGGCGTAAACAAAGCCGTTTTCCGGGCGGCGGTTGTGGTGCAGTTTACCTGGCCGGGAGCGCCGACTATTTATTACGGCGATGAGGCAGGACTTTGCGGCTTTACCGATCCGGACAACAGACGTACGTACCCATGGGGCAACGAGGACCGGGAACTGATTCAGTTCCACAGGGATATTATAAAAATACACAAACAGTATCAGGCTTTTCGGACTGGTTCTTTAAAACAGATGAATACGACGAATAATAATATTTTGTGTTACGGCAGATTTACGAGAAAAGAGCAGTTTATTATTATCGTAAATCCGGCGGAAGACTCCGGAATGGTGAACATCCAGGCGTGGCAGTTGGGCATCCCGCGGCAGGGGACGTTAGAGCAGCTGTTGTTTACCAATCAGGACGGGTTTTCCACAAACGTGATAAATTATGACTTATCCGACGGCTGTTTTGAAATCCATATTCCGAAATGTTCCGCTGTGATACTGAAACGGAAGTAGTTTAAGGGGGCAGATATGGTTTTATGCGAACCATATTTGCCCCTGTTCAGGATTATTTGTTTCTCAACGGTTTTCGGAATATTTATGGGATGCGTTAATCAATTACAATGGAACCGACATTCACAGATTCCGTAATCTGCACGGTTTTTACCTGTTTTCCGTTGACTTCAATACTGTATTCTCCCGGTTCTAACCGGTCAAATTTGAAATCGCCGAATCCGTCCGTAGTCTGTGAAACGGAAATTCCGTTTCCGTTTAATACAACTTCCGCATTTTCTTCACATTCCCCGTTTTTGATAATGCCGCCGGCAATAAAAAGTTTTTGGAAACGGTACAGGTTTTTGTAGTAAATATGTGGTTTGGCGCCGATTTCTGGGTGAAGCGTTTCCAAATGTTCCTGTTCCGCTTTTAAGGCCATTTCTTCCGGAGTCATCATATAAAATTGCATGGCGTCGGTCGGGCAGCTATGGACGCAGCGTGGCATGCAAGGTGCTTCGCCGTTGTCTAAAATATGAGCGCACATCGTACATTTCTGCGGAACCTGCAGTTCTTCATTCCAGAAAATGGCATGGTAAGGGCAGTGGTTGACCAGATCTTTGTTTCCTTTTGCCTTGACTGGGTCGATCAGTATGATACCGTCTTCCCGGCGGCTGATGCAGTCCGGGTAAGCTTCCATGCATGCCGGTTTTTCACAGTGCTGGCAAGGGGTAGGGAGATAACAGACGTCAATACGCGGATACTGTCCCCGTTCTTTTTGCCGGATATCCATCCATTTGTGGCCGTGGCGCGGCTGCTCATCCGTGTACGGAAGCCAGCAGTTGCCGACATGCTCGTCTTTACATGCCATAAAACAGTTGTTGCAGTCTTCACATAAAGCAACGTCAATTACAATATAGGCCTGTTTTTTCATTATCTTTGCCCTCCTATCCATTGTGCGCCGGAATATTTCCAGGCTTTTTCGGTCCATACCATTTCCGTATTGGACGTATCTGCGTAAATTTCCTGTTTGCGTGCGGCGCCTTCCGGAACCTGTGCCGGAGCTTTCCAGTTTTCTTTCTCTTCCGCGCCGCCGTGGTTTTTATCGAGCGGTTTTGCCTGATAACCGTTTAATTCCGCTTTGTCCCATTTTTCGATTTCCACGAGGCAGTGTTCTGTCGCCATACCGGAAGCGTATTTGGACAGGAAACGGGACGGTGTCAGGATATTAATGCATCCGCCGCGGTCTACGGAATGTCCCGGTTCGCCAAGCGGTTTGTATTCTGCGGAAGATTCGTAACAGTGGCAGGTGCCTTCTGGTACGCGTTCCGTCAGCTGCGCGGCAAAAATAACGGCGCCGCGTTCGTTATAAGCTTTGACAAGGTCGTTTTCCTGGATCCCGCGTCTGGCTGCGTCGACCGGATTCATACGCATAATCCAGTAATAAAAGCCGTCTACCAGTACGCGGTGGTTCCGGATATCGTTGACGAAAGAATCTTTTCCGTCGCCCTGCGTATGGAAGCTGAAACGCGGATGCGGGGACAATACGGCCAGCGGGTATTTTTTGATGCGGTCGGTATGATGGCCCTCCCAGGACGGGATGTACATCGGCATTAACGGACGCTCGGTATCGTCGGTGTCGTAGTGCCCGAAACGTTTCAGGGAATTGGATACAAATTCCACTTTTCCGGATTGTGTCTGCAGTCCTTTCTGGTCTACGAGATCGCCCGGGCGGAATCTGGCAATCCAGCCTCTGGTATCCTGCTCCCTGTCTTCTGCAAACCAGCGCAAAGCCGGAGCGGACGGTGCCTTATTGTCGTTTGGAACGATAAAGTATCCTTTTTCAAAGAATTTTTCCCAGGTAACGACTTTCGGGAGGTCGGAAGCGTAGAACATCTGCTTTGCCCATCCCAGTTCCGTTTTGCCTTCGGAAAATACGTCGCCGACATGCAGCCTGTCACAGATCGCATGGAAAATTTCGTAATCGGACATGGACTCTCCGAGCGGTTCGATACATTTTTTCTGCAGTGTAATGACGCGGTGGTTCGCCTGGTTGTGGGAATCCGGGTTATATCCGGAGTTGCTGGCCCATTCGCCGATATCCCAGCGTTCAAAGTTCGTGCAGGCCGGAAGAATAATGTCCGCGAACGGAACTTCCCCTTCGAACCAGATCGACTGGCTGACTACAAACGGCAGGCGTTTGGTCCGGTACATTCTGGCGTAACGGTCGCCCTGCCCCATCGTCCCGATATGGGATCCGCCGTATTTGTAAAGCATCTGGATCCGGGAATAGCCGTTTGCCGGATAAGTATATTTGTGGAACTGCTGCTCCTGGGAATCTCCGACGAAACCGCGTCCGTACCATTCCGTTTTGTCATTCAGGATACATTCCGGCAGCCGCATACGGTCTAAATGGACGCCGGCGGCGGTGCTTAAGTTGGAAGACATCGGTTTGGAGTCCACGCCGTTGAACATACGGTAGGCAAATACCGCGCCTGCCGCGGAGTTCTGGTTGTCGCCGCAGATGCCGCCGTCCGCATAGCCCGGGAAGTAAAAGTCGGAATCTACCGGGACGCCCTGTGTGGTGGAGTAAATATTGATACCCGGTTTTCCCATGCCTTGCATCGTGATCAGCGCTACCATCAGGCGGGCCCAGTCCATACCGATCGGGCTTCGGCAGCAGCCTCCCCAGCCGCCTAATCCGCCGGCTGCCAGCATGGTCTTGTGTTTGGCCCATTCTCTTGCCAGCGCACGGATATCATGCGCCGGAATACCGGTTTCTTCTTCGGCCCATTCAGTCGTTTTCGGAACTCCGTCGGATTTCCCAAGTACATATTCGGTCCATTCTTCAAAGCCGTACGTATGGGTTTTTACGTATTCTTTATCGTAAGTGCCTTCGGTCAGCCATGTATAGGCGATACCTAATGCGAGCGCGGAGTCGGTTCCCAGACGCGGGGAAAACCATTTACCGCCCCACAAAGCGTTTGTGTGATTATAATAAGGGTCGATGAATACCATTTTGACGCCGAGTTCTTTTAACCAGCGGCGGCGGATGGTGCTTTCGTACGCGCCGTAAATCCCGTTGTTCGTTTCCGGGTCGGAAGACCAGAATACCATCATTTCACAGTTTTGCAGGCAGTCTTCCAACAGGTCTGTCTGTTCCGGATTGCCGAGGCGGGCGGTAAAGCCGTACATATGGGTTGCGCCCCAGTGCCATCCTTCCCAGGAGTCCGGGTTGTGGTCGCCGTAGGTCATGCCGGTAGCGTTCATAAAACGGAACAGCGTGGAATGGCGGTAACCGACGGTTCCCCAGAGGTGATGGGACGACGGTTCGATTACCATGGCGCCCGGGCCGAAATCCCGCTTGATGCGGCGGATTTCATTGGCAACGATATCTAACGCTTCGTCCCAGCTGATACGCTCATAGCCGGAAATTCCGCGGTTTTCTTCGTGGCGGTCGCCGTTCGGGTCAAAATCGACACGTTTCATCGGATAAAGGTTACGGCGGTCAGAGTAGATCATGGATTTAAACTGCGCGGTAACCGGCGTATATGTAGTTTTTCGTGGCGGCTGGAATACGTTGCCCCTGGCTTTGATCTGCCAGGATTCGGCATCGTCGTTATCCAGATCCATAGGTGTAATACGGACGATTTTGTCTTTTTCTTCATCAACGTAGACAAAGACAGGGCCGCCCGTGGTCATTTGTGTTTTCCGGACAAGATTTGACATAACTGTACGCTCCTTTTTATAATGATAAATGGCGGCCGGAGTTTTGTAATGGGGTAACTTTTTTAAAACTCCGGCCTGATTTTGTTTACATATTCATTATAACGTTAAAAGAAACGGCCAGTAATCCAGAAGAATTTGCATATGATTTGAAAACAGGATAACTGTATTTTGGACAGGACTTTGTTGGATTGCAAAATGTACGCAAGTGGTATACCAAACGGCGGTTCCTGCTGCCTGACAGGTATCACTGTATGATAAAAAAAGAGCATATAAATTTCAGTGATCTATATGCTCTGACATGTTTCCACAAATTCTTAATTATCTGGACAATGCAGGGATGCTGTACACGTTCCAGCCATCGTTGGTATACTCTGTCCATATAATTTTGCCGTTTGAAAGAAGCGGCTGGTTAAGTCCGCAGAAAGGAAATCCTTTATACGTTTTGGAATATTTTTTCTTTCCATTTTCGTCTACTATTATATAATGGAGATCTTCTTTCGTTGATCCGGATGTGGTAGTGGAATAAAGGATTGCAAAGCGGCTGTCGCTGAGTTTTACTATTTTTGGCGTTGAAACTAATGTATTTGTTTTTTGGATGATAGGCAGTCAGCCATTTTAATGTATTTTTACCGGTAGTTTTGTCTGTAACAGCAACGTAAATATTATCTTTATAATTGGAAGAAAATCCTTTGATGCCCTTTATCTTATAGCCATGCGGCTGTTCAGCGCCGACAGTCAGTATATTTTTGTTTCCGATTTCCATTCCGCCTATACTGCAGCCGGTCGCATTATTTCCGATCGCACCTTTTAGTTTTAACACATGATAGTAATTTGCTTCTTCTTTTTTTGTGCCATAATTATTTATCGCAGTCAGAAAGACTGCGCGCGGAATTCCATCGCCGAGGTTTAAGAGGTACAGGTTTCCGTCCTTAAATTTTACATATTCGCCAAAGGAATGGCTGACGAAAACGTCTTCTGTGGATACGGCTTTCGCTTTCATGTCCGAGCCTAACGTACAGACTTTCAGAATTCCAACGGAGTCAAGGGCAACCAGGTATATTTTTCCGCAGGCCTCGTAACAGTATTGGTGGGAATCGCCGTTGCGAAAATAAGCATAGCCTGAATTCTCGGGATTAAGTATGTTTTTTTTCGGGCTTTTGAGGTTTTCGGTATAAATCCGGAAACATCCGAAATTGCCCGAAACAGGCAAAGTATTTTGACGCCCCGGCTTTTTTGTCGCATAAGAAAATGTTGGAGGAAACGTATACGGGACTGGCGGAATCCAGGTTTTTTGGTATTTTGATAACTGCGGCCGGATTTGTATTTCTGGATCCGCTGGTATGGATTCTGGGAAGTACGGAAACGATAGCGGTCTATGCAAAAACATATATGGGATTCATTCTCATATCGGCTCCGTTATCAATATCTGTTTTGATCCGATACTGATGTAAGGCCTGGAAATGGGAATTGCGGGAGCGGGATTATCGACGGCATGCAGCCAGGCGGTTAGTTTTCTGATTCTTTTAAGTATGTTTTTAAGAAGAAAGACGATCACAATAGTAAGGGGACTGTACAAAATTGAAGAAGCGCAGCCGATTGCCCTGGTTTTGGCGGGAATATCGGCGGTGCCGTTTATGGTCTGGTTTTTTCATTTGCCGGAAATGTGTCCGCATCCGAGGGAACAAAAAATACTTCAGGACGGCGGGGTGGCCCAGACAATAGAACATGGCGTATGGAAACGCTGCCCCGTACATGGGCGATGAAAAACGGCATTTATGTTGCGGCACTGGAACAGACAGGCAAAAAGACCAATATGACTGCATTTGGGTATTCCATGATGATGAATACTAGTAAAAATTTATGTAAAAAGGGTAAAAATAAACGCAGATTTTGTAAATTAGAATATTGAAGCCCCGAAAATTGTATGATATAATTTCTCCCTGTTAAGAAACAGTTTTACAGTTTTTATTCGTTTGCCCGCGTGGCGGAACTGGCAGACGCGCAGGACTTAAAATCCTGTTGTGGCGACACAGTACCGGTTCGATTCCGGTCGCGGGCATGGTAGGAGGCTTCCGGCATTGATAAACAAATCAGTGTTGGGGGTTTCTTTTTTTTGCTTGACATATATAGATCGTCTATATATAATGAGTATAGATGATCTATATATAAATAACAGGAGGAAAAGAAAATGGCAGTAGACAAAGCCCTGTTATCAGGCAGCACGGCGATGTTGATCTTAAAGTTGTTGGAGGAGAAAGATATGTATGGTTATGAAATGATTGAGGAGTTAAGGAAACGGTCACAAAACGTGTTTGAATTAAAGGCAGGCACATTGTATCCGCTTTTACATTTGCTGGAGGAAAAGAGCCTCCTGACATCATATGAGAAAGCGGTGAATGGAAAAACACGTAAATATTACGGGGTGACAGAAGAAGGAAAACGGTATTTCCAGCAGAAGAAAGAGGAATGGACGCACTTTACGGATGCCGTAAATTCCATTATTTGTATGGAGGTTTAGCAAATGAAAAAAGAGGAATATTTAAAGCTTGTGTTAGAACAAATACGTTGTACAAAGGTTCACGGGATGGTCAGGGAAGAGTTAAGCCAGCATATTGACGACCAGGCAGAGTGTTATGAAGAATACGGGCTGAGGAAAGAAGAAGCGATGAAAAAAGCGGTGGAACGCATGGGCAACCCGGTGGAAACAGGAGTAGAACTGGATCGTATCCATCGTCCAAAGCTGGAATGGAGGATGTTGATATTTACGGCTGTGCTGTGTGTCATTGGATTGATGCTACAGTTTTCCATGAATAAAATATGGGGAGAGCAGCAGAGTTTTTCCATGAAAGAGCATTTGCTTGCATTGGGGATCGGGCTGGCCGTTATGTTTGCCATATATTTTCTGGATTATTCCTTTCTTGTAAAGTATGCGAGAGAAGCTGCCGTTATTTTTGGGATAATCGGCCTGCTTCAGTGTTTGTTTGGGGTAACGGCGGTAAGCGGACGCCTGTTGTGGCTTTCCGTTCCATGGGGAAGTATTGACCTGGTTCCGTTTCTGTATCTCTATGTACCGATTTATGCCTCGCTGCTGTATCGCTGTCGGGGAGCGGGGTATTCCGCCGTCTTAAAAGCTATGCTTTGGATGGCGCCGCCGCTGTTTCTTGCCTGGTATGCCCCGTCTTTGCCTACGCTTTTTAACCTGCTGTATATTCTGGCAGCAGTATTTAGTATAGCGGCGGCAAAAGATTGGTTTCAGATTCAGAAAAAAGCGGTGTTGGGCATATTATGGATGTTTCTGGCAGCAGCGCCGCTGTCGGGGGCTGCTTATATGATGCATTTTGGCGCAGGATATCAGGGTGCGCGGATTCAAAGCTGGCTGGGAATCGGAAGCGCAGAGGGGCAGGGATTTGTTTTATCTAATGTGCGACGGTTTATGCAGAGCAGCCACCTGTTTGGAAAATGTGACGCGGTTTTTATTGGCGTTGATACAGGAGTATCTTCCATATTTGCGTCGGAACAGATGATATTTACCCATATTGTCGGTTATTATGGGGTGCTGGCGGGTATCATCCTTGGGGCGGTAATCGCTTTATTTATCTGGAAGATGTTAATGATGGTGACAAAGCAGAAGAATCAGGCGGGTATGCTGATTGGCGCCGGAAGCGCCGTTGTCTTTGCCGTGCAGTTTCTTCAGGCAACCCTGGAAAATCTGTCTTTTTTGCCGACGACCAGTACATATTTCCCATTATTGTCGTACGGATTCGGTAGTACGGTTGTTTCTTTTATCTTGTTGGGTTTTGTCATGAGCGTTTATCGTTACCAGAATATTGTGCCGCAGCAGGTGGTGAAAAAAAGGCGATGGAAGCTGATGCTTTTGCCATAAAGCACGAAATTTTCGTTTGAAATTATAAAAAATATTATCAAAAGTTGGCCGCATCAAAAAACCTGATTTCATAGGTATGCTGTCAGTCCCATACAAAATATAACAATTGCCTGCTACATCAAATGGATTTTTTTACCGCTCTGACAGGATTACTTTTGCGTACGCAACCGCCCTCAATGCGCCGTCCGGGCGCAGTTCGGGCTTTTGGGGACATCCCTGTCCCCAAATTGCTGGTAAAACACTGAGCGCTAAGAAAATCTCATTTTCTTCCGCAAGGACAATTGGTTATTATTTTGCACGGGTCTGACATTTTACTTCTGTAATATATTTTCCTGATTCTGCTAGACTTCTAAAATATTTGACGGAACTATTAGAACTGCCGACCGAAACCACGCAGTAAATGTTCTGATAATATTTTATATCCTGTAATTTCAGAGTGTGTAAAAGTTTTGAAATAGGACAAAAATAAATTCTTGACAGTTTTTTTTGTGTGTGGTATGATATCTTAGTATTAAATCAGTGGTTATGATTAAAAACTACATAATTGGTATCTGCGATAGTGGCGTAGTTGGTAACGCGCGACCTTGCCAAGGTCGAGACCGCGGGTTCGAGCCCCGTCTATCGCTTTCAGGGAAAGATATGCGGGATGGCATATCTTCTTTTTTTGAAAAATATTATCCGTAAAATACGGACAGAATATGGCCAACGGAATAAGACCGACGATACGATGTGTCTTACGGTTTTTAAAAGGTTGGATGACGGAGGATGTATGGGAGAAAAAATTTACAATTTGATGGACAAGATCAGTGAAGTGTTGGAACGTTTTATGGCGGTAATTGTGATTATTGTTGTTGCCGTGGCTATTTTTGCGTTGTGGGAGCCTTTTCTTGAATTTTTGAATCATCGGATGGATACGGAAGCTTTTTTGGAGTTTATGTCCAAGTTATTAAGTATTGTTATCGGGATTGAGTTTTTTAAAATGTTATGTAAACCGGGAACAGAAACCGTACTTGAGGTGTTAATGTTCTGTATTGTCCGCCATACGATTGTGCAGGAAACATCTGCTATGGAAAATTTGCTTACAATTATTGGTGTTGCCATTATTTTGATTGTAAGGAAATTTCTTCATTCGGAATGGAAGCATCCGCATAAGAAAGAAAAAAATATGCAAACAGGGAAGAGTATTGAAAAAAATGGAAACAACTAAAGAAAAAACGCATAAGAAGTTTGATTGCAGCATTTTAGCATCAATTTTGTTAAATTATGAACAGACTATTAACACACTTTTCACGAAATCTTTACATTGAGGACAAATAATATTCAAGGGATAGGGATATAGTAATAGTATCACAAATTACTGTGATAATAATCTTTTTCATAAACTCCCTTCTTTTATAGGGCATCTGCAGAGCAGCGGTAGCGGCAGGTGCTCTTTTGTTTTGGATTTTGTCCTGTATCATGGCGTGCTTCTCTACTTTATGAAAAGTAGCGTATTGTCTGCGCAACGGGGATTTTTCCAATTGAAATCTTATTGACTTTATCCAGTTAAAGTGCTATAGTATGAATGTTAAATATATTGCTGATGAATATATAGAAAGACAGCAGAAATCTGGAGGAAAAAATGAAAAAGAGAAGACTTATGGCAATATTGCTCGCAGCAGTTTGCGTAGTGGGAATGGCAGGCTGCGGAAACAACGCATCAAACTCAGGTGCAGATGCAAAATCAGAACCGGAATCACAGGCAGCATCCGATGCGTCAGAAGGAGAAACGGCGGCTCCGGCAGGTACGGAATCGGAAACATCTTCTAATGAAACGGCAGGAAATGGTGAAAGTTATAATATCGGTATTTGCCAGCTTGTTCAGCATCAGGCTTTGGATGCGGCAACACAGGGATTTAAAGAAGCATTAACAGAAAAGTTAGGCGACAAAGTATTTTTTGACGAACAGAATGCGGCGGGAGATTCCCCGACCTGTGCAACGATTTGTAATACATTTGTATCGGATGAGGTAGACCTGATTATGGCGAATGCAACGGCATCCCTGCAGGCGGCGACAGCAGCTACGGATTCTATTCCGATTTTGGGAACGTCTATTACGGATTATGCGACAGCATTGGATATTTCAGACTGGACAGGAACAGTCTGAGGAAATATTTCCGGGACAAGCGACCTGGCTCCGCTGGATCAGCAGGCGGCTATGTTAAACGAAATGTTCCCGGATGCAAAGAACATCGGTATTTTGTACTGTTCCGCAGAACCAAATTCTGAGTATCAGGCAACCGAAATGAAAAAATATCTGGAGGATTACGGCTATACCGTAGCAGAATATACATTTGCAGATTCCAACGACGTTTCATCCGTAGCAACAACGGCTTGCAGTGAAAGCGATGTTATTTATGTGCCGACGGACAATACAGCGGCATCCTGTACGGAAGCAATTGCTAACGTAGTGCTTCCGGCAAAAGTACCGATTGTTGCAGGGGAAGAAGGCATTTGTGCCGGATGCGGCGTAGTGACTTTGAGTATCAGCTATTATGATTTGGGATATGCAACCGGAGAAATGGCATATGAAATTTTGGTAAACGGTGCGGATGTGAATGAAATGCCGGTTGCTTTTGCACCAAAAGTAACGAAGAAATACAATGAAGCAAATTGCAAAGAGCTGGGAATTACCGTGGGTGATGACTACGAGGCAATTGAAACGGAATAAGGCTTTTATTTGATTGGTAATTTGAAAAAAATCATGACAGGTAAGGGCAGAATCGTACTACGGTTCTGTCTTTTCCGCTGTTAATTGAACCCACGTGCCTGGCGTACGTTGTACGTGGGAGCAAAGTACTTTAAGAGTATGGGGAGGATGTTTTTATGGCACTTCTGGCATCATTAAATGTTATGACGTTGATCGGAGCGCTTCCGGGAAATATTGCACAGGGCATTATCTGGGGAATTATGGCTTTAGGCGTATTCATTACCTTTAAGCTTCTGGATTTCGCGGATCTGACGGTGGATGGTTCGTTTGCGACGGGAGGCGCAGTAACGGTAATGCTTATGTTAAATGGCTGGCCGGTGCCTGCGGCGTTAATTATAGCGGTAGTGGCGGGACTGATCGCAGGTATGGCGACCGGGCTGCTTCATACGGTACTTGGTATTCCGCCGATTTTGGCCGGAATTTTAACGCAGATCGCATTATATTCAATTAATTTGAACATT
The DNA here is from genome assembly GCA_022796875.1 of Eubacterium sp. Classification (GTDB taxonomy): domain Bacteria; phylum Bacillota; class Clostridia; order Lachnospirales; family Lachnospiraceae; genus JAAWJJ01. The sequence goes on along the minus strand of JAAWJJ010000012.1, from coordinate 9,361 downwards.
ATGGGGTGCGCAAACCAAGCGATCAGTGTCGATAAATATAATCTGTTGGTTTCTTTGCGTTTTATACCGAAATCAATTATCGTAACGGCAGTTTTTGCGGTTGTAATCATGGTGGCTTTATATTGGTATTTCGGAACCGAGCACGGCAGCGCGCTGAGGGCAACCGGATGCAATCCGGCTATGAGCCGCGCGCAGGGAATCAATATCAATGCGATTAAAGTAGTGGCGCTGGCATTGTCAAACGGTTTGGTGGCATTGTCCGGCGGGTTGTTAGCGCAGTATCAGGGATTTGCAGATATCAATATGGGCAGGGGCGCCATTGTTATCGGCCTTGCAGCGGTTATTATCGGTGAAGTCGTAGGCGACGCCCTGTTCGGAAAACGGATGAATTTCATGATTCGCCAGGCATTTGTTATTATAGGCGGGATTATTTACTATATCGTAGTTGGAATCGTATTGTGGCTTAAGATGCCGACAAATGATCTGAAATTGTTTACGGCGATCATTGTAGCGCTGTTTTTGGCGGTGCCGTATTTGCGCAGCCGCTCAAAGAGTTCCTTTAAAAAGGCCCAGAAGAGAGGAGTGGAAGATCATGTTGGAGATTAACCAGATTTATAAAACTTTCAATCCCGGAACGATTAATGAAAAGCATGCGTTAAACGGTGCGAGCCTGACATTGGAAGAAGGCGAGTTTGTTACGATTATCGGCGGAAACGGCGCCGGCAAATCCACAATGCTGAATGCCGTAGCCGGCGTCTGGCCGGTAGATTCCGGCGTAATTTCCATCGGCGGTGAAAATGTCACAGGTTTGGAAGAGCATAAACGTGCAAAATATCTGGGACGTGTTTTCCAGGATCCTATGACGGGGACGGCGGCCACCATGGAAATACAGGAAAATATGGCGTTGGCAGCCAGGCGCGGAAAATCGCGCGGTCTGCGATGGGGCATTACGAAGAGTGAGAAAGAAAAATATCATGAAATGCTAAAGATTCTGGAACTGGGACTGGAAGACCGTATGACGGCGAAAGTAGGACTGTTATCCGGAGGACAGCGCCAGGCGTTAACCCTATTGATGGCAACGATCCAGAAACCGAAACTTCTTTTGCTGGATGAACATACGGCGGCACTGGATCCGAAAACGGCGGCTAAAGTGCTGGAGATTTCGGATCGGATCATCAGCGAATACAATTTAACGGCGATGATGGTCACTCATAATATGCGTGATGCGATTGAGCATGGGAACCGGCTGGTCATGATGAACGAAGGAAAAGTCATACTGAATATTGCCGGAGAAGAGAAGAAAAAACTGACGATCGAACAGCTTCTGCATAAATTTGAAGAAGTGAGCGGAACCGAATTTGCAAATGATAATGCAATTTTATCATAGTTTATAATGAAATAGTAATTATAAGATAATATAAAAATCCCACGCTGTATTTTTAATCATGTTACGGCGTGGGATTTTATATTTCCCTTGTATTTTTTAATCGTGTTATTGCGTGGGATTTTAAATTTGAGCTGCATTTTTATGCAAATTACAGCGTGGAAATTTAATCTCATGCTTTTTTGCCTTTGCGGCCTTTTTTTCTGTGGAAAGCGTTGAACCATACTTGCGGATGGAACAGTATCAAAAGAGGAAACAGTTCCAACCGTCCGGCAAGCATGTCAAACATCAGCACATATTTGGAAAAAGGGGAAAATGTACTGAAGTTTTCCATCGGGCCGACGCCTGACAGTCCGGGGCCGGTGTTATTTATCGTGGCAGTAACCGCAGAAAAATTGGTTACAAAATCCCTTTCATCAAAAGAGATTGCAAAAACGGATATTACAAAAATTAATACAAATGTGATGAAATAAATATTTGCCGAATGTACAATTTCCGTATCCAGCGGTTTGGTTTCCATATTTATTTTCCGGATGCTTTTCGGATGGATGTAAGAGTAAAGTTCGTTTTTTACCGCTTTGACCAGAATCAGAATACGGGATACTTTGATGCCGCCGCCGGTACTCCCGGCGCATGCCCCAATAAACATCAGGATCAGGATTACCGTTTTGCTGAGCTGCGGCCACAGATCAAAGTTGGCTGTTGCAAACCCGGTGGAGGTCATAACGGAACCAACCTGGAAAGCGGCTTTGGTAAGCGCGTCAAAAGCATTTTCCGACAGGTGCAGGATGTTGAAAAAGATAATTGCAACACCGCCAATAATAAATGCAAAATAATAACGGACTTCTTCTGTTTTTAGCGCTTTTTTTACATTGCCGAAAAACAGGAGATAATAAGCGTTAAAGTTTACGCCGAATGCAATCATAAATATGGTGACAATCCACTGAATATATGGGGAATAACTTGTCAGGCTGTCTGCTTTTACGCCGAAACCGCCGGTGCTTGCAGTGGTAAAGCTGGTATTTATCGCGTCAAACAACGGCATTTTTCCAATCAAAAGGAGAATGATTTCCGCGATTGTCATACCAAAATAAATGACGTACAAAAGCCGTGCGCTGGATCTGACTTTCGGAACCAGTTTGCCAACGGACGGGCCGGGGCTTTCCGCACGCATCAAATTAATATTTGATCCGCCGGCCAGAGGGAGGACGGCCAGAAGGAAGACCAGGACGCCCATTCCGCCGATCCATTGCGTCAGACTGCGCCAGAGTAAAGCGCAGTGCGAAAGGCTCTCCACGTCATTTAATATCGTTGCCCCGGTAGTGGTGAAACCGGAAATGGTTTCAAACATGGCATCGGTAAAAGACGGAATTTCTCCGCTGATCCAAAGCGGGAAGCACCCAAAAATACTCATGATAATCCAGCTTGACGCAGTAGCAACACAGCCTTCTTTTAAGTAAAAAACATTGCTTCGTGGTTTGCGGATTGAAAATAAAAATCCTACAAACAGACACAAGGCAACCGCTAAAAGATAGTAGAGTCCTTCTTTTTCACGGTAAATCGCTGCAGTTACGCATGGAATCAGCATTAATATGCCTTCCAGTTTTAATACATATCCTAATATGGAAATAATAATTGAATAGTTCATCTGTATGCTCCACAATGCCGGGAAAATTTCCCGCGCATATTTTTACATTAAAATATCCTCTATATTATCAAAGCCGGTATGTGAAGTGACGATCATGACCGTATCACCGGGTTCAATGCAGTCTTTGCCGCTGGGGATCAGGATTTTTCCGTTGCGGTTAATAAAAGAGATCAGCAGATCTTTTTTCAGTGAAAGATCTGTTAGTGGAATATTAGTTACAGAGGAATTTTCTTCTACTTTAAATTCGATCGCTTCTACCCGATGGTCAAACAGGTGGTACAAAGTTTCGATATTGCTGCCAAGGGAGTTGCGTTTTGCACGTACGTAAGCAATGATTGATTCTGCCGTAACGTAACGCGGATAAATCACGCTTCCCAAATCCAGGCTGTTGACAACGTTTTTAAAATTCAGGCGGTTGATTTTGGTAATTACTTTGGCGTTTGACACCTGTTTCACAAACAGGGTCAGGAGGATGTTTTCCTCATCAATTCCTGTCAGGGAAACAAACGATTCGGTGGTTTCTATTCCCTCTTCCAGCAAAAGTTCTTCATCAGTGCCGTCTCCGTTAATAATGACGGCTTTTGGTAGTTTTACGCTGAGATCTTCGCAGCGTTCCCGGTTGCTTTCAATAATTTTCACGGCAATTCCCATACGGAGAAGCTGGTCCGCCAGATAAAATCCGGCTCTGCTGCCGCCGATAATCATACAGTTCCGAACCTGTTTCGTTTTAAAACCGATATCTTCCAGAAAAGATTTCGCTACTTTATGGGAAGCGACGAAAGTAATAATATCGCCGGTTTTTAATTCAAAATCACCGGACGGAATATACACTTCCTCCTGGCGGGCAACTGCGCAGATCAGTATGTCCGGAGCAATATGCTGGCCCAGATAGGCAAGGTTTTTTCCGTTTAAAATATTATTTTCCGGCAGTTTAAACTTGATTAGTTCAGCCTGTCCGTGTGCGAAAGAGTTGACTTCCAGGGCTGTCGGCAGATACAGGATTCTCGCAGCTTCTTTGGCGGCCTCCAGTTCCGGATTAATAATCATGGTTAAGCCTAATTTTTCGCGGAGATAGCCGACTTCGTTACTGTAATCCGGCGTACGCACCCGGGCGATAGCGCCGCAGTTTCCGGCCCTTCGGCCAATCGTGCAGCAAAGAATATTCAGTTCGTCCGATTCGGTTACCGCAATGATCAGGTCCGTTTTCAGAATACCGGCCTCTAACTGGATGCTGTAGCTGGCGCCGTTGCCAACGATACCCATTATATCATAAAGATTGGTAATTTCCTGAATGCGTTCCGCTTTTTTGTCAATGATCGTAATGTTGTGGCCTTCGTGGCTTAGCTGCTCAATTAACGTAGAACCGACTTTTCCACAGCCGACAATAATGATGTTTAATCCCTGTTTCAGGATTTTTTTCCGTTCCATGCATATAATCCTCCTAACGCTCATTTTGCCATGAAGCGCTGCATCATGGCCGACAATCGCCGCTCGCCGGAAGAACAGTTACTTTCTTCTCGCTAACGCTCATTATATCACGGTTTAGGTTATAATATTGTATATAATTTATAAAAAATGTGTCGGATATGTGTGAAAAAACAGGTGAAAATTATATTTGAAATGATAAATAGATCAAATGCATATTGATGTCAAATAACAGCCTTATAATATTGAAAATAAAAATACATTTTGATAAAATAGGGAACGGAACACTTAGGGATAACGGTTTCACAGATATGAATACCATGAAAATTTCCTGCATACAATGTAAAAATGAGTATCGCAGGGGAATCTTTGTGTGAAAAATTATATAGAAGAAAGAGCAGTTGAAATAGCAAGATATATTGTAGAAAACAATGCAACGGTAAGACAGGCGGCAAAGCGGTTTGGTATAAGCAAAAGTACAGTACATAAAGATTGCCGCGACAGGATGAACACCATTAACCCGGCTCTTGCGGAAGAAGTGGGGAAAGTGTTGGATGTGAATAAGGCGGAGCGGCATATCAGGGGCGGTTTGGCAACGAAAGAAAAATATCTGCACTGCAAATAAAAATATGCAGAAGATAAGAAACGAATCCTGACAGATGAATTAAACAACTCGTTTAAAATTCTGAACTTAAATACAGATAACGATACGGAGAGGAAAAAGATAAAATGGAAGAGAGAGTAACACATACGTTTGCGCCGGTTTATGATGAAAATTCAAAAGTATTAATCTTAGGAACTTTCCCGTCGATAAAATCGAGAGAAATGGAATTTTATTATGGACATCCTCAGAATAGGTTTTGGAAAGTGATTTCTGCACTGACAGAGGAAGAAACACCAGAAAGAGAAGAGGTCCGGAAGAAAAAAGAGATGCTTTTAAAACATGGGATTGCCATCTGGGATGTGATAGCATCCTGTAAAATACAAGGTTCAAGCGACAGTTCCATTCGCGATGTAGTGCCGAATGAAATTGCCGCTTTATTAAACCGGACAGGCATAGAAAAGGTATTTGCCAACGGAGCGAAAGCAGAACAGTTGTATAAAAAATATGTGTACCCTGAAACCAACAGGCCGATCGTAAAACTGCCGTCTACAAGTCCTGCGAATGCGGCATGGAGTTTAGAACGTTTGTGTGAAAGCTGGAAAGCAATTTTAAATTTTGACTGATTCTGTTCCCGTATAGACAAAAGAATTACTTATGTTATTGATATACAAAATAGTTCCGGAAAAATTACAGGCGTATGTACTGAAAAAGCAAGCTGAATGGATACAGATTTTTAAAATGTATAAAATATGTGTTAGAAAGCTTGCTTTTTACATTTTATTTTGTTATAAAATTAACGAAAGGGTTGTATATAAAAAGATTCGGGAAGAGGAGAAAAATGAGAGGATTACACACGCAGGTATCGGAAATCAGAAAAAATATTTTTGTTGAAATAGCCAGAATTGCTTATGAATCAGAGAATGTGAAAGAGGATATTGCCGCAATTCCGTATAAAATATCGCCGGATGAAATACCGCGGTTCCGAGAGAGTATTTACAGAGAACGTGCAATTAGCGTAGAGCGGACCAGACTGGCGATGGGGTTGTCCCTTCGTCCGCAGAATAAACCGGTACATGTTACAAGCGGCCTGAAGGAAAGCACAATAGATGAGGTGTATTATGAGGCACCGTTGATGCAGGTGATCCCTTCCGCATGCAATGCCTGTGAAGACAATGTTTTTGAGGTCAGCAGTCTTTGTAAGAACTGTATTTCACATCAGTGCATGGAAGTTTGTCCGAGAGGCGCGATAACGCACGATGAAGGACGCGGAGCCTATATTGATCAGTCAAAATGTATAAAATGCGGAAAATGTAAAGAGGTGTGTCCGTATGATGCGATTGGTCGAAAAGTGCGTCCATGTTCTGTTGCCTGCGGCATCAAAGCAATTGAATCAGATGATTATGGACGCGCTGTGATCAATCAGAATAAGTGCCTGTCCTGCGGTATGTGCATGGTAAGCTGTCCGTTTGGGGCTATTGCGGACAAGTCGCAGATTTTTCAGATGATTCGCTGCCTGAAAAACGGAGGAGAAGTGGTGGCTGAGATTGCACCTGCTTATGCCGGACAATTCGGCCCGGAGGTCACTTCTGACAAAATATATGCGGCACTTTGTGAACTGGGTTTTTCACATGTATACGAAGTTGCGCTGGGCGCTGATATTGGCGCAGTGACGGAGGCTCATGATTATGTGCGCCATGTAAAAACAGGGGAAATTCCGTTTCTTTTGACATCCTGCTGCCCTGCATGGGCGATGCTGGCAAAAATGCAGTTTCCGGAGATCATTGACAGTGTATCAAAAGAATTGACGCCTATGGTTGCAACAGCAAGAAGTATTAAAAAAGAACATCCGAATGCAAAAGTAGTTTTTATCGGGCCATGTGCTGCAAAAAAGCTGGAGGCTATGAGGACTTCCGTGCGAAGCGACGTTGATTTTGTGATCACATTTGAGGAATTGGACGCAATCTTTGCGGCACGCGGTATAGATCCGGCTGCCGTTTCCGGCAGCGGACATTTGCATAATGCCACGGCAGCCGGAAGAGGTTATGGCGTAGCGGGCGGCGTAGCGGAAGCGATTGAAAAATGTATCCGCCAATATTATCCTGATACGGAAGTGTTGGTAGAGCATGCGGAAGGCCTTGATGAATGCAGGAAAATTTTACTGCAGGCAAAAGCAGGCAGAAAAAACGGTTATCTGATCGAAGGGATGGGATGTCCCGGAGGTTGTGTGGCTGGCGCCGGTACATTGATTCCGGTATTGAATGCAAAAAAAGAAGTCCGGAAAGTAGTAGAAAGTTCCAGCAAAGAGATGCCGGCGAAAGAGTTGAGGGAAATTGAATTGAAATAGGAAAGTAATAATAGAGATGAATTAGTAATGGAAATAAATTAGTAATAGAGTTGGATTAGTAATGGAAATGAATTAGTAACAGAGTTGGATTGGTAATGGAAATGAATTAGTAACAGAAATGAGTTAATAATAGAAATAAGTTAATAATAGAAATGAGTTAATAATAGAAATGAGTTAATAATAGAAGTGATTTTATAATAAAAAGAATGGGACCATAGTGACAATTATGAAAAGTGATGAAATACTTGTTTTTCTATAATTCCTCCTCTATAATAAACAGAAAGATAGCTTTTGTGCCATAAGAAAGTTTGGGGAGGAAGTACGATGGATAGAGAAAAAGTTATAGTGATTGATTTTGGCGGACAGTATAATCAGTTGGTGGCCCGGCGGATCAGAGAATGTAATGTTTACTGCGAAATTTATTCTTATAAGACAGATATTGAGAAAATAAAGGAAATGCAGCCAAAAGGAATTATTCTGACAGGTGGTCCAAATAGCTGCTATGAAGCAGATTCGCCTACGTATTCCAGAGAATTGTTTGAACTTGGAATACCGGTTTTGGGACTTTGTTATGGCGCACAGTTAATGATGTTTCTATTAGGTGGAAAAGTTGAAAAAGCACCGGTACGTGAATATGGAAAAACGGAAGTTTTTGTAGATACCTCATCTCAGCTGTTTTCTGATGTGGAGAGAGAAACGATATGCTGGATGAGCCATTTTGATTATATTTCAAAGGTTGCGCCGGGATTTGATATTTGTGCACATACCGTGGATTGTCCGATTGCAGCTGCCCAAAATCCGACAAAAGGATTGTATGCTATTCAATTTCATCCGGAAGTGCTGCATACAAAGGAAGGCATGAAGATGTTGTACAATTTTGTTCGTAATATCTGTGGCTGTTCAGGTGACTGGAAAATGGATTCTTTTGTTGAAAATGCAATATTGTCTATTCGGAAAAAAGTAGGAACCGGAAAAGTATTGTGTGCACTTTCCGGTGGTGTGGATTCGTCAGTTGCAGCAGTATTATTGTCGAAAGCGGTTGGAAAGCAGTTGACTTGCGTTTTTGTTGATCATGGCCTGCTTCGGAAAAATGAAGGAGATGAGGTTGAGGCTGTTTTTGGGCCAGATGGGCCATATCAGTTAAATTTTATTCGTGTTAATGCAAAGGATCGTTATTATAAAAAACTGGCAGGCGTGACAGAACCGGAGAAAAAACGTAAAATTATCGGTGAAGAATTTATACGTGTATTTGAAGAAGAAGCGGAAAAAATTGGTGCGGTTGATTACCTGATTCAGGGAACGATTTATCCGGATGTTGTGGAGAGCGGCCTTGGCGGAGAATCAGCAGTCATTAAATCGCATCATAACGTTGGCGGTTTGCCGGACTGCGTGAATTTTAAAGAAATTATAGAACCATTACGAGATTTGTTTAAAGATGAAGTTCGAAAAGCCGGCCTGGAACTTGGTATTCCGGAACATCTTGTATTTCGCCAGCCATTTCCGGGACCGGGACTTGGCATACGAATCATTGGTGAGGTGACAGAGGAAAAAGTCAGGATTGTACAGGATGCGGATGCTATTTATCGAGAGGAAATTGCAAAAGCTGGATTAGATAAGATGATCGGACAGTATTTTGCTGCGTTGACTAATATGCGATCAGTAGGTGTAATGGGAGATGAGCGTACATATGATTATGCAGTGGCGCTTCGTGCAGTGAATACGGTAGACTTTATGACAGCAGAGGCGGTAGGAATTTCGTTTGATGTATTACAGACGGTTATGAGCAGGATCATTAATGAGGTGAAAGGGGTAAATCGGGTGCTTTATGATTTGACAAGTAAACCGCCGGGGACGATTGAGTTCGAGTAACGGATAAAATCCCGGAAATGCTGATAAAATGGGCATTTCCGGGAGTGCTTTATGCCGTTTGGCTCTAAAATGGCTCTAATTATTTGA
>JAAWJJ010000066.1 GCA_022796875.1 Eubacterium sp. | reverse complement strand
AGGGTCTGGCCAGGAAAGAGGAATGGGAATGGCTTTGGAAGAGTATCGGGTTCTGTGTGGAGTTTTGAGGGTATATTTATTCAAAACAGGGAATAATATATTTTATAGTCCTATATATTTTTATAGTCCTATACAGCCGGAAATATGTAACGACGAGTTATCCGTGAACCGAGAGAAAATTAAATATTCCTCGATAGCTCAATGGTAGAGCACTCGGCTGTTAACCGAGTTGTTGTAGGTTCGAGCCCTACTCGGGGAGTTTCATGTATATAATATTTGTTTTTAATCAGGCTCCTTGGTCAAGCGGTTAAGACATCGCCCTTTCACGGCGGTAACACGGGTTCGATTCCCGTAGGAGTCATTAAAAATTTAAGGCGTCTTAGCCAAGTGGTAAGGCACGGGTCTGCAACACCCTTATCGCCGGTTCAAGTCCGGCAGACGCCTCTATATCAATATACCAACTCTAAGTTTTTAGAGTTGGTTTTTTTAGAATATAAAAACCATAAAATGCAACTGATAAGTCTGTAAGTCAGGCGGAAGAAGAAAGGAAGAAAGAATGAAAGTATATGATGAATTAGTAGCCAGGGGACTGATTGCTCAGGTAACGGATGAGGAAGAAATAAAAACACTGATCAATAACGGGAAGGCAACATTTTATATTGGATTTGATCCGACGGCAGACAGCCTTCATGTAGGACATTTTATGGCATTATGTTTGATGAAACGGCTGCAAATGGCGGGAAATAAACCGATTGCGTTGATTGGCGGTGGTACGGCAATGGTCGGCGATCCATCTGGAAGAACGGATATGCGTCAGATGATGACAGAAGAAACAATAAAACATAACTGCGAATGTTTTAAAAAGCAGATGGAACGCTTCATTGATTTTTCAGATGGAAAAGCGTTGATGGTAAATAATGCGGAATGGTTGATGGATCTGAATTATATAGAATTTTTGCGGGATATCGGCCCTCATTTCAGCGTGAACCGTATGCTGGCGGCAGAATGTTACAAGCAGAGAATGGAAAAAGGGTTAAGTTTTCTGGAATTTAATTATATGATTATGCAGAGTTATGACTTTTATGAATTGTTCCGGCGTTACGGGTGCAATATGCAGTTTGGCGGCGACGATCAATGGAGTAATATGCTGGGAGGTACGGAACTGATCCGACGGAAGCTTGGGGAAAATGCCTGTGCCATGACGATTACCCTGCTTTTAAATTCGGAAGGAAAGAAAATGGGAAAAACACAGTCCGGCGCAGTCTGGCTTGATCCTGAAAAAACTTCTCCGTTCGAATTTTATCAGTACTGGAGAAATGTGGCGGATGCCGACGTTTTAAAATGTTTGCGGATGCTGACATTTTTGCCGTTAGAACAGATAGACGAAATGGATCGATGGGAAGGCAGCCAATTAAATCAGGCGAAAGAGATACTTGCATTTGAATTAACAAAACTTGTTCACGGGAAAGAAGAAGCGCAAAAAGCGCAGGAAAGCGCCCGTGCATTGTTTTCATGTGGAAATGCGTCAAATATGCCTACAACAGAATTGAAAGAAGAAGATTTCAAAGATGGAAAAATAGATATCCTTTCTCTTTTAGTAACTTCAGGGTTGACAACATCCCGCTCCGAAGCGAGGCGTGCGGTGGAACAGGGAGGCGTTGTTTTTGCGGATGAAAAAGTAACGGATATTCATGCTTCCTATGAAAAAGAGAAGTTTTTATCCGGTGATATTGTGCTTCGACGCGGAAAAAAGAATTTCAGGAAGATTGTTTGTTAAAAAGCGATTATTTTTCATCTATAAAAATAGATCAGAGTATGTTAAAATATATTTTACTAGCAGTCGGGTTTATTTTACTTATAAAAAGGGCAGATTATTTTGTATAAATCATTTGTCATGAGAAAGGAAAAGGAGGAAAAAATGGATTTTTTCAACAAACTTGGAGAAACAATTGTTTCCGCAGGAAAGGATGTAACTCAGAAAACGAAAGAACTGACAGACGTTGCAAAGATTAAATTTGAAATGTCTTCAAAAGAGGATGAATTAAAAAAACTGTACATGGAACTGGGGAAGAAGTATTATGAAAAAAATAAAAACGAAGAAGAGCAGGAGTTTGAACAGGTAGAACTGATTAAACTGAAAAAAGAAGAGCTTCGTTTATTAAAACAGGACGAACTTGAGTTAAGAAATGCGAAACAGTGCCCGAAATGTGGAACGGAAGTAAAAAATACCGCGGCATACTGCAGTGTCTGCGGAAATAAGTTAAGCATTTTTGAAGATGAGGATGAAGAATAATAAAAAAACGGAAATAGTAAAAATCTTCCCCTGAAAGATATTCTTTTGGGGGAATTTTTATGATACAATGAGCGCAAGCGAGAAGAATACGCTTGCGTATTCGGCGAACGGCGAATTATGATTATGAATCGAAGATTCATAATACAATGAGCGCAATGAAACAAAGCGAAAGAAATCAGGGAGGAACCATATGTCGAAGAAAGGAAAATATTATATCACTACAGCGATCACTTATACTTCCGGGAAACCGCATATCGGAAATACTTATGAAATCGTATTGGCAGACAGCATAGCCCGGTTTAAAAGACAGCAGGGATATGATGTTTATTTTCAGACCGGGACGGACGAACACGGTCAGAAGATTGAGATAAAAGCGAAAGAAAACGGTATTTTACCGAAACAGTATGTAGACGATATCGCCGGCGAAGTAAAAAGAATCTGGGATCTGATGAATACATCTTATGACAATTTTGTGCGTACAACGGATCAGGATCATAAAAAACAGGTTCAGAAAATTTTTAAAAAACTGTACGATCAGGAGGATATTTACAAAGGCCATTATGAGGGATTGTATTGTACCCCATGTGAATCTTTCTGGACGGAATCGCAGCTTGCAGACGGGAAATGTCCTGATTGCGGGGGAGATGTAAAACCGGCGAAAGAGGAAGCTTACTTTTTTAAGATGAGTAAATATGCGGACAGGCTCATCGAACATATTAACAGTCATCCGGAATTTATACAGCCGGTATCCCGGAAAAATGAAATGATGAACAATTTCCTGATTCCGGGTTTACAGGATTTGTGTGTTTCCCGGACGTCTTTTCAATGGGGGATTCCGGTAGATTTTGATGAAAAACATGTGGTTTACGTATGGCTGGACGCACTATCAAACTATATTACAAAAATAGGGTATGACTGCGACGGCGATTCCGGTGAATTATTCAAAAAGAACTGGCCTGCCGACCTACACTTAATCGGAAAAGATATTATCCGTTTCCATACGATCTACTGGCCGATTTTTTTGATGGCGCTGGATCTGCCGTTACCAAAGCAGGTATTCGGACATCCGTGGCTGCTGCAGGGCGATGGAAAAATGAGCAAATCAAAAGGAAATGTTCTGTATGCGGATGAACTGGTAGAGTTGTTTGGTGTGGATGCGGTACGTTATTATGTTCTGCATGAAATGCCGTTTGAAAACGACGGAATTATTTCCTGGGAATTACTCGTGGAAAGGATTAATTCCGAACTGGCAAATACATTGGGAAATCTTGTCAACAGAACGATTTCCATGAGTAATAAATATTTTGACGGCATAGTGGAAAATACCGGTGTTTGTGAAGACGTGGACGAACAGTTAAAGGAAGTGGTTACTTCTACGGCGGCAAAAACAGAAGAAAAAATGAAAGATCTGCGGGTAGCAGACGCTTTAACGGAAATTTTTACGATGTTTAAACGCTGCAATAAGTATATTGACGAAACTACGCCGTGGATTCTGGCAAAAGAAGAGGAAACAAAACCGCGTCTGGCAATGGTATTGTATAATTTAACGGAAAGTATTTGCATCGGCGCCGTTTTATTAAAAAGTTTCCTGCCGGATACATCGAAAAAGATTTTGGATCAATTACATGCAGACGACCGCGATTTTGAGCGTCTGGGAGAATTTGGCTTGTATAAGAGTGGCAGTAAAGTGACGGAAAAACCGGAAATTCTATTTGCGCGCCTGGATTTGAAAGAAGTGTTGGAAAAGGTGGAAAAGATGCGCCCTCCGGTAGAAGAAGAAACGGAAAGTCCGCAGGAACCGGGTATTGATATAGAAGCAAAGCCGGAAATTACGTTTCCTGATTTTGAAAAAATGCAGTTTCAGGTCGGCGAAATCATAAAATGTGAGGAAGTAAAAAATTCCAAAAAACTGTTATGTTCGCAGGTTCGGATCGGAAGCCAGGTAAAACAGATTGTATCGGGAATTAGAAAATATTATTCGGCGGAAGAAATGGTCGGTAAAAAAGTCATGGTACTGGTGAATTTAAAACCGGCAAAACTGGCAAGTGTGTTATCAGAGGGGATGCTTTTATGCGCGGAAGATGAAAACGGCGAATTATCCCTGATGGTACCGGAAAAGAAAATGCCGTCGGGAGCGGAGATCGCATGATATTTGAAACACACGCGCACTATGACGATAAGCGTTTTGAAAAAGACAGGGACAGGCTGATAGCGTCCCTGCCGGAACAGGGCGTTGCAAAAGTAATTAATGTCGGAGCGGATTTTCAGGGATGTCAGGACAGTATTGCCTTGTCTGAACAATATCAGTACGTATATGCCGCCGTTGGGATCCACCCTGAAAATATTGAGGAATTGCCAGGTAGTTATGAATGGATCAGGGAAAATATATCCCATAAAAAAGTCGTGGCTGTCGGCGAGATCGGGTTGGACTATTACTGGGAAAAAGACGCGCAGAAACAAAAAGAACAACGGGCAGGATTTATAAAACAGCTTCAGATTGCAAAAGAAGCTTCTCTGCCTGTAATCATTCATTCCCGCGATGCAGCCGCAGATACGTTTGAAATTATAAAAAATGAGGCTGCCGGCCGGATTACAGGCGTAGTACATTGCTATTCCTATTCAAAAGAATATGCACTGGAATATGTAAAGATGGGATATTATATCGGTATCGGCGGCGTCGTTACGTTTAAAAATGCTAAGAAACTGAAAGAAACGGCAGCAGCCGTTGATTTGGAACATATCCTTTTGGAAACAGATTGCCCGTATATGGCTCCGGAGCCGTATCGCGGCAAACGAAACGACTCAACATTGCTGAAATATGTAGCGGAAGAAATTGCCAAAATAAAACAAATTTCTGTGCAGGAAGTTATAGAACAGACCGCGCATAATGCAGATAAACTGTTTTTGTCAGAAAGAAGAAAGTAGGAGGAAATATGGCAGCACTGGCAAATCCGCAAAATACACTGGCAGTATTGCAGAAATACAAATTTAATACCCAGAAAAAATACGGACAGAATTTTCTGATTGACCCGCATGTCATTGATAAAATCATTGCGGCGGCAGAGATTGACAGGGAAGATTTTATCATAGAAATCGGTCCGGGTATTGGAAGCTTGACACAGTACCTGTGTGAACATGCAAAAGAAGTGCTTGCGGTGGAAATTGATAAAAACCTGATTCCGATACTGGAGGATACACTACAGGGTTATTCCAACGTAACCGTTCTGAATGAGGATATTTTGAAAGTGGACCTGAGCCGGATTTTACAGGAAAAAAGGGGTTTTCGTTCCGTAAAAGTTGTGGCAAATCTGCCTTATTATATCACTTCGCCGGTAATTATGAGTTTACTGGAATCCAAAATTCCTGTAGAGAGTTTTACTTTCATGGTACAAAAAGAAGTGGCGGATCGTATGAGGGTCGGTCCGGGGACGAAAGATTACGGAGCGCTGTCTCTGGCGGTCCAATATTATGCAAAACCGGAAATCGCGGTGTCCGTACCGCCAAACTGTTTTATTCCGCGCCCAAAAGTCGGTTCGGCCGTAATAAAACTGACCCGGTATGCAGAAGCGCCGGTTGATGTAAAAAATGAAAAGCAAATGTTTCGTTTGATCCGGGCGTCTTTTAACCAAAGGAGGAAAACTTTGACAAACGGATTGGGCAACGCACCCGGTCTGCCGTTTGACAAGGAACAGATTCAGGAAGCGCTTGCCGAAATGGAATTGCCGGCGACTGTCAGGGGAGAAACCCTGACGCTGGAACAATTTGCTCAGTTAAGCAATTTGCTTTCGGAACAGTTCTGTTAAATTCCGACAGAGTTTAAAAAGAGTACCATAAGAAAATGGTGGAATGGCGTTTGAAAAAGAAAGGTCTTATTTTTTTCCGAATACATATACTGAAAATAGAAAGGGCAGGTAGATGTAGATGGAAAAATGTAAGATCTTTTTTTCTGCCATAATTTTGATCGTGTTGCTGCCCGTACTGATCACTATTTTTATGCAGCCGGAGGGAACATTTTTACCGGGAGGGCAAAATGGGGAAATACAGGAAGAAGAGCTGCTGTGCCAACTGGTTATGCAGCAGATATCACTGGATTCGGAACCGGAAGCGATCAAGGCGCAGACCGTCATTGCCCGGACAATGGTGTTATCCGGACAGGAAAGAAAAGAGGATATAAAGGAGAACGGCGAGTTAAAAAGACATCTTGGTGAAGAGAAGTATGCGTATGAAATAAACCGTGTTCTGGATTATATCGAAGAAACAAAGGGAGCCGTGCTGACAGTCGGGAAAGGGGAATACATTGATGCGGCATACCATGCCGTAAGCGCGGGTACAACAAGAAACGCAAAAGAAATTTATGAAAAGGAATCGCTTGACTATTTGACGGCGGTATCCAGCAAAGGAGATTTACTGTCACCGGACTATTTACGGGTATACTGGTTTGAAAAAAAAGATTTTGCAAATAAGCTTGCAAATCTAACAGCGGATGAGCCGACCGGAATTACAGAGGAAAACGTCATGCAGCAGCTGCAGGTGGTCACTTATGACAGCGCCCGCTATGTGACGGAAATA
Organism: Eubacterium sp.; assembly: GCA_022796875.1. Taxonomy (GTDB): domain Bacteria; phylum Bacillota; class Clostridia; order Lachnospirales; family Lachnospiraceae; genus JAAWJJ01. The sequence goes on along the minus strand of JAAWJJ010000066.1, from coordinate 10,574 downwards.
CAGGTAGGAACCAAACGGATGACAGGGGAAGAATTTCGCAAATCCCTTAATCTGGCTTCCGCCTGTTTTGCAGTTTCGGAATGTGACGGAAAAATCCGGATTGTCACAAAAGGACTTGGGCACGGGTTCGGATTAAGCCAGTACGGCGCGAATACGCTGGCGGCGGAAGGAATGGGCTGGCGGGAAATATTAAAATATTATTATCCGCAGGTGAATATAAGCGAAGAAACCGGTTCATACTAATAAAAAAAGTATGGAAGGTGGATAACGTGAAAAAACAATTGATAAGTAAAAATATGAAAAAATATGTGATTGCGGCAATTTGCGTGATTGCGGCAGCGGCTGGAATGACAGGAGGTTTTGCAACGCATCAGATCAGGGAACAGAAAATCCAGGAACAGGCGAAAGCCGAGATGGAACAATTAAAAAAAGAAGAGGAACTGGCTCGAAAACAGGAGGAACAGGAAGCGAAAGAAGCGTCTGCAAATATTAACGCCAAAAAAAATGCCGCTAAAACGGATGCCGGTAAAGACCAGAAAAAGACAAATGCCGGACAAGCGGCGGATATTATAAGCAGGAATAATGCACAGACGGAAGTACTGGAAGAAGATTCTGATCTGCAGGCAGCGGAAACGGCAGCAAATATACAAGCGGCGGAAGCAGTAGAACCGGCGCCGGAAATTGCATTTACGGATGAATCGTCATTGGCCTGGCCGGTAAACGGAAATATCATTTTGGACTATGATATGGAAAAGATGGTATATTTTGCTACCTTGGAACAGTATAAATACAACCCTGCTGTATTGATTCAGGCGGAAGTCAATGAAAAAGTAAGTGCGGCGGCTGCCGGAAAAATCGTTGATATCAGCACAAACGAAGAAACCGGACAAACCGTAAGTATGGATATCGGAGGCGGATATCAGTTGAAATACGGCCAGTTAAAAGAAGTGGAATATGCGCTTGGCGACACGGTAGAGCAGGGAGCTGTGATCGGGTATATCAGCGAACCTACAAAATACTTTGTAGTAGAAGGCGCGCACCTGTATTTTTCCATGACAAAAGACGGTGAAAATGTGGATCCGCTGGAATTTATACGAAGTGAATAGGGATTAGCGGTTGATAAAATGCATGATGTCCGGTATAATCTGGGATATCAGATTGGCTCTGATGTCCGCAATACAAAGATGAGGATAAGTGCATGCAATTACGTGGAAGTGAATTAATTAAACCGGGAAAAAAATTTGAAAATGAGATTATTGACTATAATCTAGATAAGCTGCCGTTCGAAATATTCATTTTTGAGGGTTGTACAGGTAATTACACGCGTGATATGCACTGGCATAAAGATCTGGAAGTATTTGCCGTCTGTGAAGGGGAATTGCTTTTTACACTGGAAAAGAAGCGTTTCATGATGCAGAAAGGGGATGTGGTGATTCTGAATCCGAACGAAGTACATGCGATTGATTCACCCAAACCGAATAAGGCCATCGTGCTGCAGTTTCCAGTCAATATTTTCCTTGCAGGCAAAAAAGAGGAAAATGTAAAAGAACCGTTTATCTGGTTTTCCCATGGTAAAAATAATGCGGATAAAAAGCTGGTTTTGATAATAAATTTTCTGCACGACGAAATGTGCAATAAGGATCGTACCGACAATTTTCTTGCTATGAGTTATTTCTATGAAATTCTTTTTCTTATGTTGAAAGAATACAGGCTTCATGAAGTTGACGCTGGATTGCTGCAAAACCAGAACAAGATTAAAAAGCTGACAAAACTGGTCACTTTTATGGAAGATCATTACAGTGAAAATCTCACCCTGAATGAATTGGCGGATTTGTTTGGATATACGCCAAACTATCTTTCTCATATGTTCCGGAAGTATACCGGGATTACATTTCAGAGCTATTTGAATAATATCAGGATAGAACATATCATGTTTGATATAGAAAACTCGGCGGAACCGATTGAAAAACTTGCAATCATCCATGGTTTTGCAAATGTGAAAACGCTGAATCGTATTTTTCAAAAAAAATATGGAATGTTGCCGGGAAATTATAGAAAAAATACCAAAAATCTTATGGAATAGGCTGTCTGCCGGAAAAGTTTGACTTTTTCGTGGACAGCCTGTTTTTTTCAGTTCTGTTAAAATCTGTTAGTTTCAATTTTAAAATCCACAATATTGTATACAATATCAAAAAGTGGCACTAAACAAGGTAATTATCAGCATTATGCAGATTCAATATTTTTGTTATCATTGAATAAATTAAAGAGAATATAGGAACAATATTTGTAGAACATTAATATTTTTTGATATTTAACAGATATAGAAACGGAAATTTAGCAAAAAACAGGTGCTAAATTTTGTTCTTATAGGGGAGATATCATAAAGTATAAAAGGTGTTTTCAAAGAAAAATCAAGGAGGGAAAGATTATGGCGTATAGCAAGTATACGGGAAAAGAACTTTTTATGAATGTTGATGATGTGGAAACTCAGAAATTTCCATGGGGAACTTTAGAGTGGTTAAGCGAGCCGAGAACAACAGGTACAAATAACATGACGGCGGGAATCGTTACACTGCTTCCTGGTTCCGGGCACAGCACCCACCGTCATAACGGAGCAGATGAAATTTTATATGCGATCGACGGGTCTGATTGTGAACAGTATATCATTTACGAAGACGGCACACGTGTTTCACAGGTAATGAATGCAGGAGATATGGTACATATTCCGGCCGATTTAGACCATGGTACGGTAAACAGAGGCAAAGAGCCGATGCATATGTTTGCGGTTTATCAGTATCCGGGTTCGGAAGCCGAGCTTGGTGCATTACCGGAATGTACAATTGTTCCGCCAAAACACTAAGTTCCATTCACAGCGGGTTACATTTTTTTAATTTATAATTAAAGAGGAGGAAAAAAATGAAAAAGGCAAGAAAAATTTTGGCAGTACTGATGTGCGGCGCTATGATGTGCCTGGCATTGGCAGGCTGCTCCAGTAACAAGGGCGGCGACGAGGCAGCTCCGGAAACGGAATCTCAGGGTGCAGGAAGCGATACGCAGGCGGCAGCTCCGGAAACAGAAGCACCGGATGCGGGAAGCGACACGCAGGCGGCAGCTTCGACAACGAATGGGGATGCTCCATACGTAGCATTTTCAACAGGAGCAACAAACACGACATGGCGTCAGGAAATGGTTGACTTTTTCTCAGAAGTAGCAGATGAGTATCAGGAAGCAGGCAGAATTTCCGGTTATACGATCGCCAACAACACGACAGACTGGGACGTAACGGATCAGATTTCCGTTATCAGAGACCTGATCGCGGACGACAACGTAGACATTATCGTAGTAAACCCGAATTCCCCGACCGACTTGAACGCGGTTCTGGCAGAAGCTGTTGCAGCAGGCAAACTTGTGGTATGCGGCGACTGTGAAGTAGATGTAGAAGGCGTTTATTGCTGTTCCGTTGACCATTATCAATGGGCATACAACATTGCAGATGCCATTTGCAAACAGCTTGACGGAAAAGGAAACGTAGTAGAGATCTCCGGCGCTGACGGACATCCGGCGAACGAAGAACGTGAACGCGGTACTGCGGAAGCATGCGCACAGTATCCTGATATCAATCTGGTTTATTCACAGCCAGGCGGATGGGACAATCAGACGGCAAAAGAAGTATTAAGCACATACCTCTCCAGCTCAGCATATACAGTTGACGCAGTGATTACACAGGAAACTATGGGTTATGGTATTTTACAGGCATTGGAAGAAATGAACTCCACAACAGGATGCATGGACAACCTGAAATCTGTTTATCTTGAAACAAGCCCGGTATGTCTGGAGCTGTATCAGGAACTGAAAGAAAAATATGATTTCGACGTTGTTGCAGAGCCGAATCCGGCAGGAATCCTGGCTTCTTCACTCAGGGTAGCAGTAAACCTTTATGAAGGAAAAGAACCGAAAGAACTCGGCGGTTTATACGGACGCTGCTTCATCTATGACGTAGAAGCATTTTATGAAACGGATACGATCAGCGAACTGATTGATATTATGAAAGATTATACCGGCGACTATACGCTGTCCGAGCACTGGACAGAAGAGGAAGCGGCAGCATTGTTCAAATAGACCGGAATTTAACTGTTAACATAGCATGAAACTTCTTTTACCCACATGGTGCAACGAGAGTGCCTCGCCATGTGGGTAATATTGTAAAGACAAACATTTTGTGGAAAGGAGGCTGTGCTGAATGCCAATTTTAACAGCCACAAATATAAAGAAAAGTTTTGGAGGAGCTGTGGCGCTCAGTGATGGCAATTTGCATTGTGATTCCGGTAAAATCACCGGATTGCTGGGTTCTAACGGATCCGGAAAAAGTACCGTGTCAAAAATTATCTGCGGGGTGTACACCAAAGATGCCGGTTCCGTCGTTTACAAAGGGAAAGAAGTAACGTTTAAAAACCCGCAGGAAGGCAGAAATAACGGTATCAGCATGGTTTTTCAGAATTTAAGCCTTTTGAACGACATGACGATATGGCAGAACATTTTTATGGGACGCGAGGAGAAAAAACGTCTGTTTCTGGATGACAAAAAAAGTATCAAAATGGCGCAGGAAATTATGGATAACCTTATGCCGGGACTTGATGTCAAAAGAAAAGTATCCAGCCTGAACCCGGGAGAAAAACAGATTACGGAAATTGCAAAAGCTTTGTCATGCAAACCGGAAGTGTTGTTTTTGGATGAGCCTACGGCGGCGCTGGAACAGAAAGAAGTGCAGCAGTTATTTAAGTATATGCGGCAGTTGGCCAAAGAAGGCGTAGCAATGATTTTTACATCGCACAGAACGCATGAAGTTATGGAAATCTGTGATGAAGTAATTGTATTTCGAAACGGTGAGAATGTAGGAGAGATAGATTTCAGTAAAGAAGGACGTGATGTTGACAGAGTCCTTGAAATGATACTTGGTGGGAAGAGTATCAAAAGAGAACGGAAAGAATATAAGAAATTTGATAGCAAGCCTGTAATGGAAGTGCAGTCCCTTTCCTATGGAAGAATATTAAATGAAGTAACATTTAATCTGAGAAAAGGAGAGGTTCTCGGCATCGGCGGTTTGTCCGGGCAGGGACAAACCGAACTGATGCTGGCGCTGGCAGGAAATTATCCTGAAACGACAGGCAGTATTAAAGTTAAGAATAAAAGCATCAATACGCACAAACCGGTGCAGGGTATACGGGAAGGGGTATTGCTGGTGCCTGGCGACAGGCTGAAAGAAGGCCTGTTTGCAGACAAATCTATTTATTTTAATATGATCTATGCAAAGCTTGGCCTGAAAAAGCAGCCGGTGTTTACTCCGAAGAAAAAGTACCGTCAGGAAGCGGAAAAAGTCTGTGATGAACTTTCCGTACGTATGCGCGATATCGACCAGGAAATAAACGGTCTTTCCGGCGGTAATCAGCAGAAAGTCGTAGTAGGCAAATGGCTTCCGCTGGATTTGAACGTCATGCTGTTAGCTGACCCGGCAAAAGGCGTGGATATTGGTGCGAAGAATGATCTTTACGCCTATATCATGGATATGGTGGAAAAAGAAAACTTAAGCGTTATTTTGTATGCCAGCGATAACGAAGAACTTGTGGATTACTGCGACCGTGTTTTGGTTATGTATGAAGGAGCGATCGTTGCAGAGCTGGAAGGGGAAGAGATAACGGAAGACAATATTACAGCACATTCTATGCATATTGAATAGGAGGCGAGTATGGTGAAAAACAGTAATACAGGGAAAACGTTGAAAAATTTTTTCAATAATCCGTCTACTCCTCCATTTCTGATTTTGATCGCTGTAGTGGTGGTTTTGTTGTTTGCTCAGGACAATTTCCTGAGGTGGAGTACAATATACGGATATATTAATTCATTTGCTCCGCTGATCCTTTTAACGATGGGGCAGGCGGTAGTCATTGTAAGCGGAGGCCTGGATATGTCTTCGGGCGCTTCGTTGGCCGTTATGGTCTGCGCGCTTACAAAAATTATGCGCACGGATGAACCGATTACGGGATTATACGCTATGGTTGTTGTATTTTTAATGGCGATCGGAATCGGGTTGGTAAACGGAATTTCGGTAGGATATTTCCGGCTTCCCGCGGTTATTGCGACATATGCGACGTCGTTTTTATGGCAGGGCATGGCGCAGTTTATCACGCCTAGTCCGGGTGGGCAGGCAGTGGACTGGTTCCGTGGTTTCTACAATTTCTCTTATGTAAAAGGCCTTGAAGGAATGGGAGATATCGTTCCGCCGGCATTGCTGCTGATTATTGCCGGATGCATTATCTGGTCGGTGATTAAGAGATGTAAGCTGGGCAGATATATTTATGCCGTCGGATCAAACTATGAAGCAGCGTTCCATTCAGGGATTAATTCCACAATGATACAGATTAAGGCCTATATCATTAACGCGTTGATGATATACCTTGCAGCTCTGTTTTATGCGGCGCAGAATGCTGCCGGAAATTCTTCCATGGGCGATACGCTTACCCTGCAGACGATTGCAGCGGCGATTGTCGGCGGTATTGCCATGGCCGGAGGACGGGGAAATATACACATCGCGATTGTCGGGGCTTTGATTATGAGCTTTATCGGCCGTGTAATTTATTACCTTAACGTCCCGTCGTCCTATCAGACTCTGGTAAGCGGTATTATTGTAATCGTTGCGATCGCAGCCGGTGAAATTGTGGCAATTTCCCAGAGGAAAGCTGAACTGAAAGGAGCGAAGTCAGTATGAAAGATAATGCTGTTGAAGTTCATATCCATCCTTTAAAACGGGTGTATGTAAGCAATAAAGAGTTAATTAATACGTTAATCATGTGTATCTGCGTTCTGGTAATCAGCGATGTGATCGTCGGTATTATTACCGGAAATTTCGGAGTATTCCTTTCTGTGAAGCAAACCATGGTATTGCTGCGTATGTCAAGCTTTACGGCTCTTTTCGGCCTGTGTCAGATGATCGTTATCTGCGTAGGCGACGGCGGATTGGATTTGTCGGTAGGATATATTGCTTCGCTGTCGTCCATTCTGGCCGGACATATTATGGAAGGATCCAATGCCGGGATCGTTCCGGCAGTTATAGTAGCAATTCTGGTAGGAGGAGGATTTGGCCTGCTGAACGGTTTCTTTAAGGCATACCTGGGACTGCCTGCGCTGGTGGTAACAATGGCAATGGCCAGTATTATACAGGGTATCTGCTATTTATATACGACGTATATTCCAATCAGCGGCGCGCCCGGATCCGCGATTTCATTTTTGACATCCAAGTTTACGGGGATTATGCCGAATATTCTGCTGCTGCTGATACCGGTAACGGTAGTTGTGGAAATTATTTTCCGCAAGACAAAGCTGGGCGTCAAGCTTTTAGGTATCGGTTCTAACGACGTAGCTGCTTTTTTAAGCGGGGTGAACGTGAAAAGAACCCGTATGCTGGCATTTATGGCTAGCGGAATTATAGCGGCTCTGTGCGGTATCGTACTGCTTGGATATTTTGATAAAGCGTCTATGGATTTGGGAACAAACTATGTTATGCCATCTATCGTATGCGTGGTTATCGGCGGCGTATCGATTAACGGCGGTAAAGCAGGATATATCCCGGTTATATTCGGTGCGTTTATTCTGCAGGTATTAAACAGCCTGTTCGTATCGATCGGATGGGGCGACGCCGGCAAATGGCTGGGATTCGGCCTCATTTTGCTGGTTATGCTGATCATTTATGTAAGAAATAAAATGTCAAGATAACGAAAAACCAACAAGGAGGATTCAGCATGATAAATTTACCAGAAGTGAAAATAGGAATCGTTGCGGTCAGCCGCGATTGTTTTCCGGAATCGCTTTCTGTAAACCGGAGAAAAGCTCTGACAAAAGCGTATGTAGAAAAATATGACGATGCGGATATTTATGAATGTCCGATCTGTATTGTGGAAAGCGAAATACATGCGATGCAGGCACTGGAAGATATCCGTAAAGCAGGCTGCAACGCGTTATGCGTATATCTTGGAAACTTTGGTCCGGAGATTTCCGAAACGATTCTGGCTCAGAAGTTTGACGGTCCGGTTATGTTTGCGGCGGCAGCGGAAGAAAATGACCTGATGGGAGGAAGAGGAGACGCTTTCTGCGGTATGCTCAATGCAAGCTACAGCCTCAGTCTGCGCAATGTAAAAGCATACATACCGGATTATCCAGTCGGAACGGCAGAAGAATGTGCGGATATGATAAACGGATTTCTTCCGATTGCCCGTGCCATTATCGGAATCCGTGATCTTAAAATCATTACTTTTGGTCCGAGACCGCAGAATTTTATGGCATGCAATGCACCGATAAAACAGCTTTATAATTTAGGCGTTGAAGTCGAAGAGAATTCGGAACTTGATCTGTTTGAAGCATTTCATAAACATGCGGATGACGAACGTATACCGGATAAAATAAAAGAAATGGAAGAAGAACTCGGAGAAGGAAACCAGAAGCCGGAAATACTGCCAAAACTTGCTCAATATGAACTGACACTGTTAGATTGGGCAAATGAGCATAAAGGATACCGAAAATATGTCGCCATCGCCGGAAAATGCTGGCCGGCGTTCCAGACACAGTTCGGTTTTGTCCCGTGTTACGTGAACAGCAGGCTGACGGGCATGGGTATTCCGGTATCCTGTGAAGTGGATATTTACGGGGCGTTAAGCGAATTTATCGGAACCTGTATCAGTCAGGATGCGGTGACGCTGTTGGATATTAATAACACCGTGCCAAAAGACATGTATGAAGAAGCCATAAAAGGGAAACATGATTATAAACATACCGAAACCTTTATGGGATTCCATTGCGGCAATACCTGTTCGAGAAAGCTGTCATTCTGCAGTATGAAGTATCAGATGATTATGTCAAGGTCGCTTCCGGTAGAAGTAACGCAGGGAACATTAGAAGGCGATATCATACCAGGCGATATTACGTTCTATCGCCTGCAGTCAACGGCGGACTGCAAACTCCGTGCCTATGTGGCACAGGGAGAAGTGCTGCCGGTTGCCACAAAATCATTTGGGGCGGCAGGAGTATTTGCAATATCGGAAATGGGACGGTTTTACCGCAGCGTACTGGTCGGAAAGAATTATCCGCATCACGGCGCGGTAGCGTTCGGCCACTTCGGAAAAGAATTGTGGGAAGTGTTTCAATACATTGGCGTACCGGTGGAAGATCTTGATTTTAACCGTCCAGCAGGTATGTTATATCCGGGTGAAAATCCATTTCAAGTATTGGTATATAACGGGAGAAAACCATAAAAAAATGTAGATGATAAGAGTAAACGAAAAAACGTACACGATGAAAAGAAACCATAAGACATACAAGCGATAAAAGGAATAATGTAAACAATAAAAGGAATCCGGTATGATATGCTTCGCGAATAGTATCATACCGGATTTTCTACACATAGCGTAAGCATTACACGGAAAATACGTTTGTTCCGTCAATCGGTTGAAGGGCGGACGGTACATAAAGAGAATGGGTGTGACGATATGGCGATAGAAAAAGAATTTATTATTACGGACGAAAAGTTTCCGTTTAAGCTGTTTTTATTTGAAGGCAGCGCCGGATATTATAAAAGGGAAATCCACTGGCACCGAATGATAGAAATTTTCGCGGTCAGTGAAGGTCAGTTAATTTTCTATATTGATAATGCGCCGAGGTCTTTGAAATCCGGCGAGTTTGTAATCGTTAATTCTAATGAGCTGCACAGCATTTATGCTCCGTCGCCGAATCATACGATCGTGCTGCAGTTTCCGCTGGAACTGATCAGCGGAAATTGTAAAAGCGGCGGATATATCCGGTTTTCCCATGAGAAAAACGAGAGTGATCCGAAAGTCATGGATTTGATCGAGCAGATTTATGACAGAAATCTTAGCCGTACGGTGGAAGATCGCGTTTTGATATACAGCTTGTTTTATCGTCTTTGCCACATTATTTTGAGTGATTACCAGATCAATGATGATAATAAGGAACTTTCGAGCCGGTTTCGGACGCTCGATAAACTGTCGAATATTACGTGGTATATGGAGCAGAATTATAAAGAACCGCTGACGCTGCAAATGTTGGGAGAGTATTTTGGATATTCTCCGGAACACCTGTCCAGAATGTTTTCCAAATATGCCGGAACCACATTTAAAGATATGCTGCGTGAAATTCGGTTAAACCATATCCTGTATGACCTGGAAGACGACACCCTGACGTTGGACGAGATCTGTACGATGCACGGTTTTTCCAATTGCAGGGCGATGGCCAGAGCCGTAAAAAAGAAATTTGGGGTTAATCCGAGCGAGTATCGGAGGCAGAGAAAAGGATAAACGGCGCCTGCGATTACTTTTCACGGAGCGTGGAGCCGCCGACAGTTTGGCCATTTCTTTACAGAACGGCTTTCAATATAAACTTCTATAAATATGATGATATAAAAAGTGTTATTGGAACTTCCGTTTTGCCGATAGATTTCCAGGCTGTGCTGCCAGAGAGGGAAACATTGGAAGAATTTTTATAGTATCCCTTATCCCCGGGAAAATGGGCGA
>JAAWJJ010000065.1 GCA_022796875.1 Eubacterium sp. | reverse complement strand
GCTTCCCCTAATGGTTCACAAACCTTAATATATTTTTCTTCACTCCCACCATAATAACTAACATCTGGTTTTGCAAAAAAGGATAATACCAATCCTCTTCTCGCATACTTAGTTGATAAACCATTTTGAGTCACTGCATTAACTACCATACTGTTTATTGAATCAGCAGGTGAACCTATTTTCTCAATATCAGCACCAGGCTTATTCGTCCCTGCAACAACAAAAATAACATCATTTTCATATTGAATTTTATCTAATATAGCAGCCTCTGCAGAAATAAAATTGTCATTCACTTCCTGATTACTTCCGAGCGAAATATTCCAAACTTTTATATCCCTATTGTTTGCAACAATCTCTTTTATCAGTTTTGTAATCGTAAAAGAAGAAAATTTTGAACCTATCGCAACGCCAAAATGGCGCACCCTAAATCTGCCACATCCATCATCGAGCCAAGGATTTAATCTTGGTCCATCCACAATAATAGAATCTACCGCTGTCCCATGACGATAATCATCCGTGTTTTTAGGCAAATTATCGTCAACCATATCATGATACTCTACCCATTCTCCAAAATAGACACGCTTATCAAATAATGTATCAATCACGCCAACAGTTGGCTCAATCGTTGGAGAAGGCATATACAGAATCCCTTGTTGATATTCCTGAATAAAATCTTCCGGAGATAATTCTGATAAATCTTCTGTTGCCATAGAAACAAGATATGGCGCTTTCTCAAATAAAATCTCTAATTGATTTTCATCTAAAAACACTGTCTGATTATCTAATATCCTGCTTTTTAAAATGTCAATTCCGATATTTTTGAATAACATTTTTGTATCTGTATGCGTATTATATAATGTAATGATACTTTGTTTTAATTGGCGCGTTGCCATTTCCACCTCAAAATCTTCAATATATGAAACATCTGCAACTACCTGTTTAAACATAGATTTTGTTATTGAAAATTGAGAGAATGATATTTTATCTATTGTTTTTCTATTATCAAAAGCAACTTTGTCTATTCCATTTTGAAACTTCGCTTTGATTACATCACTTGTTTTTAAAAGCAGTTCTATACTTTCATCCAAATCTTCCATATCAAGAAAATACGTAATAATATGTTTCGTTTTTTCTTTATTAAATTTAGCGCCTACAATAGCATAATTAGAATCCATTCCTTTAAACAATCCTGCAATTCGATTACTCTTTGCAACTATTTTATTATAATGTACGCTAATCAGTATCCCTTCAAAAGGCTTTCTTTCCTGTTTCCAAAATTCTTTAATTTGATCAATTCTGTCTGCAAATCTAAGCAACTGTTCTTTTGTTACTACTTTTTTACTGTTCATGGACGCTCCTCCGCCGTTACCGGCTTTTGAAGCCTGGACAAATCGCTTTCCCTTTAATTCCAGTACATTATTCATTCATTTCTTCCCCCTTACTTAATTTTCTGGATACAGTGCTTTTAGATTCTCCTTTGAGCCTTTCTATTTCTCTGACCGTAAATCCTTGTACATGAAGTTGTTCTATATCAGTTTCTTCTAAATTACCTACCAAAGAATTATAAAGCCTTCTCAAATAATCATATTCTATATTTGCATCACTGAACGCCAAAGAGGTTTTGATAATGTTTTTCAATTCTCCCGGATAAGGCAAATCAGGCGATAGCCTCAATATTTTTTTTAATAATCTGGTATCTTTTGAAACACCTTTAAAGTTTTTAATAAAAGATACATAATAATACTCTGCGACTTCCAATAAATCTTCTTTACTATATCTACTAAAATTAATCACTGCATCAAAACGTCTAATTAAAGCTTTATCAAAATTGGAATACAAATTTGTTGTCGCAATAATTACTATTTCCTTATTTAAATCAGTTAATCTATCAAGTTCTCTCAATATAGTTGAAGTAACCCTTCCCATTTCACGCACATCATTTCTATTAATTCTGTCTAAGGCAATCACATCTATTTCATCAAATAAAATAACAACTTTATTTGAATATGGAATCATATTTATCTCTGTAAAAACACTGGCAATATTTTTATTCGTTTGCCCGAGTTTACTATCAATTAAATGCTCAAAATCAACACAATATAATGTTCTGTCAAGCAATCTGGCTATATGTTTCGCCGCTTCCGTTTTTCCACTACCTGGCAGTCCTTCAAGCAAAAATTTATTTATCCCAATATTATGATTAACTGCATTAATAATACCTTTTATATCATTTGATATTGCTACTGGTAAATTCAATGGTTGCATTTCTCTGATATCTATTTGTTTTAAAAATTCACTTTCAAAATCACTAGCCTGCGGAACATACAAGTTAGATTCTGCTATTAACCCCATTATATATTCAGCCAGCTGATCATCACCAATAGCATCAAAATATTTCGCTATGCTTACAGCCTCATTTCTAAATGCATTCTCATTCTTTTCAACATGATATTTTATCAAGTTTAATATAGTTTGTTTTTTCACAAGAGCGCACCTCCAATTACCTTTTTTATATTGTATCACATATCGGGACAACATGACACTATTTTGGGACAAAAATTATATTTTTATACTAAAGAAGCCGCCTACATAAAATCAGACGACTTTTTAGTCAAATTATCTCAAAATGTTTCAAAGCATCCTTTATCGCTTCCACTTTCTTTGCCGTCGAATGTTTCAAAGGTATTCCCTCTTTTCAACAAAACTACATTAATTTAGATTGATAAACGGAAATCTTCAATTTTTTGTCTGACAATATTTTCAGGCTCTCTATTTGCAAGCTTTTCCAACAGCATTTGTTCAATGTCATTATCCTGTAATATGATAATCATTTTCTTATGAATCGCCCATACTTCTTTCAGAGTATAAAACGCGCTTTCACTCACACCATTTCTGGTTACAATTATTCCAAACAGGCCTGGCCCATGCTCTTTCAAATAATTAGCTATTTGTAAAACCTCTTTTTTCGTAATATTCTTTTGATAATTTTTAGCATCAACAACAATATAATCTGCAGAATATCTAAATTGTAAATATGACCAAAATCCTTTATCACAATAGTTCGGAAATATAAAATCTCTCCTATTTGTCCCGTTTGCATCTGTTTATTCCGATATTAGGCACAATAATGGAGGACAAAATAAAAAAGTTAAAACTTCACCAATTAATTTTTGGTATTTACTCCAATTCTCTCTACCCGGCTTACATTCATGTAATTTGTCAATAAAAATCTGTTCCTTTTCTTGACCATAAGTATATTTCACATTAAAAAGAGAACTAAAAACAGGATGAAAAGTCTGTTCAATTTCACTTTTAAATCTGGATATTAAATATTCTCCATCCCAGATTTCAATTTCGTTTTGGCTCAATATCATATTCGCTTCTTCCGTTAACTTTCCTGGAAACAGAAATACGCATTTTACATTCGTTACTAACTGCTGAATTTCTTTCAATCTTGCCACTACTAAATTAATTCTTGCTAAAGTAAATGATGTGGAATATTTAACTTCAATCGCCAAATTCTCCCAGTCTTCTTCCAGTTTTCTTTCAGCAAAAATATCAACCGAGTTATCTCTACTTATATTCATTTCTAATCTTACATTACGAAAATTCCCATTTTTTCGAATAATCTCATAGATATATTTTTCAAACTCCTGGCCGCTAAAAGCGGTATTTACATATTTGTAGTTACATTCCCCACAAAGCAGTCTTAAATTATCTAAATCATCGCTTCCTCCCAGGCCTTTTGGAAATATATGGTCTATACACATATTTTTATCCGTTAACTTTTTCCCACAGACAGGGCACTGTGCACCATCTCTTTTTAAAAGAATATCTACTACATTTTTTATGTTTTCCATGACCGATCTCCATTCAGCTACTTTCGTTAATAGCACAAATGATTAAAAGCTTCTTCCCCTGATTGATCAAAACGGCATTATAGCTTTCCAGATTTGCAAGCGGTTGCAAAAAACATCGCAATATCACTGTGAGCATATGTTCCACCATAACGTCCCGCTTTTGAAGTAATACCAATTGCATTCATTTGCGTTATCCATTTAGTTGGTGTCACCACAAAACGATTTAATCCTGCCTCATTTTTAAACGCCTCGAATTGCACACGGTTAAAATCCGGATTATGCAGTTTTCCCAAACACCCAAAAATTCTATGGTATTCCGATTACGCATCCAGTTTTGAATTACAAACTTTCTCCAGCGCCAGCCGCAGCACATTCGCAGCCGCCCGTTCCGCCTCTCTTCTCGTGATTCCGTCAGGTCTGCTCCACGATCGAATCAACGCTTTATCCTGTTTATATGCTTTTCTGAGGCGGCTTTTGTTCCCCGGCATGAGTACGTCGACCCGGGAGCGAATTCGATATGCGTTGTTTTTTACTTTCGGAAATTCCGGGGAAACGCTGCTTCTCATCCACCAGTCGGTCATGACTACACCGTCAAATCCCCATTCTTTCCGAAGCACCGTCGCGGCCAAATCATAATTATAATGGCTCCACACGCCGTTAATCTTATTGTAACTGGTCATAATACATTTCGGGCGGGCCTCTTTTACGCAGATTTCAAATCCTTTCAAATAAATTTCGCGGAGCGCGCGTCCGGAAACGCGGCTGTCATTCGAAGTCCGTCTTTTTTCCTGATTGTTGCAGGCAAAATGTTTCGGGCACGCCGAAGCGCCGCGCGACTGGATTCCCCGCACCGCGCAGGCGGCGATCTTTCCGCACAGATACGGATCTTCCGAATAATATTCAAAATTCCTGCCGCAAAGCGGATTCCGGTGAATATTCATCCCCGGCGATAAAAGAACGTCGACGCCGTAATGTTCCATTTCTTCGCCCAGCTTCTCAAACAACCGTGTAATCAATTCCTGATCCCACGTGCAGGCAAGGTTGGTTCCGTTCGGAAGCAGCGTCGCTATCCGGTTCGCCCGGATTCCGGCCGGGCCGTCGCAGCAGGTGACAGGCGGCACGCCTTTATTGCGCAAACTTTGTAAAATACCGCCGAATACCCCTGCGTTTCCCTCCAGGCCGAGCGCGCTGCCCATACCGCCCTCTCCTCTTAATAGCGCTTCCAGCTCCGCATCCGATAACTGCGCCAGAAACCGTTCCATCGTAATTTTTCCGGAAGCCACATCCTTCAGACGGTATTTCCCTGCACTTTCCGGAATCCGCCGATTACATTCCACATCCTCCGGAATCCGCCGTTCCTGCTCTGTATCTCTTAATATTCTCTGTTTCAAATCGGCATTTCCTGCCGGCACTTCTTCATATTTCGGCTTTCCATTATCCGAAACGAGCCGCAAAAAAGGCTCCTTTACCATGCAGACTTCCTGAAACGTTTCCAGAACTTTTATCTTTTTTATATAAAACGAGCCTGCCTCTGCCTCCGCACGCACGCTTGCCCCGATATAAAATACATACTCGCCCTCTTCCAAAACATAAGAATGGCTAAAACCGGTCTTTCCGGTATCGTCAAAAGACGCGCACGTATATTCTTCTATTTCAAATGTAAGTTTCTGACGTTCTCCCGGCGCCAGCAGCTTCGTTTTCCCAAACGAAACGAGAGTCTTCTTCGCTTTCCCCAGTTTCCCCTGCGGTGCGCGCAGATAAACCTGCACGACTTCCTTTCCGGCAATGTTTCCCGTATTGGTGACCGACGCGGTAATTTCTATTTTGCCGTCTTCATATGAAAACCCTGTAGGCTGTATCTCAAACGTCGTATAACTCAGGCCGAATCCGAACGGGAACTGCACCTGATCCGGCGCAAACGTTTCGTAATAACGGTATCCGACAAAAATATCTTCCGCATAATGGTTAAACGCCTTTCCGCCGAAATTTTCCGCCGTGATCTGGTCTTTATAATCTCTGACTACCGTATCCGACAACTTTCCGCACGGATTTACTTTTCCGGTCAGCACGTCGGAAACCGCGTTTCCGCTTTCCATACCGCCCTGCCAGGCATAAAGGACCGCCAGACTTTTATCCGCATACCGCTCTGTCCATGACAGATCAATCAGGCTGCCGCAGTTCATAACGACGGCCGTCTTTTGAAAACAGTCCGTCACCGTGTCGAGCAGCTGGAATTCTTCCTTCGTGAGATAATAACTGCCCTCCGCCAGTACGTTTTCCCGGTCTTCCCCTGCCGCACGGCCAATGACGACAACGGCCGTTTCGCATTGTTCCGCCATCTCTTTCGCCAGGCTGTCCGGCACTTCCATCTCGCTGTAATGCATGGGCCAGTTTCCCCACCAGGACGGCTCCGGCGCATTTTTAAAATCCTGACACCAGGTTTTATAAATCTCCGCCAGACGTTCTTCCACTTTTACTCCGTTATTTTTCAGTCCGTCAATCAGATTCACTTTTTTCGGCGCATGGACATTGCCGCCGCTGCCGTATCCTACATAAAAATAATCATACTGGCATCTGCCGAACACGGCAACGCGCCCGCCCTGTTTGAAAGGAAGCACGCCGTTGTTTTGCAACAGGACGCACCCCTCTGCCGCAGCCTGCCTGCAAAGTTTATCCATTCCGGGAGTTTCATACGACACCCCTTTTGCAATCGTCATATCCTGTCCCATCATATGAAAAAACAACAGATTAAACTTTGTCACCAGAAACTGCATCATACTCTTTTTTATCAGTTTTAATGCTTTAAACCATTTCATAAAATTGCCTCGTTCATACTGCCCGTACGATAACCGGACAGATCCAGCGTCACATAGGTAAATCCCAGTTCTTTGAAATAAGCTTCGATCTCCCCGCGCAGCTTACGTTCCAGCAGACGCCCCATTTCTTCCGGCAGCAGTTCGATGCGCGCCATCTTTCCGTGTATGCGCACCCGAAACTGGTGAAATCCGTAGTCCATCAGTTTCTGTTCCGCCCGGTCCACCATCTGCAGTTTTTCTTCCGTAATTGTTTCCCCGTATACAAACCTTGAAGCCAGACAGGCAAAAGACGGTTTTTCCCAGGTTGGCAGTCCGTGCTCTTTCGACAAAATACGGATTTCTTCTTTGGAAAGTCCGGCCTCTTTTAAAGGACTGGCTACGCCCAGCTCCCGAATGGCCCGCATCCCCGGACGGTAATCGTCCAGATCATCGGTATTGGAACCTTCCAGCACGGCATAATACCCCAGTTCTGCCGCCAGTTCTTTCATTTTCGTAAATATTACTTTTTTGCACAAATAGCAGCGCTCCGGCGGATTTTCACAAAACCCGTCGATCTGATGCATTTCGGCACGGCAAATATAATGCGGAATATGTGAATCTTTGCAAAACTGCTTCGCTTCCTCTGTTTCGCGCTCCGGCACCCAGCCGCACTGCACCGTAACCGCCGCCGTCCGTTCTCCGAGCGCCTGTTTCGCCGCATACAATAAAAACGTGGAATCCACACCGCCGGAAAAAGCCACAGCAACTCTTCCCTGTTTCTTTAAAATATCCAGCAATATTTCCCATTTTTCCTGTAATTCTACCTGCATAAGCGTTCTCCTTCCATCTGCCATCCTGCGCCTCTATTTTTGTTTTCTGCCCAGCGCCGCTGCTCCAGCCTGCCATCCGTCACAGTTACTTCAACCTGCTATCTGGAACCGCTGCTTCAGACCGCTATCCGATACCACAATTTCAGCTTGCTATACGACGCCTCTATTTCAGCCTGCGGAACAGTTTCACAATCAATACTACCGTAATCGCAAACCCGGCCAGTTCCGAAATCGGCAGCGACATCCACACAAGCTGCAGCTCTCCCATCCGGGACAGCAAATAAGCGCAGGGCAGCAATACAATCATCTGCCGGACCAGTGATACGATCAGGGAATTGATACTTTTTCCCATTGCCTGGAAAAACGAACCCGATATGACGGAAATCCCGGCAAAAACGAAAATCAGACTCATAATCCGCATAGCAGGCACGCCGACTTCCATCATATATTCGGATGCCTGAAAAAATCCTAACAACTGACGCGGAAGAAGCTGGAACAGCAAAAGGCCGATCCACATAAATCCGCAGCCATACATGCACCCGACTTTATACGCCTGAAAAATCCGGTCTTTTTTACTCGCTCCGAAATTGTAGCTGACAATCGGAACGAGCGCATTATTCATACCAAACAGCGGCATAAATACAATACTCTGCAGTTTGGTATAAGCGCCGAATACGGCTACCGCCGTCGATGTAAAACCGATCAGGATCCGGTTCATACCAAAAGTCATGACGGAAGTCAAAGATACCATAATGATAGACGGGATACCAATCTTATAAATTTCGGCAATAATTTCTTTTTTCGGTCGAAATACTTCTTTCAGATTTAAGTGAATTTCCGTATTATATTTTTTATTAAAGATCAGCCCCATCACGCAGGCCACACACTGCCCGAATACGGTGGCCGCAGCGGCTCCGGCCACGCCCATTTCCGGAAACGGCCCCAACCCGAAGATCAGGACGGCGTCAAATATAATATTAATCACGGCTCCGGTAATCTGCGTCAGCATCGGCAAAACCGTACGTCCGGTAGACTGCAGCAGCCGCTCTATCGTCACCTGCCCGAATAACCCGATACTCACACACATAACGATCCGCATATATACCGCTCCATATTCCGCAATCACGGCGGAAGTATTCTGAACCGCCATAAACCTGTCCGAAAACAATATTCCAATAATCAAAAATACGACATAGCTACACAACAGCAGAAAAAACGCCGTATTTGCGGTATCATCCGCCTCTTTCCCTCTTTTCTGCCCCAACCGCCTGGAAATGAGTGCGTTATAACCAACGCCTGTTCCGGTCGCCACCGCGATCATCAGGTTCTGCATCGGAAATACCAAAGATACGGCAGATAACGCGTCTTCGCTGATCTGCGATACAAAAATGCTATCCACAACATTGTACATTGCCTGTACAAGCATGGAAATAATTAACGGTAACGACATAGTTAAAAATAATCTGTGTACCGGCATCTGCCCCATTCTGGCCGATCCGGCGCCTTTTTTTTCTGCTTCTGACATAGTCTTTGCTTTTCCTCCTCATCTGTATCTTATTATAGCAATTTCGGCAAATCTGCTTTATATTTATAACAATTCCAGCAAATCTTCCCTATGTTTATAACAATTCCAGCAAATCTTCCTTTGACATATTGACGATCCCGCCTGTTTCCCCGCTTAAGATCTCGTCTGCCAGATCCTTTTTCTTCTCCTGCATATGCAGAATTTTTTCCTCAATGGTACCCTTTGCAATCAGTTTATACACCGATACTTTTTTCGTCTGCCCGATCCTGTGTACGCGGTCCGTCGCCTGGTTCTGAACGGCCAAGTTCCACCATGGATCATAGTGGATGACAATATCGGCTCCGGTCAGGTTCAGGCCCGTCCCTCCCGCTTTTAAAGAGATCAGAAATACCGGCGTACTGTCTTCGTTAAAACTGCGGACATATTCGAGCCTGTTCTCTTTTGACGTCGCGCCGGTTATTTTGTAATACGGAATCTTCTCCGCTTTCAAATCCGCCTCCAGCAGCTCCAGCATTGAGGTAAACTGCGAAAAGATCAGCATTTTATGTTCGCCGTCGATCGCATTGCGGATCAATTCCAGACAGGCTTCCCGCTTTGCCGAGTCCCCGTTATAATTTTCCAGGCACAGCGACGGGTCGCAGCAAACCTGACGGATTCTTGTCAGTTCCGCCAGTATCTGCAGTTTATTTTTACGGAAATTGTCTTCGCTTTGCTCCTTTAACATATTTTTCATGGAAACAACCTGTCCGTCATAAATTTTCTGCTGTTTCTCGTCAAATTTTGCATACAACGTTTTTTCCAGTTTTTCCGGCAAATCTTTTAACACTTCTTCTTTGAGCCTTCTCAATATAAACGGGGAAACCATCTGTTTTAAACGCCGGGTCGCGGCTTCCTCTTTATTTTTCGTAATCGGCAGTTCCAGTTCTTTGCGGAACCTTTCATAACCGTACAAAAATCCCGGCATCAGATAATCAAAAATACTCCAGAGTTCACTCAGGCGGTTCTCGATTGGCGTTCCCGTAAGCGCAAACCGATGTCTGCTGCGTACGGTTTTTACGGCTTTCGCCGCCGCGGTCGTATGGTTTTTGATATACTGCGCTTCGTCTATTACCTGATATTCAAATACCATTCCCTCATAAAGGTCAATATCCCGTTTGAGCAGATCGTAAGAAGTTATGAGAACGTCCCATTCCGAATAGTCAAGAATCTTTTTCTGCCGCTCCGCCTGTATTCCGGTAATTGTGGCCGTCTTTAACTCTGGCGCGAAACGCGCGATTTCCTCCTGCCAGTTATACACAAGGGACGCCGGCGTTACGATCAGTGATGTGCCGCTTTTCCCCTCCTGTTTTGCGGCCAGCAGAACCGAAATCATCTGCAGCGTTTTGCCGAGTCCCATATCGTCTGCAAGAATCCCGCCAAATCCGCATTGTTCCACGGTACGCAGCCATTTAAAACCAAACCGCTGGTATCCCCGCATCGTATTCTGCAAAGAGTCCGGAATTTCATAATCAGAATCCTTTACCGTCTTAAACTCCCGGATCAGGTTTTTAAAATGCCGATCCCGTTTCGCATAAATTTCATCGTTTTCTTCTAACATCCTGTCCAGATAAAGCGCGCGGTACGCTGGAATCTGCATTTTCCCTTTTACAAATTCTTTCGGCGAAACCTGAAGCATATCAAACATTGCGCTTAAGTTTTCCAGATTTTGGCTTTCCAGATTCAGAAAATCCCCGTTCCGCAGCCGGTAATACTTTTTCTTCCGGCGGTAACTGTGCAGGATATCCAGCAATTCCTGCGGTTCCATATCTTCCGTGAAAACGGAAAGATTCATAAGGTCGTTTTCCATAGACACGCCCACGGTTATTTTCGGCTGCTGACGAATCTTCATCCTGCGGAAATGTTCGGTCGCCTCTACCTCTCCAAGACGGAGCAATTCCTCCACGCCGCTTTTTAACATCTGGTACACAACGTCTTCTTTTCCCCCGCAGTGATAAATAAACTCTTTTTCTTCTCTTTCTTCTTTTTCCGGGAAAATCTCAAGTATCCGCTCTTCGATCTCCTGTTCGCGCATCGTATCCCGTATCATACGGAAACCGCTCTTTGGCTCCGCTGCCGTGCACAGGCCATACTCTTCTTCCCCGTAATGCACTTTTACCTCGCAGGTAATATTTCCCTTTTGCGCATCCAGCCGGAAAAAAAACCGTGCTTCCGGCGCAAGATACTCTTTTATGGCAGCCTCGTCTTTTTCCACGATTCCTACCTGCTTTTTCAACTCCGGAAGCACACGGTAATAAAATTCCGCCATATGCCTGCGTCCGACATGGCACTCGACTTTGCCGCAATGTTCCATTTCCGTCAGCATATCCAGCACGTTTCCTGTTTCACCGCTGATCCGGTTTAAAGAAGACGTCCCCAGACAATAAAAATAAGAATCTCCTTCCAGCAGTTCCGGCAGATTCCCGTTGATTAAAATTCCGTGAAACACCCCGTCCTGATCTATATCAGGCTGAATTTCCAGTTCCAAAGACAGCGCTTCTTCCCCCATATAGATTTTTTCATTTTTATTCTCCGCCGTCTGACGGAAATCCTTAAACGGCAAATAGGTTCCCCTGGCAAGTTCATAAAAAGTATCCAGCTTTTCTCCGTACAATTCCAGGCTGCCTTTTATATTCTTTCCTCCGCTGAACCCCCAGCTTGCTTTCTCGATTCGAAACTGTTCTTCCCGCACGCATTTCCGGACAAAATCATAATATTTTTGGGAGCGTTCCTCAAATTGATCCACGGAAAAATCGACCTGATTTTTCTTTCCCAACGGCATAATTCCTTTGTTTTCCACAAATTGCACCAGTTCCGGAATATCCTTTACCATATACAGCTTATCGCTTCCTATGCGGAAAGACACATAAAAATCAGCCCCCCGGTTTTCTACCCGCGGCTCCAAAAACACCGTTCTTGAAACGTCCGGCGTTTCTTTTGTATGAAAAGTATGCTTATTCCGGTAATTGTCCAGCAAAAAAAGCGCCGTTTCATCCGTAGCATCTCCCGGATTATTCTGCTTCAGATACTCTTCCAGCAAAAAAAGCAGAGCCGTTTCATGCACGCACAACCCGTCCAGCCCCGGGGAATATTTAGAAGCATCAAAAATATTGTAGCATCCCTGCACCATGCATCTCGCATAGTAAATCTCGCCCTTTCCAAAAACGACCTCTGCTTTTACCGTACGCCCGTTTTGTTCCACAAGTCCTTCCGCGGTACCGATCAGCCCGTCCAGGCGGTAATCATGGGTATAGCGGATATCCACTTTCTGCAGTGTGATCTTGCCGTCTTCCACCATTTTTCGGGCTTCTTTCACTTTGCTGTCATAAAACACAAGCCGGGACGTCATCCTCCCCAAATCAAAATAATAATAGTCTTCATTTCTGTTTTCCGGCGACCGGAACGGGTACACCCGGTTTTTTTCGCCGTTGATCGCGTCTGCATTGTTTTTGCCTATTTCAAATAATACCGCGGCCATATGTTTACAGTTGTTTCCGTCATGTGCAAATGGACAATTGCAGGTCATCGACTGCACATAACCGTCCTCATGTATGCGGATCGCTACGGAATACAAAGCCCGCCCCCAGACGCGTGCTTTGTAAACATCCCCGTTTTTCACAAGATTCCGAACCGCTCCTCTGTTTTGATATTGCCTGCCCCGCTGCAAAACCGTCTGGCTGAACAAGTATTTCCATCCCATCTTTATTTTCCTCTCCCATAGTGAAAAAAGAGAGTTTCGTCATGCGAAACTCCCGTGCCAAACATTATGCCACATTCACTGTAAACCAAATCCAACTGTTTTCATTTCCGTCTTTACCCGAATATTTCTTTCAATGCCGCAGCTATCCTTTCGTATTCTTCTGTCACGTCCTCCATCATAGCCGCCCCCGCTTCAAAACTTCCAGAACGGAATTCTTCGGTCTGTTTTGACACTTTTTCACACAACGTATCAAACGACAGGTTTGCGCTGACGCCTTTTAACGTATGGGACGCCGCAAACGCCCTGTCTTTATCCGCTGCCGCGATCGCTTCTTTTAATTCATTATAACTTTTATCGTTCTGGAATTTCTTTAAAAAACGCTCTAATAAAGAATCGTTGTTCATAAAACGTTCCATTGCTGTTTCCAGATTCATTCCCGCTTCTGTTAATTGTTTTCTTTCCGCATCAGTCATAATTTTTACACCCCTTTTCCTTTGTTTTATACCTGACTGTCAAAAAACAGTTCCATTGCATTTTTGCTGCTTTCCAGGCATTTCAGAAGTTTCGGTGAGAAAATACCGCACTTTCCTCCCACGATCATTTCAAATGCCGTCTGTTTATCAAATGCTTTTTTGTATACACGTTCACTGACAAGCGCATCGTAAACATCCACGATCGATACCAACTGTGCCGACAGCGGGATCTCGTCGCCTTTCAGGCCGTCCGGATACCCTCTCCCGTCGTATCTTTCATGATGGTAACGGCAGATTTCGTAGGATACTTCCAGCATTTCCCTGTCCTGCACATCATTCAGCATATTTAAAATATCGCAGCCTTTTGTCGTATGAGTTTTCATGATCTCATATTCTTCATCCGTCAGTCGTCCCGGTTTTAACAATATATTATCCGAAATCGCAATTTTTCCGATATCATGCACGACTGACGCCGTCACAATCGTATCAATCTTTTTCCTTGTCAGGCCGGAGTCCCGATACAGCTGCATATAGGACTGCGCCATAATTCTGGTCAGGCCTTTCACACGTTTGACATGCGTCCCGGACTCCAAATCTCTGGATTCAATAATATTACTGATGACTTCCAGCAAATTGCTGTTATACTCTTCCAGCCTTTTTTTCTGTATATCCAGCTCCTGTTTATACTGGTCCGCTTTTTCTTCCAGCAAATCCGCCTTTTTATGCAGTTCAATAATATTGAATACCTGCATCCTGACGGCCTGCGCCACATATGGTTTGGAAATGACTGCAGATGCCCCTAATGCATAACACGACAATTCTACTTCCGTATCTTTCTGCGCAGTTACAAGTACTACCGGAATCCGGTCCACGATCTGTTTTGCATTTAATACCTGGAGTACCTGATATCCGTTCAGCACCGGCATAACCAGATCTAACAGCATGATCGCAATCTCATCCATGTGCCTGCTTAACACCGATATCGCTTCTTCCCCGTTTTCCGCCATAAGTATGTTATACTCATCTTCAAACATCTGGCTCAGCAATTCCCTGCTCATTTCTTCGTCATCAACGATCAGAATTGATTTCCTTGTCATCATCGTTCTTTTCTCCTATTCATGCTGCTCGTGTTTTCATAAACAACATTTTCGTTTCCTGTAGTCCCAACGATATCTCCTTTATTTTGGACAATTCAATATAATTATAGTTCGAATTCCTCCATATGTCAATGTATTAACAACTGCAGCTTTGCAAGTACCTTTCGTTCCATCCGGGATACCTGCACCTGGCTCATGCCCAGCTTTTCGGCTACCTTGACCTGTTTCCATTCCTTTAAATACCGCAGCTCCAGCACCTCTCTTTCCCTGTCTTCCAGGGTATCCAGAAGCTGCTGCACCAAAATCCTGTTAAATACCTGTTCCTGTCCGTTTTCCGTTTCCTGCGCGTCAAAAGTCGCCACCGGACTGCCGTTTACTTTTACGGCCAGTCTTTCCCGATATCCCTCTTCCTCTTCTTCCCTGCCGTAAATAGATTCCACTTCTTTTACCGCGTCGCTTGCCAGTGCTATATCCTGCGCGGACAATCCAGTGCATTCGCTGATTTCTTCTACTGTCGCCTCGCGCCCGTGTGAGGCGAAAAACTCGGACGCGCACCGTTTGATTTTCCAACTGTTCTCTTTTAATCCCCGGCTAACTTTGATCAGCCCGTCATCCCGGAAATAACGTTTTAATTCCCCGATAATTAACGGAACCGCATAAGTAGAAAACTGAACCTGATAAGAAGCATTAAACCGATCCACTGCCTTGATCAGTCCGATGCAGCCGATCTGGAACAGTTCTTCCTTTGCCAGTCCCCGGTTCTCAAACCGTTTTACGACATGCCAGACCAGCCCCTGGTTTTCAAGAATCTTCTGTTCCCTTGTTTTATCCTTCTTTACGCATGTATTATTCATCGCCGGTGCATCCATGGTTTTCCTGCCTTTCCGGACTACGGCTGATCACCTTTTTCATTGTCACGGCGGTTCCTTTTCCCGGCTCAGACGTTACATGCAGTTCGTCCATAAACGCTTCCATAAAAGAAAATCCCATTCCGGAACGTTCTTTTTCTTTTGCCGTCGTATAAAACGGGCTCATTGCCCGGCTGACGTCCGGAATCCCGGCTCCTTTATCAATTACGGAAATCGTCAGTTCCGCTCCCTCTTTTCTGCACACGATTTCTATTTTGCCCTGTTTTTCTATGTAACCGTGAATTATGGAATTTGTCACCGCTTCGGAAACCGCGATTTTGATATCTTCGAGTTCTTCCAGTGTCGGATCCATATCTACGGCAAACGCCGCTGCCACCGATCTGGCAAACGCTTCATTTTCCGATCTGGCATCCATTACCAATTTTATTTCATTTGCCTGTCCTTCCATCTTCATCCCACGCTCTCCTCTTCTACTAATTTTACGATTTTGTGCAGTCCGGACAATAAAAAGATCCGTTTCATCCGCTGATTCAAATGCTCCGCGCACACACTGCCGCCCCGGTATTTTAAATTCTGATAACGGCCCATAATCATGCCGATTCCGGAACTGTCCATAAAATCCGTATTTTTAAAATCAAAAATGATCTGCCGGATCGGATATGTGGCAATCATGAGTTCCAGTTCCTCCCTGGCCTGTTCGGCGCAATGATGATCCAGTTCCTGCGGTACCATAAAACGCAGGCTTGTCCCATCCAATAAATATCTTTCTTCCATTTTCTTTTCCTTTCCTGTATACAACAAAAGATCCTGAAATTGTCTTTCAAGATCTTTTGTAATCAATAACGTTATTCCTCTGTCCTAATCCTGGCCCGGCTCCTGCATATCTCCGTCCTGGCCCGGCTCCTGCATATCTCCGTCCTGACCCGGCTGCACCCCGGACGCTCCCAGTTCTTCTTCCAGCTCCGTAATATAACGCTGCGCCGTAGACGCACGGGAAGTATTCGGATACTGTTCCGCTATTTTCCGATAGTATTCCAATGCTTTCTGATTATTGCCTACTTTACGGCAGGATTGGGCAAGATAATAGATTGCATATCCGTCATGATAGCTCTCATCCATATCCACAACTGCCTGCAGCGCTGTCACGGCGGCTTCATAATCATACCGGCTATAGGCCGCATACCCTTCCGAATACATCGTTTCCAGATACTGCTGATTTACCTGCGCGTTGATCTGGTCGTAGATCGTTTTTGAACTCTGGCTTAAATAATCGACGTTTACGTTTGCCAGAGCAGTACCAGCCGTTTCCACATCCCCTCCGCTAAACGCCGCATACGCGGCCAGCAATTGTTCATACGTGGAAATTTTACTGTCGTTTTCGGTTTTTTCTTCTTCTAACTCTTTAATTTCCTTTTTGAGATCATCAATCTGCGAATTCAGGGTTTTAATATTTTCGTCTTTTGTCGTAATCGTATCATTCGCACTGCTGACGGCGGTATTTGCCTCGCTGCGCGCATTTTGCCGCACTCCCGGAACAACCAGAAATCCGGTCACCAGAGCGCCGATCACGATACCGATAATAATATTGACCACAGTCATCAGCGGTGAAGTGTCTTTAAAAGAAGTCTTCGGCTGAATGATCGTTTCATTCCCGCTTTGATAAGAAAGCAGTTCTTCGCGCTTTTTGGCTTTTTTCGCTTCTCTTTCATCCGCATAAAGATGCGATTCCACTTCTTTTAAATATTTCAGGGTCGTCGTGTTGCCGCTGTCGATCTTTAACGCATTCTCCAGAGTCCTTTTCGCCCTGGCAAACTCTCCTTCTTTCATGCACAGTAACGCTAAAAGCTGATGTCCGCACAATAATTTCGGATTGGTAGACAGCAGCTTCTTCAGTTGGAGGATCGCCAGGTCTTCACTTCCCTGCCTGCAATACGCCAACGCCTGGTTATATTTTTTTATTGTCTGGTTTACATTATCTAACTGCACCTGATTTTTCTGAATATAAGCCAGATATTCTTCCGCAATATTATTTTCAGGCCGCAGGCTTCTAGAAATCACCCATTCGCCGAGTGCGGAAACTGTATCCCCGGTTTCGTAATAGATCAGTCCGAGCAGATTCCGCGCCGTAATATTCATTTTGTTATATTTCAGGCTCAGTTGGAGATCTTTTATCGCACCGGATAAATCCCTTACCTGCGCTTTGGCAAGCGCGTTATTATAACACCTGTTCGACGCATAAATGATATGCTTATATACTTTTATCTGTATCCCGCATCCCGGGCAGACGCTATCTTTTGTTAAAGCTGCCCCGCAATTATAACATTCCATATACTACCTCAATTGATTACTGTTTCTTTTTGCCTCTTTCATCATTTCCTGCATCAGATCCGTCATGTCTGTTAAATCTCTGTTATAAATCTCTTCTTCCGCCTCTTCCACTTCCAGGCTTGGCTTAAATTTCTTTAATTCCTCTTCATAATTTAACATGATTTACCCTCTTTTTCTCCTGCAAAATATCATATCGGCCGATTTTTCCAATAAATAACAGAACCGCCGGTCGATGTACTAATTCATATTACCATATATCCGTTTAAAAGCAACTCGAAATTTGTAAAATAAATCTTAAAAAATAGGAAACACATTTTGTGTTTCTCATTTGTTGCTTATCACGGGATGGGAAAAGCAACTGACAGTTTGATTGATTTCCTTATGAAACGGCTTTCAAAATAAACTTTTAAAAAGTATGGCGATATAAAAAATATTATCAGAACTTCCGTTTTGCCGATAGATTTCCAGGCTGTGCTGCCAGAGAGGGAAACATTGGAAGAATTTTTATAGTATCCCTTATCCCCGGGAAAATGGGCGA